>NZ_JACHGJ010000010.1 GCF_014207565.1 Spirochaeta isovalerica | reverse complement strand
AAGCCTCTGTAATTTGCCCATATAAATTTAATATCGTTTTTGTAATATCGTACGGTGGTTTCACAGCTTCATGATAGTATCATTTGATGCTATCGACAAGCATAAAATTCTATTCTTCGCGGCCGAAGGCTGGATAACGAGGCTGTAGAATAACCCTTAAAAAGATCGTGTTTACCATAAGGATATATCTAATATTGGGCTTCTTTGGATATTTCCAGGTTCTTTTAAACTCTAATTAGGTCCTTTTCACACCCATTATACGGGTTCTCATTATATTTCTCTACTTTTCTTTCTCTCTCATTTCCCATACCGGTTAATTTTCCCGATATTGTGGACCATACAATACAATAACCATTGATTATTCACCTTCTGCCGGGTTCGTAAAGAGAATCGATCCAGTTTAAGAGTTCCTCTTATATGTCCAAAGACCGGCTCGACTATCCCCATTCTTTTAGAATAAACACTCCGCCCATAGGCAGTATCGATTTTCCTCTTCATTTGCTCTGTCGCGTTTTCAACCTTATCAAAAATTACGACTTGCCGGGCTTTCGTATTCTTATTCCTCAGACACTTGGACCGCAGTTTACAGATTTTGCAATTCTTTATATGTCCCATGAATGCCTGCCCTGTCAGGCCTGTTGATGATTTGAAGTTTCTTCCCTTACACCACATGGGATATCCCGATGGGCACACAAGACTTCCGGTAATGGCATCGAAATGAAAATCATCCGGTCGGAAATACTTTTTTCCCTTCTTCGGTTTCCAGTTAACAACTCTTTGCTTTTTGTGTTCTCCGGCATCCTTGAATCTGATATCTCTTTTGCGGAACTGGTTGTCTGGAATATAAGCATCTATTCTTTTTTCCTGAAGCAAATCCATATTGCGATTGCTGTGATATCCCGTATCGGCGGTCACTGTCACTTTATTATATATATTCTCATCAATACCTGATTCTCTGCAGTTATCCTCTATTCCGGTAAGTACTTCTTCCAGATGCCTGGATTCATTGGCATCACCATAGGTTCCTGCCCAGACTATCAGCTGATGCTTATCATCCACTGCTGCAATACCGTTATATCCCTGGACCACACCGTGGCCAGTGGACATCTTGGCGCTTTCGTTATCTATAATATTGCTCTTCACCGGTTTGTTCTGAACACCGATCCTATCTTCATTTTCATCGAGCCAGGCTGATATTTTATTGGCCTGTTCGGTAAGATTAACAATGGCTCTTTTCTCCCGTTCCCTCTGTTTGTCATTTTCAAGATTGGCATCAGTTCTTTTGTGTTTGGAAACTAGATAACTTACAGAACGCCTTATCTTCTCTGATTTATTTAGCAGTTCTTCCTTTGTTCCACTCCATTCCTTCGAGCAATTGGAGGAAATCTTACAACCGTCAATCGCAAACATATTCTTTCCGATCAGGTTCTCTGAATAGCAGATAGAGAGGATTTTTGTGAATAGGTAAATGCATTCCTGATCCATAGAGGATATGAAATCAGCGATAGTAGTAAAGTGAGGTTTTGTGTCGGCGGCCAATGCCATACAAACTATATTCTCTTCGCAGAGCCTGGCTATTTTCCGGCTGCTGATAATTCCCCGGGAATAGGCGAAAAGGACAACCTTCAGCAATATGGCCGGGTCATAAGCGGGAGCTCCCGTTTCATCATTTGCATATTTATTATTGAAGACAGATAGATCGAGACTATCTATTACTCTATTTAAAGTATGCTCAAAGGTGTCGGGTAAAATCTGATTTTTTAGATTAACAGGAATCATCAGCTGCTGTTCATAGGAATAATACTTGTATCGAGCCATATTTCCCTCCCAGTTAAGAAATTTTTACCACGATTGGTTTATAACTGAAAGGAAAATGACTTATTCTACAGCCTCAACGCCCGAATAACCTGTTTTCCGTAGATGGCGAGAATCCTGCCTGCGAAGCAGAAAAGCAGGATTCTTGACATAGGAAAATCAGGTTCATTCGATTGTTATGTGGTGTTTTATTTTCCTTGATATTGCAACTGTAATTTAGGCATCAAAAAGTTATCATTTGATAATTCCTCTTCAGATATTGTACTATATGTACTTCGAATTTGTTTAATCTTCTCAATTTGTGATTCTTCTAATGAGTTAAATGAAACATTTTTTGTTGTTGGATTGTACCAATCAAAATACGAGAAAATATTATTCCATTTCTCTGAATTAAAGACATAACCTTCTTGTGCAAACAATTTATTAAGAAAAAATCTAGATAAAGTCACTATTTCAGTTGCTATATAGCTTTTATGATCAGAAAAATACATATCTCTTAATTCATTGTCGTTATAATATTTATCCATTTTTAGTATTGCATTAAATAATATGTCATTGAATTGATCTTGAGGAAAAATCTTAAAAATCATATCTAGCATATAGTTAATATGATCTATATTGTAATAATTACTATTAAGATACTCGAATATTGTACCACTAAATGTTAATGCATTGATTGAGTCAGTTTTTCGAATGATAAGTTCTGATTCTAGGTTTTTTATTGGTTCAAAATTATTAAAATCCATAGTGTAATTTAATCTAGCAGTATCTGCATTTTCGGAATATTCTAGATTCATCTCGTTGTAGTTAGAATCAAATCTGATTGATTGAAACTGGTTATTATTGAAGAAATATATGTCATTTCCAAGAGTGAAAAAGTTACTATAAAATCCGACACTATAAACTGTTTCAAAATCAGTTATGGTTCCAGACCAACTATTAGCTGTTTCAAGGATATATTTTTGATTAATATCTGTATACCAGATCATTGTTTGGAGATCATTACTATTTGGATAAAAGTAATCATAATAATATTCACTATTACCTTTGCTTCCATATTTATCAATTATTGTAATATCGCTTTTACTGGGAATGCTTATATCAAGAACAAAAGCATAGTCATAATCAATTGTAGCGCTTTCAGGCTTTAATTTCATTAATTCGCGTTCATAACTAATACCATCAATTTCAGTTACAAAATGATATGTCGATTGCATCCATTCTTCAGCAGTATTATATAGTTCCATCTCATAACCATCATAACCATTGCTAGATACAGGGAATGCAATTGTAATATCTTGATCGTTTGTTGTTAAATTTTCAAAAGTGTAGGTGATCTCATAATTTTTGTTATTATAATCATATTTTAATAACTCAGAACTCATAGAAATCCCTTCATTTTTTGTTAAGAGAATCAATCCTGATCCTGATTCTCTATATGAAAATGAATCGTTTGCATAGGAACTTAATAGAATTCCGAACATCAATATCACAGTTAATAATAATTTTCTCAATTAAATTCTCCTTATTCCACATAACGTCGTTTTCAGCTGATTGCCGTGCATGGCGGAGTTTTTGAACTGAGCGAAGCGACTTCAAAAACTGTGCCATAGGCAATTCTGCTGCAAAACTTTGTTATATAGTGATTTTTAACCAGCTGCACCTTCTTTAATAACTTTAAATGAGCCATCTTCAAATTCTTCAATTAATAAGAAATTCATACCAGATGGCTTCCAAGGTATATATCCATTGTAAAGAATAGATCCCAAATCATTATATTCTCTAAATTGGTTATCTTTCTTAATAAGAAGATATGTTCTATTCCCTGCCATGGTCGGACCAAATAGTCTAGAGAAACCATATACTTCGGCTAATGCAGCAGTATAAAATTGTGTAGAATCTAGATTTTCAAATCCCATGTCCTGGGTATCTGGTCTTGTTTTATAATGATCAGAAAGTGCATTCTCAATTTCCTGAAGAAATAAAGATGATTCATTCTCAGGAAGAATTTTGACAATAAATGGAATTGAACCAATAAATTCGTTTTCATGCCAATAAACAGGAGGATTATCCATCAATTGATTAGTTGAAGCAGGTAGAGTAAGTCCCATATCTGTAATTTCTAGTTTTGGTAACTCAGTAATATCAGTCGTATTTCTCCATTCTGAAATTTCCTCTAGATATTGATCCAAATATTCTTTAAAAGCATCATTTATTAATTCATCAGTCGTATATTGACCGGAAGTAACTGATTCTAGCATTTCATTAGTTCCAATGATGTGCGCTTTTCTTAAAAATCTATTACTACTGTCACCCCAATAATATTGATAAATATCATTATCCGTTTTTCCATATCTAGCGTACCAAACAGAAATTTTATCATCAGTAATATCCAAATAGTTTAAAACAGGTAGATCTAGATCTTTTTCTAGAGGAAAGAGATTAATAAATTCACCATTTTGATATTCCCAAATTTCTGGTTCAAATGATATTCCGGTTACGCGAAATCCAAAAATCTCTTTAATCCCATTATTGTTAAAATCAGTTAGGTAGAAGTATTCATAGAATTCTCCAAGTCTTTCAGAAAGATGATTAACAGAATCAAGATTTTTAGTTCTTCCTTGATTTACAAGGCAAAGAGAATCGAATGGGTGTAATAACATTTGATTCTCTACTGAATCATAAACAAGTAATATATCTAAATTAGGCTCTTCATACTCATTCAAATATCTTAGATTTGTATCATTAAGGAGAATTATTGAATCGGAACTCTCTGAAGTTAATATATTTGAATTAATTTCTCTTAGTATCTCATTCTTCGATAGATATTTTGATTTGAGAATTTCCTCTTTTGGTAGAGGAATACTTATATCAGTTTCTTTTTGATTTTGTTCTTCAGTTTTATTGATATTATCACTATTCTCTGTTGCCGTAATATCTTTTTCATCATTATTTGAACAACTTATTATGAGAATAACTAATAAAATAAATTGTATTTTTTTCATTTTTAAACCTTTTTTGCTATATAACGCCAAAATCAGCTGCAGACCGTAAAGCTGGCGCAAATACTGCCGCGAAGCGAATAGCAGTATTTGTGACAGTAGGGCTGTCAGTTGCATTTTTTGGTTATATTTTGATTTTCAATAATCGTTCTCAATATTCTTTACCATTATCAAACAGGGATTCTTCTCTCCCCATATCTCTTTGATTTCTTCCATAGGATAAAATCCTTGGCTAAAATAAAACTTTCTTGTTTTAGCATATGACTCATCGCTGGATGACTCTCCTAGAGTTTTAACCATAAAAAACTTATATTTATTTTTCATCAGATAGGATTCTGCTCTTTGTACTAATAATTTTCCAATACCTTGTCTATGATACTTTTTCAGGATTCCTGTGACATATAAATCAGCAGTATATTTATTGTGTAGCTTTAAGCTGAGAAAACCAATGGAATTTTTATTTTCTTCTACTGCAGCATAAAAAGGCTTTCCTTTAACAGTATTAACATATTTTTCAAGAGATTCTTTATCACCAAACCATTCCGGTAAATTTTCTAATATTCTGCGAGTTATATTTGATTTTTCTTTATCATCATGTATTTGAATTATATTTACCAATGATAACTCCTAATATCTTTATTCGCCCACGGACAGGCGAGTTCTATAATCCCGACTAGTCGGACATGTCACTTAACGGTTCGCAAGTATCTGAAGTTTTCCGATCCGCAGGACTGGTGAAATTACTGCATGATAAACCAATAAACCGTTTCAATATCAAACTATCATAGTTTTATAGCAGTATAACCTTAAAAGCAATAATTTTGACAGAGGAAAATTTGGCGGAGCCCGGAAGCCCGAAGGGCTGTAGCATAAACTTGCTGTTAAGTGATGAGTTCGACGAATTTGTACAATATTCCCAAACTCCAAGGATGGAGTTTGAGGACACTCATTTTAAAGATGAAATTCTTTTTCGAAGTCTTATAGCAAGCTTTTCTTGCTCTTTAATATCTGCTTCTATCCATGCATTGTTATGAACACGTTTTGTAGCAACATCGTCTCGAGAGTACATCGGAATAATATGAATATGGCAATGATCAATATCATAACCTGCGACTAAGAGACCTATTTTTTCTGGTTCTATTTCTTCTTGAATAGAACTAGAAATCTGTTTCACTATTTTAAATATTGAGGTATATAGTTCATTTTCAAGCTGCCATATGCTGGAATAATGCTCTTTCGGGATAACAAGAACATGCCCTGGGTTAACTGGGAAACGATCTAAAAAAGCAATAATTTTATTATCTTCATACACTATTTTGGAAATAACTTTTTTATTCGCAATATCACAAAATCTACATTCCATTAATTCTTCTTTTTAGTTTGCAATTTAAATAAATATAACGCCCGAATAACGTGCAGACTCGATCCTGTAGCGAAGCGAAAGGAATTGGCGGGGTATTTGCTCCAGAACGAAGTGAAGTAGCAGATACCCTGACAATAGGCTCTGTCACTGTTCATTCGATTGTTCTACCGAGTATTTTATCATTGTTTGAATTTAAAGCAAGAATCAGTTTTTAATATATAGATTCTTGCTTTAAGATGCCTTTTATTTAATTTTTCTAAGAACATCTAAAATAGCCGATATTAAAATATCCGGCTGATCGTTCTGTATAAAATGTCCACTATCAGAAACTTCTATATTAGTAAAATCAGATAATCCAATACTTAAATCATCATTAAGTTCTTTTAACAATCGTCTTTCTTTATTATCAAGCGGATCTTTTTCTAAACCTAAAGCAGATAATGAAATAACTGGAATATCAGGTAGAGTTCCTATATTAGATATATATTCTAAAGTATTTCTCATTTCGATCATTTCTTTATAGTATGGATCGGTGTCAGGTACACCCATATCAGACAAATGCGCTATAACCTCTTCTTGTGTTGCATCAATAAAGACTTCGTGCGCTGTATCGACAAAAACCAAACCATCAACTTTTTTAGGGTATTTTATACTATATGCTCTGATTATTACTCCTCCTAAAGAATGACCGACTAAAATCAGTTTTTCACCTTTAGCAAGTTTATTTATTACAGCATCCAGATCTTTAATCATATTACTGATATTTGCTGGATGTTCTGAGTTATCAGATGGATAGATGCCCGGTCTACTATATATTATGACTTTCGCATGTTTTTCTAGATTTGAGACTATCCCTGAATCTATCCAAGTTTTACACTGAGTATTAAGACCAGCTTCAAGAATAATTGTCACATTTCCTTTACCAAATGTCTTTGTTGCAAGTTTATGATCCTCAGAATTAACTAATTGATAACCAAATCGTTCTTCCAATGCAACTTGTTTTGGGGTACATGCTGCTAGAATAAATGTAAAAAATACGAGAATTATCTTGTTTTGATTCATGAAATCTCCTTTATTATTTAACTGTACTATACAAGTATAACAGCATAACAGTGAGTGTCAAATAATAATTGGAAAAACTAGCAATATTGCAAAAACTGTTGTATTTGAATAAACAAAGTCATCAATAATATCTTTGCAAATTTTAAAATTTGATCTTTATTTAGCAATTTTCTCCCATCTTCCGAAGGAAGATTAATTAAGTTCTGATTTAAAAAAAAGAATTGTATAGGAAATCAAAAAATTGTCTCTCGTGTCGGTAGAACGTCCAATTAACGTGCATTTCGGCCTGGCTTGCCAGGCATTGGCGATTTTCTTGCTTTTTTAACAGAATCCCTTCTCCGAGATAGTATGAAGTCTAATCCGTTATGGTTAATAGCTCTGCAAGAAACTTGACAATAGAAATGTCACGTTCAATTGCTTGTTCTACCGTGTTTTATTATTAAGCTGGCCCATAATTTTTGCAAATAAAACCTTCATTTTTAGTATATAAAATTTCTACTATATCAGTATTCTTAAGATCATAGTGTTTTAGATTTTCAGTATTTTTAATAATTGGAACGTTTGGTATTCCAGTTATTATTACTCCTCCATGACTAATACAGAAAATTATATCATTTTCGTTATTGTCAGCTATTAGATCTTTAAAAAAATGATCTAATCTTCTAACAACATCATCACGACTTTCACCACCAGGTAGTGATTCATTCGAAGCTTGATCGTCTGTTATCCATTTATTCCATAGTTTAAATAATTGATTCCAGCTATTATCATCACTTTTACCTTCAAGTATTCCCGTATGGAATTCAATTAAGCGATTATCGATTATATATTCTGAGTTATAATATTTACTGATAATTTTAGCGGTCTCATCTGCCCTTTTTAGAGGACTTGAAATGATCTTGGAAGGATTCGGATATTTATTTTTAGTTTCTTTACAAGATTTGTTGCTTGGGCATAACCATTTTCTGTTAATCCATGAGTATATCCTGTATTTGAAATAATTTTCTGAGTGTTAGCTTCGCTTTCCCCATGTCGTATAAATACTATTCTCATAATACCTCTCATTTATTGCCTTTAAATAATCTACCACCGGAGATTAAAATTCACAAAACCGAAATTCTTTGCATACTTTCCAATTCTGATTTATTTATAGCCCATATGTTTTCATCCTCCGAAGGAGGATTAGAAATTGTTCCGAAAATTGAAAACGTAAATTGTTCAAAAAAATCAATAATCCGGCTCTAGTGTCGGTAGAACGTCGTTTTCACCTGTTCGTCGTACTTGGCGTAAATACTGCCAGCGAAGCTGAACAGCAGTATTTATGACAAAGACGAATCTGGTGCAAAACTTTGTTCTACAGCGTGTTTATTATTAAATGAATGTTAAGTAAGCATCTGTTATGAAGTATTCATATTACAATTCATATACTTCAATTAATGCCTGCTGTATTTCTTCAATCAGTCCATACCCACTATCACCATTAGTCATTACAATTAGAGCTGTTCCATGATATGGCAACATGATTAATTTGCTAGTAAATCCTTCATTTTTTCCATCATGCACAAGATAAATATTTTCTTCCCTACCTCCGATATACATACCAAGTCCCCAATCATTCATATGTTTTGTCATCATTTGTTGTGCCATATCTTTAGAAATGACACCATTTGGTTTATCAGATATTATCCTATAAATCTCTATACAATATTTTGCCAAATCTGTAGGAGTTGTCCACAGACCAGCAGCAGCTTTTTCTGGGTAATTATGCCATAATCCATCTATAATATTTCCTCTTTGGTCATATGCTGCACTTGCATTAAACTGTAAATCTGGTGGTAAAGGTTGCTCAAAAGTGCTGTTGCTCATGCCAATAGGTTTTAATATGGAATCCTCCATATATACTTCGAAAGATTTATTAGTTACATCTTCTATAACTTTTTGTATTACAGTATATCCACCTCCCGAGTATGCCCATTTCTTACCTGGTGTATCTGTTAAGACTATAGGAGAAGTATTCCCAAGACCATTAAGAACAGAATTAATACCAGGGAGTACTTCATTGACTTTGTATCCAGGAAATCCATGAACATTAAATCCCGAAGTGTGTGTAAGTAAGCGTCTCAAAGTTACTTTTTCATCTTTATTAAAATCATTTTCTGGAATTTTCCATGTTTTTAAATAAGCTTCAATATCCTCATCAAGCGCTAAATATCCTTCTTCTACCATTTTAAGTGCTGCCAATGCTGTTATTGGTTTACTTATAGAAGCTGCTTGGAATAATGTTTCTGTATTTACTTTTTTCTCATTATTAGTATTAGCAATTCCATAAGCTTTTACCCATTCAATTTCCCCATTATAAACAAATGCAATACTTACACCAGGGACATTATACGCATCCATCCGTTCATAAATTGTATAATATTTTGTTGCGTGTCTTAGCCCATTTTCAAAAGCTTCAATTTTTGAAGCTATTTTACCTTCTTTGATTAAGCTACATGAAGTAAATAAAAGAAGAGACAGAAATAAGAGAATGAATAATAATAGATATTTTTTCATCGTGGTTCACCTTTGTTGTCCAACACAAGAATAACAGTTGGAGAACTAATGTCAAATTTTAAATAATAAAATTGCCCTCAAGTATCAAAATCCATTTTTATCTGTAGAAAAATTATCCCACTCTTTTCATTTTTCATTCTTTCCAATCTGGTGTTTTATATTTTAGTTATTGAACAAATAACTCAGTTCTAGATGAAGGGAGGTTTGCATTATTTCCAATTGTCCTTTATATAGTTCAAATTCTTCATCCTCCGAAGGAGGATTAATATGTGAATTTAAAATACGGAAATTGTTTTTAAAAAAGTAATCCGCCTCTAGTGTCGGTAGAACGCCTTCATAACCCGCACGGCGTACATGGCGCAGTTTTTGTCGAGCGAAGTGACTTACAAAAATTGTGACATAGCCGGGTCGGGTTCATGAAATTGTTCTAAAGTCTTTTTGCACCTAATTAATTTTAAATAAAATACTATTTATATATTCTCTTATCTCATTATTTAGAACTGGATAATTATTTAAAATAAGTTTTAAATCATCTTGCCGGAATTCTAAATAACCTTTAACTTCATCTTTTAAAAAAAATGTTAATCTAGGATCATCATAATTAGCTTTAACATCAATAATTGCTCTAAAATATATTAAATAATAGCTATTTGTTGAATTTTTTAATAATCCGACAATACAATTATGTATTTTATTCGATTCCATAATCTGATATTTTTCTAGTGATAAAAGAAATCTTAAATACAGTTCTACTGATATATCATCAAAATTGGTCAAACTATTTTGGTTTAAATCTTGAAAAAGTGTGACAAAATCAGTTACAAAACTATCAATTTGATTTTCATCTATCCAAACATTTTCTCTATGATTTGCTTCTTTATAAAGAGTCAAAATTAAATGAAAAACTATAGATTGTTTCATCCTATATCTAGCAAGTCCAGTTCGTTTGTTATAAACGTATTCTTCATACAATTTCTTGTAATAATCAAAAATTGAGTCTGCTGTTAAATATATATTTTCTTTTGTAAAAATCTCATTATAATTTTTTCTAATTTTTTCATTTAATTCAGTAAATTGATCTTTCATTGTGAAATCTAAATTCCCATATTCAACACCACAAAGTAGTGAATCATCTCGATCTTCGTCATCATAAATTGAATTAAATAATTTTTCAAAATCTTTTATTTCAGCTTGCTTCATTATTACCGTATCAATAGAAAAAGAATTATCTGTTTCATTGTATTTTACGAAATCAGAGTTTCCATTTTGCATAAGAGTTAGTATCTGTTTAAAATGTTTATCATCTGTGCTTCTTCTTAAGATTTCAGAAAATGAATAGCTATCATTTGTATAACAATTAAATGACCTATCTTTAAAAGAACTTTGATAGGTACCTTGGAAAAGTTGAATATATTCGCTAATTGAAGATAATTTTTCAATATCACCAACAATGAAAGGAGAGTCATTATTTCTTTCAAATCCAATTTTTATCTTATTATAATCATACAAATAAACATATACTGAGCTATTTAATTTTTTTTCATTGATATAATAATGTCTATTTGAACTCTCATCTAATTGTTGTAATTCTATTTTTTTAAATGCAATATTTAACATGATTGACGCTAATAATAATAAAATAATAAATATTATAGAGACACTATGTTTTAGGATTTTTATTGTTGTTGATCCAAAATAAAATTCAGGAAATTGAAAATAATTGAATACTCCATGAATCTGTTTCAAAAGTAATGTCTTAATCAACTTAGGTTGCAAGCTAATATAAGCAAGTAAAAAAGTTACAAATAAGGGAGTAATTTTAAATAAATCACTTAAAGGACTGTAGTTTGCAATATAATTATTAATTTCCCAATATTGAAAAAGAATAAATGACAAAATCAAGAATATTGATAAAAAGGCTGCTCTTTTTGAGTTACTATTTCTTTTTATTGAACTATGAGTAATTTGATCTTTTTCAAATAAACCACTGATTTTAAAGTCTATGATATATGATTCATACTCATTCTCAAAATGGAAATTAAGTACAACTTTATCATTATGACTAATTTCATCAAGGTTAATAGTTAAAAATATTTGGTAATCGTTGTTAATATTACTACCATTTATTTTGAAAGGAAAGTCTATTTTACTATCAGTATGTTCCATTGCTGTATTTATCGTTGTAGACTTCCCACTCTCATGGACTAAAGTAGCTGAAATTCTATTTATCGTTATATTATCTTTAATAATTTTAAAGAATTTTACAGGTAGGATAAATTTATTGTCACAAATGTGGAATTCTTTCTTCTCTAGTTTTATCTTCATACTACACCTTATTAAAGAGAAAGTTTATTACTATTTTATTATAAAATAAACATATTTATTAATTTTATCTTTAGAACGTCGATTTCACCTGTTCGGCGTATATGGCGATAATCCTGCCGCGAAGCGAAAAAGCAGGATTCTTGACATAGCCGAATCTGGTGCAAATCTTTGTTCTACCGCCATCTTAATATTTCCCTATTTCAATTCGCAAAGGATTATAAACCCATAATTGTTATTCTATCATATGATTGGATTATTTCACTAAGCCATATTTTAAAATCAAACAATAATGTAATTATTTGTTTCTTATATTTGATATAGTCATTCATAAGATAGTTGTAATAATATTCGGAAAATATTGTTGATTCTAATTTGTATTGTTTCGTAGATTTCATTTTAGATATTCGAGAATCTATAAGAGTTAAAAATAGTTGAATTTGCTCTTTATTTAATTCTGTGAATGAGTAATGATCATATTCATTGGAAATTTGATGAAAAATGTCTTCAACAAAAGCTGCACTATCTTCAGTTAAGTAAACTGAGTGGCTATTCCAACACTTATCCTGATATTTTCCTGGTAAGAATTCAAAATAGCATGTTCCATCGAGTTCTTCTGTTTTTCTTATTAAATAATATTGATTTTCCATAACTCTTATTGTATTCTTGGGAGAATTCATTACTAATCCGCTTCGTAAATAATACCTTAAGTACTAAATGTTTTTATATCATTTATATCACTGAATAATAGACCTGTCCAATAATCACCAATTTCAAGCCACAATTGTTTTTTTTCATTTTGAATATCAATAACTTTAACCAAATATGACATTTTATATCCCTTCATAATGAAGCTAAATATGTCTGATCCAAAATATTTGTATTTTACATCCAATAATTCATAATTATCTGCAATTGCCCATTCATTAATTAGTTTTCTAGCTTTTTTTCCTCTGTGTAAAAATAAAGGGGTCAAAAGTAATAGAATTATTCCCCATCCAATTATAGTTCCCAAAATATAATCCATGTTATCCTTCTATTCGTTTATAGGGCAATTGCAAAGTCTCAATATGTAGTCATACATTGCAAATTTTCCACTTGTACTTTTTATAGCCCATTCTCCATCCTCCACAGGAGGATTAATTATATTCTGAATTTAAAAAACGGAAATTGTTCAAAAGAATCAATAATCCGCCCCTAGTGTCGGTAGAACATCGAATTAACATGCATTACGGCCTGGCTTGCCAGGCATTGGCGATTTTCTTGCTTTTTAGGATAATACCTACTCCGCTTCTGGAAAAGGATTCTTCCGAGTTTATACCAACTTCTGCAAGAAACTTGACAATAGAAATGTCATGTTCAATTCCTTGTTCTACAGCGTATTTATTTTAGTTACATGTATTTATTCTAATAATCGAATAAATTCTTCTTCAAATTGATTTCCGCATCTTTGTAATTCCCCTAAAACTCTTTTTATTCCAATTTCAGAATTATGCCAGTTCAATTTTGATATCTCGACATTATTTTCTACATATGGGTATGGATGCATAAGAAACTCAGTTTTTGGAAAGGCAAATTGATAACAAAGTAATGCTCTTCGCGCATGAAATGATTTGCAGCATATAATTGCTTTCTTAATTTTCATTCCATATAAATCTAGTATTCTTTTTGATAGAATAGCATTTTCTTTTGTGAAAGAAGATTTGTCTTCACAGATTATTGCTTCTTCGGGAACTCCGTTTATTTTTAAAACATCTGTAAGGAATTCACAATCAGTTTTGTAATCTTTGCTATATATGTTCTTTTTGGATTTAACCCCGTTAAATTTACCTGTCTTTATGGAAACACCACCAGAAGGCATTACATATGGGGCAATCTTATTATTCCATAATCTTGCAGCATATTCTCCTAACTCCGGATATGACCCTCCAGGTATAAAAATAATATCTGATTCTTCAATTTTATCGTTTAGAAAGATGAACTCTGATATGTCCTGAATGAAAGTCATAAATAGATTCCTTTGATTTTATGTTAATATAAAAATAAACGATATATCCAATTAAAAAATATTTTTCAGACTTTCCAATCGTATTTTATATAATTTTCTAACTAATCCTCCGCAGGAGGATTAATATATGTCTATATATCAATTCAGAAAACGTTTTTTATTCTGATACTTTCCAATCGGTATTTCTATAGCCTTTGATTTTTCATCCTCCAAAGGAGGATTTCTTTATGTTCTGAATTTAAATAAGACATTCAGTTCTAAAATTAAATAATCCGTTTCTAGAGTCTGTAGAACGCCCATTTAAGTTGCAGACCGTTAAGCTGGCACTAATACTGCCGCGCAGCGATAAGCAGTATTTGTGACAGTAGGACTGTCAACTTCAAATGATTATTAAATTTGACTTATACTTAATATTGAACTAATATTTTCACTATTAATTTCTTCTTTTTTTATACTATCTAAAAAATTGTAATATGCACACTTTTTGATTGAATAATGATTAACAATATCAGTTATTGTTTTATATTCATCATTTTCTGCAAGATTACTTATACATACATTCATTAATGTATCAAAATAATAATGCAGGTTTTCTATTAATGTTTCTAGTTGATATGGAGTTTTCCCTGAGTGAATTATCAGGTTTCTTGCTCTATATATTCTTTGTATTTGCCATTTTAATCTACGTTCATGAGAAACTAATCTAGATTTGACTCGAGTTGGTTTTTTAAAGATGCCTTGGAAGTACTTAATTCTATCGATTAATAAAATATTTGAATCTAAAAGAGAATAGAGTTCTTCAATATCAGATGATTCTCTTATAAGGATTAATTCTGCTAAATCTTTTAGCGTATTAATTCCCTTATTTTTTAAAAACTTTTTAATCTTTACTTTATTTATTGAAAAATTCAGTGACTCTCTTAAATCAATTAATAATTTACTAATATAATTATGAACAAGAATCGGACTTATGTAATTTATTATTTGGACGATTTTATCATCACTATCCTTATTGTAAACGGGAAGTAAACATTCAACCCACTCCACAAGTCTACTAATTGGTTTTCAAAAGATGAGGATTTTAATGAAACTGAATGCCTTTGAAAGGCTAGGTTTAGACGTTGTAGAGTATTAAATTCTATTTCATTTGTAGTTTCTATATCAACAATCTTTTCAAATTTATCATTGAAGTCGTTAGTTTTTATGGTATCGGGTCTTCGATATATTGGGCTTGATATTTCACTAGATTTTATGATTTTGCTTTTTGAAACAATCTCAATAAGTGCTGTTTCCGAAATACTTAGTTCTTCCGCATGCTTCAAAAAACTTATGTGAGATGATATACCAATTAGCTGATAACGTCCTTTGGACAATGCACGAAATTCGTCTTTAGCTTTTACTACAATTTCAATATAGTTTTTATTTTCTTTCAAAAAACTATGTTTATTCCATTTTTTATAGGCATCGTCACTTTCTTTTAAATTTTCATATATTTTAAAATATTTTATATTAAGACTTTTCTTAACTTGGTTAAATCCTTTTCCAATTCGAAAAAGAATATTATATTCAAAATCATCATTCTTGAAGCTCTCTATAAATCTATCATATGAGCTAATTCCATCAACTTTGCTTTTGAAAAAGATATGCATGCATTGATCATATATATATTCTTTTGAATATTGTAAGTATTTATTTATTTCAATAATAAGAGACTTAGTTAAAAAAATAATATCTTTTCTTTCATTTTTCTCAATGCATGATCTAATCCTTTTGATCAATAAATCTAGATAATTATTCTCAATTCTTTGGGATAAATATTTTATTGTGTCATATTTGTGATCAATACTTTTACTGGAGTTTATGTGCTTAATTAGTTCTGGACATTCAGTTCCAAAAAAATCTCTCATTACTATGTCTTTTTCAAATTGATCTTCTATTTCTTCTATTATTGAATTAAGGGCTCCTGGTTTCAGAATATCTTGTTTTATATGCTGAATTGTGCTTAAACTTTCATCAAGTAATGAATGTGTATTATGAGCTGGTAATCTATAGCTATCAATAGTGTAATAAAATAATAATTCTTCAACTGTTTGAGCAAAAAAGAGTAGGCATTCATCATTATCAATATTCTTCCATTTTGATACAATTTTTTCTCTCATTTATACTCCTTAGTCAATTTAACGCCCGAATAACGAGCCGACTCGTTTCTGAAGCGAAGCGAAAGAATTTGGCGGGGTATTTGCTTCGGAACGAAGTGGAGCAGCAGATACCCTGACAAAAGACTCGGTCTCTGTTCATTCGATTGTTATATTCTCCATATTTTAATTCAATTTAATACGATATTGTTTACCCATATATTCAAATTCAAAAATCGAATCAGAATCGTTGAATATTGTCTCATTCACAATTATTCCATCATGATTATAAATAATACATTTATTAGACCATATTTGGTTTGAATCGAGACCATTTTCAACAACTTGATAGAATAGGGAGGAATCTTTAATTCTATTAATATATAAAATCATATTATTAATTTCTATTTCGTTTATAAGTTCCCCGCTAAAATCAAAAATATATATTAAGGGAGGCGCTTCGAAATTTGTATTCTGATTGGACACCCAATCTCTATAGTTATCACTTAAAGACACTAATCTATTTTGATTTTCAAACAGATAAATCTGGTTATTCTTAATCCAACCTGAATCACTAACCAATTTATTATTTTTATAAAAATAGAATCTCTGATTCGAACCTTGATCTAAATTCACAAATTTCTGAAATATAAAAGTATTTAGAGTGTTATTGCTATTAATTACTTTTCCAAGTTCCATAAAATAGCCATATGTCCATCCAACAAGACCAGATTGCGTTTGAACTTTAAACCAAAATGAATTCATTTCATTGATTTTCATCTGGTAATCAGATCTATTTAGAATTTTAACAACATCACCCTTCATTAATGAATCAATTTGCTTTGCTTCTAAATTAGGTGCAGTTCTCAATCTTACTCTGTCATAGTTTAATACACCCTGCATAAATAAACGAACATAATTATTTTTCACAGAATCAAAAGAAATTAATGTCTTAGGATTTGCACTGATTTGATTCATTTTTAAAATATAGTTTCCTTCAAAATATTCAATAGAATATATTGGTTCTTCAATATCAGTATCATAAATATAAATATGCCTAGGATATTCATCAAAAAAAAGCTTATATTTAAATGCATTTTCTGAAATAATATTCAAAAATAAATCTTTTTCAATAACTTTTACACTCTGATTTGAAGATGTGAAGTCAAAATATAAATATGTATTTGTATTATTTATTACTGCTGTGGCTTCCCAATTATAATTATCAACTTCCTGAATACGAATATCATCTGGGTAAATAGAGAGCTGTAACAGCAGCATAGCTATAATTAATTTTATCTTCATTTGTATATACTAATCTCGATTTTATGAAATATAAAGATTTTTTTAATAGTTTATTAATAAACGAATATAACGCCCGAATAACAAGCAGACTCGTTCCTGGAGCGGAGCGTAAGGATTGGCGCTGCATTTGCCTCAGAGCGAAGCGGCGAGCAGATGCTGTGCCAAAGACTCTGTCTTCGTTCATTCGATTGTTATGTATCTTCAATTTTTATTCCAAATTTTTTGACACGTCTCCGATTTATTTTACTTTCATTACCAATCTTTATTAGTGCATTACGTAAATTGTTGTAAATCTTGCTTCGTCTTTCTGTTTGAGGTGATAGTTCTCCAATCCTCAGTAATCCTGCGATTTTTTTATCGGTATCGCTACTATCATAGCTTTTCAATAATCTAACAAAATCAGATTCAGTAAGATTTGATAACACGATTTCTGCATCTTCAGTAAATCCATGACTTTCTGTTACTTTTTCAATTGTTGTTTCAGGATCATCAAAAGTTTTGAGGTCTGCATAACTTTTATTGAATTGTTCAATTATATAAGGATTTGTGATATCTCTAAATGAATCAATGGTTTTTAGATTTAAAGATTCTGGATTATTTTTTCTAACATCAATGTACTTCATTACTATATTACGTGCTTTTTCTTCGCAATCCAACTCATTAAGTAAATTGAAAGTACCTTGAAGATTCCCTATACTAATTTCTAATGCATTCTCAAGAAAAGAGTCATAAATAGAATTTACTACTTCTTCCTGATTATCTTTTAACGAATTATGATACAATTCCCAAGAATTGAAGAATGAATCTTGGGATTTTTTCTTTTTAATTTCATTATTTTTTACTTCGATTTGTTTTTCTATTTTATTGTCTATAAAATATCCAATCATGACACTATTAATAATTTCACGATCTAATTCATCAGTATATATATATCCATAGTTTTTTAATAATAAATTCCAACGATCAACAACTTCTTCCTCTTTATCGCTTTTTGATAAAGAAAAATAATTGTTCCGTTTTAATAAGAAATCGATATCTGGGAATGTTTTATCTTTGATATAGAAGGAGCAAGTTGAAATAATAAGTGTATTTATTATTTGATCAACTACTTCTTTTTCAATATTATTCAAATATTTTTCCAAATCATAATACATTTTTTCAATTTTTATTAGTATTCGAATATTTGTTAGTTTTAATGAAGTTGTAATGTCTTTTATTTTTTCTATATTATCATTTTGAACGTTAAATACAATGTTTGAGCATTCTAAAGGAGTAGGATTGTATAATAATTCATAATCGATTACTTTCTCTCTAAATTCGTCATAGGTTTCATCATCTATTTTCTTATGATTAAAAATTAATACAATTTTACATTTTTTCTGTTCTACTAAAATAGATATTAATCCAAGAATATCTTTTATTTTTAAATCATCACCTCTTCTTTCCAAGTCATCAATACATATCAGTGTTTCCTTAATTGAAACAAATGATAGGGATTCTAAAAATGGTGCAAAATTTTCTGAAAAAGATGTTTTATTAAATTTACTTATAAAGTTTCTTGTTCCAAGAAATGAAAATTCCTTAATATTTTCTTTAAAAGAATCTAGTGATGGGTTTTTGCCAATTATATTTGTTGAGATTGAGTTTTGGAAAATAGAGTTTTTGAAATCAGATAATGAATTTAAACCAAATAAAGAAACATAAGAATACTTTTTAAGTTGTATATTCGCTTTATTTTTATATAATTCCTGATTCCAAGTATATGTCTTACCTACACCCCAATCCCCTTTTATAGCAAGAACTGAAGGTGTAGCTGTTTTAACAAAGTCTTTTATTTTATCTTTTGTTTCAAAAATTGACATCTATTCTCCATTCTGTATATATAACGTAACTTATTATCCAGTTCTCTGAATTTCCTGAAGTCGATATCTCTTCTGCAGTACAATTAACAAATATCGTACTTATCTATAATTAATTCGATATAAGTATTCGATTTTTATAACTTATACTGAATCAGTATAAGTATCGCCTGACATTCTGAATTATAAATGAACCCAGTACCAATGATCATTCTCATCAGCCTTCTGCAGAATACCCCCGTTTGCCTGAATCACTCTTTGCGAACTGATATTTCCGCTGCTGCATGTAATCAAAGCTGAATCGATCCCTTTATATCTCGCTCTTTCCAGTAGGAGCTTTAACAACTCTTTCCCGTATCCCTCTCCTCTGAATTCCGGTGCAACACAATATCCTATATGGCCTCCTTTTTTTAACAGGGCTTCATTCAGGTAGTGCCGGATTTTTCCATACCCCATCAGCGTCTCCCCGTCTGTCAGCCAGTAAGATGTCTGCGGTACAAGATGAGATTTTAGATTGATGCCGTTCGACATTTCGACATTTTTTAAAATGTATCCGTCAAAAGATTCAAAAGGGATGCCGAATCCGTCGTTCATAAATCCGTTTTCCCCTTCCCCGATTTTCTGAATCAGTTCCCATTCCTTCTTTCCGTCAAGTGGACTGAAAGGCTTCAACTTAAGACTCATTATTCATCATCCTCGATTTTCCCATAATTCAGCAAGGCTTCTCCGGCAAGCTGATAGCCTATCCATCCCTCTTTAGGAATCGCACCGATAGATTTGTAAAATCCGATTGCCGGTTCATTCCAGTCCAGAACACTCCATTCGAAGCGGCCGCATTGCTCCTTCACGGCTTTTCGTGCAAGATATTTCAACAGGGCACCGCCGGCTCCTTTTCCCCGGTATTCCGGTGTAATATACAGATCTTCGAGGTATAATCCCCGCTTCCCCTGCCATGTCGAATAATTGTAGAAATATACAGCAAAACCAACCGCGTCCTTTTCCGATTCGCAAATAAGGGCATGGGCCGTTGCACCGTCTCCGAACAGAGAAGTCCGTATATCTTCCACGGTTGCAGAAACCTGATCGGGCGCTTTTTCGTAATCTGCCAGTTCTTTTATAAATTGAAGGATCTGAGAGGCATCGCTTTCCAGAGCATTTCTTATTTCATATTTCATTATATTTTTAATCCTTGGTTATGCAAAATTAACCATATTGTATCACATAGATTTAGAAGGAATGACCGGAATTTATCAGTACGGCCATGTAAAAGTAATAGAGCAGCAAAATTATCAGCAGAAAGCCGAATAGAATGTATCTCTCACGGTTTTTACTTTTATCAAAGCCGGCGGACATTCTTATCAGCACAAGTGTATCGGAAATACTCAGGATCATTGCAGCCAGTCCTGTAGAGCTCAACCCGCTGTACAGATCAGCCAATGCTCCTGTGAACAGGATTATCAGTCCGAGAGAATAGATCCTTGTCTGAAATTTTATTCCGCTATCCGGTTTGAAACGGAGCTCCAGAAAATGATTGATCAGCATGAAGACTACAAGGCTTATACCGAACGAAACAGCCAGGACATGAAAAGATTTATGGGGAAACAGAGAGAGACCCAGAATTATATTGACGGCAAGAAATATAACTCCCGCTACTGTAACAATCATATTGCCGACAATAGATGGTTTTGCTTTTTCTCCCCTGTCTTCGACGACTGAAGATCCCTCTATCCCTATTTCACCCAGTCCCATCAATCCCAGTAGGAGAATCGGAAGAAACGATGAGCTTTCATTGTAAAAAAGAAGCATGGCCATACCGCTGAAGAGCAGAGCGGGAGTTGTAATTCTCTTACCCAGATAGAGAAAGGAGCTGTCATCTTTGAGAAAATAGGAAATCTGTATTATAAGATTGAAGAGCGCCAGGATAATCCAGAAAAGATGTATGATTGATATTTTCATGTCTATATTATATAGGGAATAAGGCTTCTTTTGTTAAGTTTAAAAAGGATCTGATCTATAATTAATTTATGGCTGACAAATTTGATAAAGCAGATCTCATTAAAGAAATAAAGGATACGGAAGCGGCTTTCTGCCGTCTGGCAGCGGAAAGGGGAATAGCCGAAGCCTTTCTCACCTATGCCGATGATGGGGCCGTCATAAACCGGAACAACCGCATTTACCGGGGAAAAGCGGGAATAGCTGAATACTACGACAACCAGACTCTAAAGGATGTCCAACTTACCTGGAGTCCCGATTACGTTGATGTGGCAGAATCGGGAGACATGGCCTGGACCTACGGGAACTACGTTTTTGCCGCTCTTTCAGATGAAAACAAACCTGTAGAAGCCCGGGGAATCTTCCACACGGTCTGGAAAAGACAACCCGGCGGTACCTGGAAATATGTCTGGGACTAATGAATGATCAAATGTCGGGTCAATGTCGCCCTTACGACATGGCCTGCTGAACCTGATAGGAGCATATTGAAATCAGATTATTTTAAGGAGTCTGATTATGAAACAGCCGGAAATAGGAAAAACTGTAGCGGACCTGAGGTTGAAAAAAGGTATGACTCAGGAAAAGCTGGCGGAGTTGTGCGAGGTCAGCACAAGGACCATTCAGAGGATAGAGAGCGGCGAAGTCGATCCCCGTTCATTCACACTCAACAATCTTAGCAATATTCTGGAATTCGATTTTTATACTGATGATGAAAAGGGCGAACTCTTCTGGATCACTCTTATGCACGTCAGTTCGGTTCTGGCCATACTTATCATCCCTCTGCTCATCTGGTCCTTCAGGAAAAAGAGCAGTTTGAAGATCGATGATCACGGACGCATGGTTCTCAACTTCCAGATAACCATGACAATTCTTCTTTTCGGAACGGTCATTCTCTATACGGTGCTTATGCCCGCGCTGCTTATCTTTCTCGAAAAATCAGGAGATTTGTCCGATGCGCTTGCCGTAATAATAAGCCTTTCGGGAATTGTTCCGCTCATCGCTCTGGGCATTATCTGTTTTGTTCAGGGAATTCGCAATGCTCTCAGAGCCCTTCAGGAGCAACCGTGCCGTTACATTCTCTCCATCCCCTTCCTCCGCTGATAAAAAAACGTCCCGGAACCCGGAGAAAGGAGGAAACCGGGCTCCGGAACTACTTTGTAATTGCTGTTAAACAAATTATTTTTTTCAGTATCAAGGCGCCCAAAACGGAGTTTACGTAAGTAAATGAGTATTTGGGCAACGCCGAGACTGGCAAGTGGTTCTGTAAATGACCAGAGAAACAAAGAGGAGCGTTGAGTAATTGACAATGATAAATGCCGTCCGGATAAGTCCGACCGGTTTCCCTTCCTTAAGCATCGGGAAAATGATACTACCCTTTCGTCACGTTCACAACATGACATTTGTCATCACTTTACTCTTCCAGATACATCATAAAGCCCTGGAGTTCCAGCGGAACAACTTTGTTCTTCTTCTCGTATTTGATAAAGCGCGTTTTCAATTTAAGGATATCGTCTTTCCGCCGTTTCTTGAAACGGTTGTCCAGAGAGGAATAAAGCGGTTTCGATGCAAACTTTTCACGGACGGACGACGGAAAGGGACAGAAGCGGTAAAACACTTCCCGTGCCGCTCCGTTCAGCCTGATTTTGCCATCGAATTCATAATCGATCCAGGTCATATAGTCTCTGGCAAACCGGTCTTTATCGGACCGGGTTTTCTTGATGAATTCCTCAAGCCGCTTTTTGGCTTCAGGAGTAATGTTGTTATTCTTTTTATAGAACTGGATATAATCGTAGTAAGCCCCGACCATCCCCCCTTCCACAGGGTCGGTCCAGTTATGGCCGGCGATTGTTTTCTGCAGTTCCCAGCGGAACGAAGCAAGTTGGTAAACAAGGGTATCGTATAATTTCTCGCTGAAGGAAAGGGGAAAGAAAAAGCGGCCCGGCGTATCCTTTCTTGTGCCGTCCAGTTCCTGCCAGATCAGACCTCTTGAACCGGCAAGCGGATAGAGCACAAAGAGAGGGGGAACTTCCTGTTGTATGAAATCGGCCCCCAGTTCATGTTTGAACATGACTTCCCGGAAAAACAGGGAGAAATCGCGCTCTCTGATTTTATCCAGCATGGACACCAGTTTTTCCGGTTCAATCAGCGTCCTCCTGAGATCCCCGGCAATTGTTTCCGTACAGAGGAAGGGGACCGCTTTGCTTTTGTTGCCGTAGAGAATCCCGCCCATCTCCCGGGCGATTTTGCGGATTTCAAAACGGACCCGGTCTTCGGCGGTATTTTCGTAGACATAAATCTTATCTTTCTGCCCTTCGGTCATCTTCTCCTGTTTTTTCAGCTGGGTCCGGAAACTGTCGCCCATATCGGTAATCGACGGTTCTCTCTCGGAGCGGTATATCTTTTCCAGAAAATAAGGCAGAGTCATAATCGGGACCGAATCATCCACAAAGAGGTTTCCCGAATAAAAGGCATCCATGACCGCCAGGTCCCTCTGGGAAACCAGTCGTTCATCGATAAGACCGAAATGGAGCATAATTCCGGGAACAAAACCCTTCAAGTCGGAGTCAATTATCTTGAGGAAGCAGATTTCATAAATTTTCCAGTAGCGCTCGGAAATCTTTTTCCTCAGCTCCGCCATGGCCTTATCATTGGAGAGGCGGTCTTTGCTGTTGCGGAATTTTTCCATCAGATTGAGGAATTCCTCACGATCCCCCTGAGGCAGTTCAGCAAAATCGAGTATGCGGGATAACAGTCCCTTGTACTTGTTCAGCCGGCTTCCCCCATTCATCTTAACTTCAGTCTGTTTCTTCTCCGGGGCTTCCGCAGACAGATCAAGATCATGAAAAGGTTTCAAGTGCTTGAAGACATCATATTCCCTGAAGAGATCTTTGCCTAAAAGACTCTCTGTATCCTTGCGGCAGCGCCAGGTGAATTTGGCCAGGAAATGAAAAAAAGAGCGGATTTTCGGATCATCCCGGTTCTGTTCCTTCAGAAGTTTCATGACCCATCCGTCTTCCCGGTAGAGGATATTGATCAGATTATCGATTATGGAAGCCAGTCCCATATTGGTTTTCATCATGGTTTCCAGAACTTTCCCCAGAAACTCGAATATGTACTGATTGGAGGGTTCGTCTTTTTGAAAAAGGGCTTTCAGTACCGCATCGCTCTTTCTCAATATCCGTTTTATAAAGAGAAACTGCTGATAATCGATCATATCCTCGAGTCTGATTTTATCCTGGTCTTCATACAGTCCCAGCTGATCCTGGAGCTTTCCCAGAAAAAGGTTGTAACTCCACGCTTCGGGATGGGGAAACTGGGCTTCTGATACAAGATGTTTGACATATCCCGCGTACTCTTCCAGAGTGGATTCGTGGCGTATAGCCACATTGTAGCCGCTGATTTCGGGATATTCACAACCCAGGGCGATGGAATCGGCGATCGAAGCATATTTGTGCCAGAGATAGCGATAATTATTGAAAAGATAGATAGTCGACTCGATCCGGGAGACAAGCGTCCGCAGGACTTTGAAATTGAAGGAGAAATCAGATTGGATTTTGGAGATGAGCTCCTCTTCCCTCATGGGCCGGGAACTGACAATGCACTCTGTAACAGTCCGGATCGTAATCCGCGACGTCTCCTTCCTGTTCATAATGCCGATGATACCGAAGGGTGACTCCCCCTTGATCAATCCGACTCTCAAATCGGTGCTGTTATTCTCTCCGTGATAGAGGATCTCGGCCAGTCCCGAGTGGAGAAGGCATACCGCCTGATTGTCCGATCCCTGCATGAGCAGAACAGAGCCGGGAGCCATGACGGTTTTCTTCTGTTCCTTAGTTAAATCGAGTACTTCCATAATACAAGATTAGCATCTAAATACCGCAGGTTCAAATTATTTGCCATTCCAGTGTAATGATTATATTCTGAAACACGGGAGTAACCGATGAAATTTCTGCATAAGCTTCTGCTTCTCATTTTTTTTCTGTCCTTTTTTCCAGCCTGCCGGAGCGGTTCGAATGATGAGAGGATCATTACAGTCGGTCGGGAAGATTGCGATTACACATCTCTGAGGGAGGCGGTTGAAGCCTTTTCCGACGATTGGGACAGAATCGTCCTTATGGATGATCTGACAATCGAATCGGGTATAGATATCACGAAAGAGGTGACAATCAGCGGCAGAGGAATGAAGAAAACAATTCTGGCGGGAGGAGAGACAGCAGAAGAAGCGGAAGACCGGATCTTCTTTGTTAAGTCCGAAGGCCGCCTGATTCTCGAAGACCTGTCGGTGACCAACGGCCGACCTTACGGATTGCACAGATGCGGCGGAGCCATAGCCAGCCAGGGTTTTGTAAGGCTGGAACGGGTCAGAATAGCCGATAATCAGGCGGTCTACGGAGTGGGAATCTGGAACGAAGGGGAAATGGAGATTTACGATTCCCTGATCGAAAACAATACAGGTCTCCGCCTGACGACGGCCGAGGTCAAAGACGCCACGGGCTGCACGGGAAGCGGAGGCGGCATAAAAAACGAACCGGGCGGCGTTATGACCATAAAAGATACGACCATCCGGGGAAACACAGCGATGAGACGGGGCGGCGGAGTATTCGTATCCTGCGAATCGCAGACGGTCATCGATAATTGCCTGATTGAGGAAAATTACGCATCCTACAAAGGAGGCGCCATCCATGTGCGGGGAGACCTGACATTAGTGAACACCCGGATCGTCAACAATGATTCCCGAACGGGTTACGGCGGGATATTGAATAAGGGAAGGCTTGAGTTTGAAGACAATATAATAAAGAGCAATGGTAAATTTGATTTTGCCCTGGGAGATAGCGAATCGGGCATCTACGGAAAAGGTATTGTCATCCGCGATGAGAATAACAGAATTGGAATCGACAACAGGAGAGAGAACTGATGGATAAACTGAAAGATGCGACAATAGAGTCTCTGCAGGATCTGATGGATAAGGGAGAGCTCAAGGCGGAAGACCTGGTCCGCTATTATCTCGAACGGATCGAAACATATGACCGGAAGGGGCCGGAGCTCAATTCCGTTCTGGAAATCAATCCCGATTCCCTGGAAATGGCCCGGAGTCTCGATAAGGAGAGAAAGGAAAAAGGACGCCGCTCTCCCCTCCACGGCATTCCGGTCATGCTCAAAGGAAATATCGACACGGGTGATAAAATGGAAACGACTGCCGGTTCTCTGGCTCTGGCCGGACACAAAGCCGCCGGCGATGCCTTTCTTGCGGAGCAGCTGCGAAAAGCGGGGGCGGTCATTCTCGGTAAGACAAACCTGAGCGAATGGGCCAATTTCCGGTCTTCCCGGTCCTCCAGCGGATGGAGCAGCCGCGGCGGCCAGACCCGCAACCCCTATGACAGGGAGCGGAGTCCCTGCGGATCCAGTTCCGGTTCGGGAGTGGCCGTTGCCGCCGACTTCACAACTGTGGCGGTGGGAACAGAAACCGACGGGTCCATCGTCTGCCCCTCCCAGAAAAACGGAATTGTCGGATTCAAGCCGACCATCGGCCTTGTGAGCCGGAGCGGCATCATCCCCATTGCCCACAGCCAGGATACGGCCGGTCCTATGGCCCGGACGGTCAGCGATGCGGTTTATCTTCTCGATGCCATGAAAGGGAGCGATTCCCGTGATGAATCCACCAGGCCTTTCGGTGTGAAAGGAGAGAAGGACTATGCATCTTTTCTGAAGTCCGGTGCGTTAAAAGGCGCTCGGATAGGACTGGTAAAGAGTTTCTGCGGATTCCGGAGCGATATTGATGAGATGGTCGCGGAGGCGGCGGAGCAGATGCGGCAAGCCGGTGCACAGATCATAGAAGACCTGGAGCTTCCCCATATGAGAGAATACGACGATGAGGAAATGGAAGTGCTCCTGTACGAATTCAAGGCCGATCTCAATGCCTATCTGTCCGGTGCGGGTGCTCCGGTGAAAAATCTCGAAGAGCTGATTGATTTCAACAGAAAGCGAAGCGGCGAAACCATGCCCTGGTTCGGTCAGGAACTGCTGATAAAAGCTCAGGAGAAAGGCGATCTGACGGAAGAGACTTATAAAAAAGCCAGAGAGAAATCTCTTCGTCTGGCTGGCGAAGAGGGAATTGACAGCCTCTTGAAAGAACATCAACTTCAGGCGCTGATCGGCCCTACCGGCGGTCCAGCCTGGAAAATAGACCTGATCAATGGAGACCATTACACAGGAGGCGGAGCGTCGCAGGCTGCGGCTATCGCCGGCTATCCCCATATAACCGTGCCTATGGGATTTGTTCATGGATTGCCTGTAGGGCTTTCTTTTATCGGAACGGCCTGGAGCGAACCGGTTCTGATCGGACTGGCTTACAGCTGGGAACAGATCAGCAGAAAGCGCCGGCCTCCGGAAATGTGAGGGTAAAGACCGGCCCCTTTTCACCGTTGGAAGCCGAGACGGAACCGCCGTAGTTTTCCGCTATGGCACGGACGATGGAGAGTCCCAGGCCGTGGTGTTTCTCTTTCCCTTTGTCGCGGGACGTGTAGAAACGGTCGAAAATTCTATCAAGATCCTCTTCGGGGATTTCCGGTCCCCGGTTGGAAATCGTCAGCCGGATCTTATCCCGGTCGGCGAAGAGCGCCGTCCCGATCGCTGAGTCATTATCACAGAATGTGGCGGCGTTCTCATAAATATTGACGAATATCTGGCTGAGCCTCTCCGGCGATGCCGTTACAGTTGCCTTTTCTCCCGAAGTCTGGAAATTCCATTGGAGAGAGGGATACCGCAGACGAAACCCCTCCAGAAGCCCGTTTATCAGCTTGTCCACATCAACCGCTTCCCTCTCCTCCTGTTCCAGACGGGAATCGAGCCGGGAAATCTCCTCCACGCCGTTGAGAAGAGACTCCATTCTCCTCGTATTGTCCTCTATCATGGTAAGAAACCGCTCTTTATCCTTCCCTTCCGCCGATTCTACCATCTGGGCGGCCGAGCGGATAACCGCGAGAGGATTTTTGAACTCGTGACTGATATCCCGGGAAAGGGAATCGATAAAACGGATGTGCCTGTCGAGCCGCCCCGTCAGGTCTACGAGAGAACGGGAGAGCAGGCCGATCTCATCGCCCAGCTTCATGGTCGTAAAGGAACCGCTGATCCGCCCCTTTCCCGTGCTGATGGAACGGGCTTCCCGTCCCAGCTTCTTGATTCGCGAAGATATGGTCGCCGACAGAAAAAGACTGATAATGACCGCGGCAATCAGCGATGCCAGAAAAATCTTCAGAATGACAAGGCGGATATTGTAGAGATCCTTCAGGATCCGATAGGTGGACTGGCTGCTGAGAACCGCCCCGATAACCTCATCGCCATTGTAAACGGGAATGGCCGTATAGAGGGTTACAGACCGCTGGCCGCCCGAAGACAATCTTGTAGCCGCACCGTAACGGCCTTCCAGAGCCGCCTGGACCTCGACGCCCTGAAAGGGATAGCGGGCATCATAATCATCGGGATCTCCGACGGGAACGGGAGGATCAAAGAGTTTCCTGTAGACCCGGATGGGATAGGTAGCCAGGCGGTAGAGAAGGGTATTCTCCCCGAGAACCTCCTGAGCGACAGTATCGAGAGAATCATAAGAGCGCGGGGAGACTTTGCCGACATTGGCCATATCCTCATCGATTCCATAGGATTGCTCTGATAGGGGGGAACTGGAATCGCCGATCAACCGCCCCCTATCATCGAGAACCCGCAGCCTCGTCTCGGTGCGCCCCGCCAGATTGGTAATGAAGCCTTCGACCTCTTTGCGGCTGATAGAGCTCTCTCCCCCAAGAGCCGCCGCCAGAATCCGCCCCTGCTGCACCATGGTTTTTTCCTGGGATACCAGGAGCTGCTCCTCGTAAACATCGAGATAGAGAACCGCCGCCACAGGGAGGAAAACGAGAAGAACATTAAAAAGAAGCAGACGGAATGAAATGCTAAGCGCCGACCTGCTTATACCTGTAGCCCAGGCCGTAAACCGTTTCGATTTCATCGAATTCCTCATCTTTCATCTGTATTTTCCGGCGGAGCCGTTTGATATGGGTATCTATGGTACGGCTGGAAACATAAGTCCCGACAGGATAAACCAGTTCCATCAGGGCTTCTCTGGTCCTCACGAATCCGGGAGACCGCGCCAGAGTGGTCAGCAGCAGAAATTCCGTCACCGTCAGATCGAGAAGACTCTGCTTCCAGGTCGCCGTATACTTCTCCGAATCGAGCTGCAGATGGCCAATTACATAGGGCGCTTTGGAACTCTCTTTCTCCCGTGCTTTCAGCCGCCGGAAGAGAACCTTTATCCGCACCGTCAGTTCCCGCACGGAAAAGGGTTTGCACATATAATCGTCGCCGCCGATTTCCAGACCGAGAATACGGTCGATCTCCTCATCCTTCGAAGAGAGAAAAAGTACGGGAACGGTTTCGGAAATAGTTCTGATTCTGCGGCAGAGCTCCAGCCCGTCCATCCGGGGCATGGAAACATCGAGTACGGCCAGATCGGGCAGACAGCGGGAGAAAGCGTCCCAGGCCTGCTCGCCGTCTCTGTAGGTGTCGCAGGAATACCCCTCTTTCTCAAGAGCGAACCGGAGGGTCTCTCTCAGATCGGCTTCATCGTCAACTACGGCAATTTTCATGTTTTCAATGTATCACGGCCGCAAAAGAAACTCCAAGCGCGGAAAAGACAATGTCACAGGATTGCCACATTTGCGCCCCTCCTTTGCCATGGAGAGAGGGCACAATGTTCCTATCAAAACAAATAGTGAGGATACCTGAATGAATGAAAATAGAATGATCAGCCGAATGAAGGATTGGGGAGGATCGCCCATGGCGAAACTTCTCGTAACGGTTTTTATCGCCCTTTTACTCCTGATTCCTGTCGCGGCGATCAAGGACCTGATGTGGGAACGGGAAAACCGCCGGGATGAAGCGGTGAACCAGGTGATCGACCAGTGGGGAGGATGGCAGTACCTGACCGGGCCTGTACTGGCAGTTCCGGTTGAGGAGGAATATGAAGAGCATTACAACGACCGCGTGGAGAAGGGAATCATCAACCATTATCTTTACATTCTTCCCGATTCACTGAAAATCGACGCTTCAATGGATACTCAGATCCGGGAGAAGGGGATCTTCAAAATCGAACTCTATACAGGAGATTTTACACTGACCGGAAGCTTTACCAGACCGGCGAACCCTCTGTGGGACCTGAACAGGAGCAAAGTGATCTGGGAAGACGCCCGTCTGATCCTGGGAATGGGAGATGTAAAAGGGCTGAGCCGCGATGTTGTGCTTGACTGGGATGGCAGTTCTCCGGCTTTTCAAGGCGGCACTTCGGGGACAAAACTCCTACCCGAAGGGATATGGGCGCCCGTTGAAATCAACCATGAGGGAAGCACGGCTTTCACCATGAATGTATCGCTTAAGGGCGGCGGATCAATCCGCTTCTTCCCCATGGGCGGCGAAACAGAGGTTTCAGTGAACTCCGACTGGATCAGTCCCGGATTTACCGGAGCCTTTATCCCGACGCAAAGGGAGCTGTCGGAAGAAGGATTTTCCGCCGGTTGGACTATCCAGTCGCTGGCCCGGAACTATCCCCAATTCTGGATTGACGACAACGTTACATGGCAGGATATAAACGGAAGCGGATTCGGCGTGGATTTCGTCTCACCGGTGGACGGCTATTTCAAAAGCCACAGAGCGGTCAAATACAGTCTCCTCTTTATATTTCTCCCTTTCGTGACTCTTTTTCTCTTCGAGATATTCGCAGCGGGGAAACTCCATCCGCTGCAGTACATAATGATCGGGCTGGCCGTGGTCATCTTCTTCCTGCTGTTGCTTACCTTTTCCGAGCATATGGCCTTCAATACAGCTTATCTTGTAGCGGCGGCCGGATCAGCTCTCCTCATATCTTTCTATACAGGAGCCGTTCTGAAGAGCCCTGTAAAAGGGGGACTGATGGCCGGATTGATGGGACTGCTCTACCTCTATCTCTATATGGCGCTGGCTTCGGAAGACTACGCTCTTCTGATCGGTTCGCTCGGACTGTTCATCATGCTGGCGGGAGTCATGATCTTTACAAGAAAAATAAACTGGTATGAAATAGGAGAGAAATGAGAAAAGGGCGCTTGCCCTTTTCTTTAATAATTGTTACCTTTCCAATTCAATTCTTTATATATACAGGAAATACAATCATGAAATTCTCTCCTTCAGGAATCAGGAGACCGGAAAACCTGAAAAATGATTTATTATCAGGACTGACCGTGGCTCTCGCCCTGGTTCCGGAAGCTATTGCTTTTGCATTTATAGTCGGAATCGACCCGACAATCGGTTTATATGCCGCTTTTATGATGGGGCTTGTCACAGCGGCCATCGGAGGACGCCCCGGAATGATTTCCGGAGCAACCGGCGCTGTCGCTGTTATTTTCGCTCCCCTTGTCCGGGAACAGGTTAAAAAAGGCGGAATGGAATCGGCTCTGGACTACCTTTTCGCCGCTGTCGTCCTTATGGGACTGATACAGATTCTCTTCGGAGTCCTGAAGCTGGGTAAATTCATACGGCTTGTTCCCCACCCCGTTATGCTCGGATTTGTAAATGGACTGGCCATTGTGATCTTCCGTTCCCAGTTTGAAATGTTCTTCACCGGCCATGCCGAAACATTTGAGGAAAAAGCTCTTGTACTGGGAGTAATGGGAATACTCATTGCTATGACAATGGCCATCATCCAGTTCCTGCCGAAACTGACCAAAGCTGTCCCGGCGACTCTGGTCGCCATTATCACGGTCAGCCTTATCTCTTTCATCCTCAACAAAGCCGGCATATCCGTTCTCAGCGTCCTCGATTTTGTTCAGGAAAAAGACCCGGCCCGAACGACTCTGGCCGCCAGTCTGCCGACATTTTCTCTCCCCCGGATCCCTGTCAGCATTGAAGCCCTGAAAAAGATTTTCCCCTACTCCATGCTGGCGGCATCGGTCGGACTGATAGAATCTCTGATGACCCTCACCCTTGTCGACGAACTGACTGACACAAGGGGAAGAGGCAATAAGGAGTGTATCGGCCAGGGCGTGGCCAATATGGTCAACGGGCTCTTCGGCGGAATGGGCGGTTGCGCCATGATCGGCCAATCGGTCATTAATATCAAAGCGGGAGGACGAAGCAGGCTTTCGGGAATCACTGCTGCTGTAGCTTTACTGGGATTTATCCTATTCGGTGCTCCTCTTATCGAGAATATCCCCCTCGCCGCTCTTGTGGGCGTTATGTTTATGGTCGTAATCGGAACCTTCGAGTGGTCCAGTTTCAGGGTCATGAAACAGATTCCCAAGTCCGATGCTCTGGTAATCGTTCTGGTATCGGTCGTGACGGTTACAGTCGATCTGGCCATAGCCGTTGCTGCGGGGATTATTTTCTCGGCGCTTGTTTTCGCCTGGGAGAAGGGAAAGAAGATCGATTTTACAGAGACAACAGATGAAAACGGGACAAAGGTGTACAAACTCAACGGCGCCCTTTTCTTCGCTTCGGTTCATTCCTTCAAAGATATATTCCGCTTTGCCGAAGACCCGGAACACATTGTAATCGACTTTATGCACACCAGGGTTCACGATCATTCGGGAGTGGAAGCACTCAACTTCGTTACGGAAAAATACTCATCCCTCGGCAAAAAACTGCATATACTCAACCTGAGCCACGAATGCCGGATTCTGCTGAAGAAGGCGGACGGGATTGTGGAAGTGTCGGAAATCGAAGGACTGGAATGGCATCATCTGGCAGATGATAGCCTGGCATAGACCGCCTGATAAAGAATTCTTGCACCCCCTTATGTCTCAGGCTATTATTTCAGATAGTTGTAAAAAGAGAAGCGGCATAATAACAATCCTTGCCGCTTCTGGGAGCGTATATTATCAGAACACTGACAAGCATTCTCTTAACGCTGTTTTTCATCTCGGCGGGTAGTTCCGCAGAAGGAAGCATTACTGTAAATCAGATTGAGCCTGAAAGCCATCTTTTCGGGATACTGGAAAAGCAGATTGTTCACCGCGATGACGACGGAGCCTTAATAAAAATTGAAAATTTCCTTACAGAAAGCGCTTCAATTCAGAACGGAATGAAAAAACAGATCGATTACTATGAAAACGATATAATCTACCTGTTTGAAATATGGTTTACCGACTCGGAAGCTGAAAATACAAATTGCCTGTCCAAAAGAGAATATGTCGATGAATCGGATAAAATAATCGGGATCGATTTTCTGATGAATGATGGATCGTTCTTTCAAACAAGAGGCGACTTGGTCGATGTGGCGCTCAAATTCACCCTGAAAAGCTTTAAATCCTACTCGGATTACCATAAAAATAACATTTCCGATACCACAATGTCTTTTGAAGCCCGTTTAAACAGCTCTATGGCTTACGCGACTTTCCAAAATGATATCATTCCCATAACAAAAACCGACAGGGACATGATTCATTACTGGACTAAGTCTCTCTCCCTTAACGATTTCTCAACTTTGTACAATAAGAAAATACTGGTTAAAGAATCCGGGGAAACATTTTATATCCTGTTTCAGGATTCCCTATTCGAGCATATCAACGCCGGCGATTCCGCATTGATCTATTACTACTTTATCGGCGGATCTCAGGAGGGGCCGGTTTTCCTGGCAATCGATTATATTGAGAAAAAGGATTCTTAAATGAAAAGCCTCAAAATTTTACTTCTTTCTTCAACACTGATATTAGGCTCCTGCAACTCTGTTGAATTCAGTGATTACATATTTTCAGATGAAGAAATCAAAGCTCTGGAAGATGAATCGGCTGAAATTGATGCCATGGTTAATACCTCAGCCAGAAAATACTATGAAACATATTTCAAGCTGGGAACAGCTTACTACCAGAAAGGCGAAATGCCCGAAGCGCTTGAAGCAGTCAACAAAGGCTTAAGGCTCCGATCGACAGATTATACTTATCAATACCTTAGCGCTCTGATCGAATTCGAGTTGGAAGACTATAATTCTTCATACATAAGGACTCTGAAAATTCTGGAAAAATCTTCAGATAAAGGTTTGCTGGACAAAGCCGAAAAACTCCAGGCAAAGATTTTGAGAACCGGATATGAATATCATGACATATCAATTCCCGATATGTCCGATAAGTATGTCTATCTGATGCGATTGGGAGAAATCGATGGAATCTTCCAGAAGGCGATTCAGGATCGCATTGAGGACGAGTTCAGAATCGAAGTGCGGATTCTGGATAAAATAATACTCCCTGTTGAAGAAAATAAAAAAGATAACCACCTGAAGTATTTCGACTCTGTAATTCAAAAGTTTATCGACCGGAACGGACAGGATACATTTGATCTTGTCATCAAAGAACTTAACAGGAATGGCCCGATTGGAAATATCGAAGAGGAATTCGTCCGCTTTCTCTATCTGCAAGAAGAAAATGGAGCGGAATTGTGGGAAAAAAACATGTCGCTTATTCAGGATCAGTATGATGCCGGCAAATCCTATACCGTTTTAAAGCATGTCTTTGCTGATGAGCTGAAAGAACCGGATTGCCTGGGGATTCTGGCTGTAACTTCAAGCGATATTTACTCGGGCGATTACAACTTCCTCTTCGGCTGGGGCAATCCGGATATATCCATTATGAGTTATAACAGGTTCGTACGGGATAATGCCGGTCGTTCAAAGGAAATCAAACGCACTGTCATGCAGGCTTTCTCCTCAACGGGATATCTTATAGGTATTCCGAGATGCACAGATCCGACTTGCGCAAGAGCCTACCCGCATTCGCTGGAAGAGCACGATATGAAAGATGACATTCTTTGTGACGAATGCAAAAACAACCTGATAGAAGCCTACTCGGAAATGTGACAAATATCATCTTGATATGAAGGGAAACTCATTTATACTTATCTGAAAGATTGAGGAGTGTAAAATGAGTTCCCGCATCAACATCTATAAAAATATCAATGAACTGTCTGATAAAATCGATACGATAAAAAGCCGATTAGCTGCGCCGCATAAAAAGTTTTCGGGAATATGCGGATTCGACGGATTTATCGACACCTTCATCCGTATGGAGGATCCGTCGTCCATGGCGGATTTCGGCCCCAGAGTTTCAGCCGCAGCGGGGATAGCCGCATCCTACAGGGTCAAGCATAAGGGGGACAAATTCGGCGGTAACGGGCCTCTCTTCGCCGGAGCGCTGAGCGATATCTTCCGGAGAGAAATAGAACTCTCCTACATAGGCGGTATCGGAAAGGACGAAGTATCACCCATCTTCCGCAAGGCTCTGGAAGACAAAGTCGACAATATATACACCCTGGCCGACCCGGCCCACAGCGATTGTCTGGAGTTTACCGATGGAAAAATCATGCTCAACGATCTGAGCAGCTGTGCGGAAATCACCTGGGAGCGGTTACGGGAAGTCATGGGCATGGAAAAACTCGATGAAAAGTTGAGCAGGGCTGACTACATAGGTGCCGTAAACTGGGGGAAACTGGTCAACGTCGGCGAGATATGGGAAAATATATCTCTCAGACTGACGGAACTGCAGGTTCCGGCCAAAAAAGTTCATTTCTTTATGGACCTGGCGGAGTTCGAACAGAGACCGGAAAAAGATATAAAAGGATTGCTCGATCTTCTGGTTCTGATTACTGAGCAGTCCACGTCCATTCTGAGTTTCAACCTGAAAGAAGCCTGGGAAATGGGCGATTTCCTCGGAAAAGACTTCCGGGGCAAAAAAGATCCCGAAAGCGCTGCGGAACTGGCAGCCTTTATAAAAGCAAATGTAACCGCAGATAAAGTTGTGATCCATCCCAATGACGGAGCTGTCTGTTCCGGAGAGGAGGAAACAGTATATGTTCCCGGCCCCTACTGCAGGGAACCGCTTATATCTACCGGTGCCGGCGATAACTTCGGGGCCGGCTGTCTGGCAGCATCTTTAAAGGGATTGGATGATACAGGAATGATCCTCGCCGGCGTCTGCTCGTCGGGACATTTTGTCCGATCGGGAGAATCCCCCACTTTTGAACAGATGGTCAATCTGATCGACTGCTGGCAAAAGGGAGAGATTCCCGAAAGGCTTTAGGATTTCAGGATTTAGTCCGGGGCCTTGAATTTCTGTTATTCCGGCCGCTCTGGCTTTTCCGGTTTCCCGAACCTGATTGATTCGGTTTTCTGTTATTCTTCAGATAGGGCTTTCTGTCCGGTTTAACGCGGACGGGAGTGTCCGTTTTTGATGCCTCGGAACGTGGCGATTCCTGTCTTGCCGGATTTGAAGACCGGGATCTTACCCCCTCTTTTCCCGACTGAGTATTTACTTTCGTCGCCGTCTCTCCCTGAAACCGGGGAATAACTGTAACGGGGATCTCCTGCTTCAGAATCCTTTCGATTCTCTGGAGCTGCTTTACCGATTCGCCGTGAACGAAAGTGATGGCCGTACCGGATTTCCCCGCGCGTCCCGTCCGTCCGATTCTGTGAACGTAATCTTCGGGAACCTGGGGAAGATCGTAATTGACCACATAATCGAGATTGTCGATCTGGAGCCCTCTTGCCGCAATATCCGTAGCCACAAGCACCTGGATATCGCCTTTTTTGAAATCGTCAAGCGCTCTGGTTCGCGCTCCCTGGCTCTTATCGCCGTGTATAGCGGCCGAAGGCACACCGTTTTTATCGAGAAACTTCGCCAGTCGCGAAGCGTTGTGTTTCATGGAAACGAAAACGAGAGCCTGATACCAGGCGCCCTCATTAATCAGATGAAGAAGAAGCTCCTTTCTCATGCTGGCCGCTACGGGATAAACGAGCTGTTCCACTTTTTCAGCGGCCGTGTTGCGCGGCGTCACTTCCACGCTGATCGGGTTGTTGAGAACTGTCTCGGCGAGTCCTCTTATATCCTTGCTGTAAGTTGCCGAGAACAGGAGATTCTGTCTGCTTTCCGGCAGTTTTTTCAGGATCTTTTTAATATCGTTGATAAAACCCATATCGAGCATGCGGTCCGCTTCATCGAGAACCAGAACTTCCACATTATTGAGATTAATCGTTTTCTGATTGATATGATCGAGAAGTCTCCCCGGGGTCGCAACGACAATGTCAGCTCCGTTTTTGAGGGTGCTGATCTGGGGATTTATTTTTACTCCGCCGAAAATCTTTACAGTATTGAGATTCAGGTTCCCGCCGTATGAGCGGAAACTTGTGCAGACCTGATCGGCCAGTTCCCTTGTGGGAGTGATGACGAGGCTCCGGGGATGCCGGACTCTTTTTTCCGATTCGCTCAGCCTGTGCAGCACGGGAAGCGCGAAAGCCGCGGTCTTGCCCGTACCTGTCTGGGCGCCGCCGAGAACATCTCTACCTTTGAGAACAGCGGGAATGGCCTGAGCCTGTATGGGCGTGGGTTTATCGTAGCCTTTCCTCTCCAGAACGGAAAGGATTTCGGGCTTGAGCCCGAGTTTATTGAAAGTCATTAACATATCTCCTGTGTTTGCGGGTCCCGCGGTTTTAAAGCCGCACCAGTCCGGGACACCGTTTAATTAAAAGGTATGCGTAACGACCGGTAATTATTCTTCGCGAGGGGCAAACATATCAGTTGTATAAAGAAATGTACAGCCTCAGTTGCCCTTATCTGTATTATTCGCAGAGGAATCGGCTAAGCCCGATCCTGTCTGTCGCTTTTTAGATTCGGAAAAACCGCCTGCGAATAATCTGTGCCGCTATGGCGCAGAAGAGAAAACCCAGAGTCGTCACCGGAGCATAGACACTGAGCGCACTGTAACCCAGAAGGCTGACTTTTTCCGCATTCTCAAAAGGAATCAAAGTGGCATAGGCGGCAAAAAACAGAAACAGGGAAAGGACAAGCATGGCCATAAAGCCCTTTTTTCTTATCATGACGGAACCTCCTCTATTAATTATACTGGAGGTCCCGCCTGAATGAAACAGGTATTATCCGATAGCGTCGCTCCCCTTCTCTCCCGTACGGATCCGGATACACTCTTTCAATTCGGTAACAAAGATTTTTCCGTCGCCGATATTGCCGCTCCGCGCCCCTTTGATGATGGCATCGACAGTCGGTTCGACAAATTCTTTATTGACGGCGATATCCAGTCGTATTTTATTCATCAGGTTGACTTCCGAAACGACTCCTCGAAAAGACTCTTCATAGCCTTTCTGCTGACCGCATCCTTTCACCGAAGTAACGGTCATTTTATGTACATTGGCATCAAATAGAGCCTTTTTAACATCTTCAAATTTCTGGGGCTGTATCATAGCGGTTACTAAAAACATACTCATCCTCCTATTCTACTATCTGGAATCCCGAATAGGATTCCAGTCCGTGTTCACCGATATCCAGTCCCAGATACTCTTCTTCCAGAGAAGCTCTGAGACCTATTGTCTTATCGATGATAATAAATATCGTTCCCATGGCAACAAGAACGAATGCGGCTATGGAAAAAACGCCGAGGCTCTGCACGCCGAGCACTTTGAAACCGCCCCCGAAAAAGAGACCTTCCGACGAAAGTCCCAGAGCCTGTCGGCCGAAAAGCCCCACCGCCAGAGTTCCCCAGATGCCATTGACTCCGTGCACCGGAAATGCTCCGACAGGATCATCAATTTTAAGCTTATCGAGGAGGAGGGAAGCCAGAACAACCATAACGCCTCCGACAGCACCGATCAGGATAGAGGACCAGGGACTGACGAAAGCACAGGGTGCGGTTATGGCGACCAGACCGGCCAAAGCGCCGTTGAGAGCCATAGAGAGATCGGGTTTACCCGTAATAGCCCAGACCATTATCATGGCGAGGATTCCTCCCGCCGCGGCGGCGAGGTTCGTATTGATGGCGACCAGAGAGATGAGCGATCCGTCGCCGACGCTGAGAGTCGACCCGGGATTGAAACCGAACCATCCGAACCACAGAATGAATACGCCGAGGGAAGCTAATGGTATGTTATGGCCTGAGATCATTTTAACCGTCCCGTCGGGGCGGTATTTCCCGGTTCTCGGTTTGAGAATGATTGTTCCGATAAGGGCCGCCACACCACCTGTTGTATGGACAACGGCCGAACCGGCGAAATCGGCAAAGTTCAGAGAGGAAAGCCAGCCTCCTCCCCAGACCCAGTGGCCGACGATCGGATAAATGAAGGCGGAGATGAGAAAGGAGTAAACCAGGTAGGCTTTAAACTTCATCCGCTCCGCCATTCCTCCGGCAACTATTGTGGCGGCAGCTCCGCAGAAGGCAGCCTGAAAAAGCCAGAAGGCCCAGAGAGGCACATCGGCGCCGCTTTTGGCATCGATCATGAAAAACCCGCTGAATCCCGCGAAAGCGGAACCTGTTCCGAACATGAGGGCGTAACCGAAAACGAAAAATCCGATGGAAGCCATGCAGAAATCGAGGAAGTTCTTGGTCAGAATATTGGTCGCATTCTTGGAGCGGATAAAACCCGCTTCGACCATACCGAATCCCGCCTGCATGAAAAAAACCAGAAAGGCGGCCAGAAGAACCCAAACCGTATCGAGTCCGGTTTGAAGCTGAGACAGAGACACCCCTTCCGCGCTGAGGGGTCCGATAAGAAAAACTGACAGAGCAGCCGACAGGAGAACTTTCCTGCCTTTGAGATAATCCATAATTTTCACTCCATTCACTTACTTGGTATATAGTTAAGCAATGAACGTGCCACTTATGATGAATTTATTTATTTCGAAACTCGTAGACAGGTGCATATCCGCGATATTCCCAATTATGATATAGATTTAAATGATCTTATATTTTTTCAGACCCAAAAATGATCAAATTCCTGAGACTATGAATACGAATAAATCATATGACATTAATGTAACTTATTGATATTTATCATACATTTATGTATGTTCAAAATCAATTCCTCAAGTCATCCAATGGACGATCCGGTGCTCCTCTTGTTATAAAGAAACATAACTTATTCCGTTTAAGAGAGGTGCAGAATGGGACATGCTTCCGATCAGGTCATACGCGATATTATTCTGCCGGCCGCGGAGGTAATCCATTGGGAGGGATTTTTCTTCTGGCCCGCATCGATCCCCTTCCATGCCGTCCAGACCGATCCGGCTTTATAGAGTCCCTGCGCGTCGGCCTCTTTTGCAATTTCATCGACAAGCGCTTTCAGGCGGCGGTCTTTCCGTGCGAAATCAAATCGGGTGAGAACTTCCGCCACATGGAGGATATCATACCAGATAAAGGGATATTTCAATTTTCTGAACTTCTTTCCCGTTCCAAAGAGATAGGGTTTGTCATGGCTTTCCAATTGCCCGAGAAGAGCTTCCTGGGATGCCCGGCACGATTCGTCGTTATGACGATCGGGAAAAAGGCTGTAGAGACGGAGCATAAGTAATGTGGCATAGGGACAGATCGTTCCCCTTTTGCCCGGCCCGTTGAATTTCCCCATGAGAGGCGAGACCGCACAGGGATAACCATAGGACTGGCCGAGAGAAAACAAGTATTCGGTCCCCCGCTCCAGTATGGCTCTGTCTACTCCCATGCGGTGAAGGCTGTAGTGGAGCAGCGGCGCGTCGCAAAGCATCCAGCTGTAGGAATCAGTACCGGAACCGCCGAAGTGCTTCGGGATATTCACCATCAGTTGAACGACTCCCTCATCAGAGCGGTTCGCCGAGATCGCGCTGCAGATCTCAGCGATATCCCGCTCTTCAACCGTGTAATCCAGTTCCGCCAGAAAGGCGAGCTTGTGGAGCAGGAGCTTAGCATCGTTATGCCTCTTCAGAACCGGATAAGGCCATTCTTTCAAATCATCGATAACCGAGCGGATAAAAGGATCGTTCATACAGAGACTCCTTTGGTCAGCCAGGCGATTAAGGCGCCTGTCACGAGAAGGCCTATCAGAGAGTTAACCAGCTCCAGAGCGACATATTCTGAGGGCTTATCGATCAGCACGAGCGCATTGATTCCCTCTGTAAGGTTTTTGAGAAACCAGATGACAGCCCCGAAAATCACCCCGCTTGCAACCGGGCTCCCCGGAAGAATGGAGCGAACGGCAAGATAGAGAAAAGTCAGCCCTATGGTAAAGACGGTACCCCAGCAAAAAAGAACCGGCAAAAACAGTTTGACCGGAAGATTCTTCCAGATCGGCAGATCTGAGGATCTCTCGCTGACGGCTCTGGCCCAGGGCGCGAACCACAGCAATGATCCCAGGAAAAAGCTCACCGCTCCTGCCACAGTTCCCCACAACAGCCCCGAGAAAAAGAAATTCATATTGTTCCTCCTGCCGCGAACGATGCCGCGGCCTTATTGACCTGTTTTTCCCAGAGAGTGAATCGACGGCGCAATTCTCCGCCGGCCCAGTTCTCCGGTAAATAGCAAGGCGGCAGAAGAGGGTCACCGAAAAGGATCTTCACGACCTGATCTCCCGTCTCCATTTTCAGCCGGAACGCTCCGGCGGGATCCGTTCGCTCCAGAGATCTCTCAGACTGTTCGATCAGTTTTATACCCCGTCCGAGAGCATCATTGACAGAATCGAGTTGCCAGAGTCCCCCGACTTCGACGGCTGTCAACTCATCGGGAAAGGTCAGAAGCACAAGCCTGCCGTTGACCGAAACGGAAAATCCCGATAATTTTTCTTTAATTTTCTCCTCTTCCCGGAAGGGTCTGATCCAGCAGCCGGGGTAAAAACTGACAAAGCGATGGGCCTCCAGCTTTGTCCGGAGTCTGTGGCGGAGCGCTTTCTCCGCCGAAGGGAGGGAGTAGAGGAATCCCCACCATCGCCCGTCCCAGGAGGACCAGTCGGGCTCGGCGAAGGAGAGCGCTACATTGGCACCGATCCGTTTGCCTCTGGTCACGATTGTGTAAAAGGCTTTTCGCCCCCTCTTCTCCGCCATTACGATTCCCCGGGCCGCCATTCTGGAAAGGGCCGTCCTCAGTGAAGTGTCGCTCATGGAAAAGGGAGAGGTGAGATACATAAGCCGGGAAACACTGTATTGCCCTTCCCCCATTGAAGCCATGATTCCAAAGATCAAATCACTATCTATCACAACCACAATATATCTCACATTTTTATACTTGTCTATTTTTTTGTGACATATTGCTTTTATTCTCTTCAGGACCCATAATGTACCTATGATAAACAGTCTCACCGTACTGCCTCTGTTTCTCGTTATCGGCTCACAGGCCAGGAACTCGGGAAAAACTTCATTTTCCCGGAAAATCATCAGGACGTTCGGACCGGAACTGATTGTGGTAAAAATTACAGTCATCTCACGGGGGCACAGCTGTCCCCATGGCGACAGAGGGTGCGGCGTCTGCTCTTCCCTCCAAACCCCCTTCGACATAACCGAGGAAACCGACCGGGAAAGCGGAAAGGATACGTCTCAGCTTCTCCAGGCAGGGGCACGACGGGTCTTCTGGCTCAGAGTTCGGAATGACGCCGTCGCCCGGGGGCTGAGGGCTCTTCTGAAAAGACTTGATCCCGGAATCCCGGTTCTCTGCGAATCAAACAGCATTGTGAAATATATTCAGCCCGGCCTCTATATCCAGCTGAAAGCCCGGAACCGGAAAAATACCAAGAAATCAGCAAAAGAATTGGTTGACAGGACCGATCTGATTGTTGAAACCACTCCGGACGGCGCCGATTTTGATTTCTCCCGGCTGTCCTGTTCAGAAGAGGGATGGTCGATTAAAAAAACTTGACTTTTCTTCTTTTCCTCAATATGTTAGTAATTACTTACTTACATAATAAAAAGAGGTGTATTGTGGCGGCTAAAGAAAAACTGCTTTATGCGGCATCGCGGCTATTTGAAGAAAAGGGCTATTCGGGTACGACAACAGCTGCTGTTGCCGCAATGGCCGGTGTTGCGGAAGTGACCCTGTTCCGTCATTTCAATAACAAGGAAACTCTCTTCAGGGAGACGGTAAAACAGATCCAGGGCTCGGTTATTCTGGAAATCTCCGATACCGAAGGCAATCCGGGCTTGCGCGATGGTCTGTGTCATTTCGCAAAAACTCTCTGCCGTTACTTTATTGAGCAGAACCGGACGATCCGCATGATGCTCTTCGAATCGATCAGAAATCCGGAACTGAAGGATCTGCTAAAAGATGGTCCGATGCGCAGCGTGACCCGTCTGGAAAATTTTTTCTCCTATCATATTTCGCAGGGGAGATTACCATCAGGAGATCCCCGTATCTATGCCGATTCTCTGATCAGTCTTGTTTTCGGCTACGCAATCGGCCTGGTCTCTCTGAAAGAAAAACAGGATATCAACTCTGAACTCGAATATCTGGAAGATATTATCACCACAGCCTTTCTACCCGAGTTAAAACAATAAATATGGAGTCTTTATAATGAAATTAAAGGAATACTACAACTGGCTTAAGGAAAACTGGGCCAATACCGGACTGTTGCTTGCTTTTTATCTGACGATCTTTCTCGTCGTGTTCGTCAGAAAATCCAATTTCGCCGTGTTTCTCATTCTGCTTCAGACACCACTCTACATGCTTCACCAAGCGGAGGAGTATATCTTCCCCGGCGGTTTCGGTCCCTTTTTCAACAGAGATATCTTCGGGGTGGAGCAGGATAACGAACCGATAGGCTCCGGTTTCATCTTTGCCATCAATATGTCCTATATCTGGATACTGCTGCCCTTATTCGGTTTTTTGTCAGTGCTTAATCCGGAACTGGGATTATGGATTCCCTATTTCACCATCTTCGCCGGTGTTTCCCATATCGCCCTGGCGATTAAGGCGCGAAAGCTCTACAACCCCGGCCTTATCGTCAGCCTGCTTCTGAATATACCGGTGGGAACAGCCGTTGTCCTTTACTTCATGAGGGCCGGATACATCGACAGCTTCTTTATCAACATTCATTTCCCCATTGGACTGGGATTAAATCTGCTTCTTCCTGTAATAGGCTCAATTCTCTATAAAAGCTACAAGAAGAAGGTACAATGATGAAAGCTCTTATAAAGAAAAACTCTCCCCTGCAGATAAAAGACAAAATATCCAATCTGATTAAGCCGAAAAACTACCTCATAAAAAAGATGAGCGCTAATGTGAAAGTGATCCGGGATATTCAGATCCCCATGCGCGACGGCCACACTTTATCAGCTAACCTCTATATGCCAAACAGGGAGGGAAAATTCCCGCCGCTCCTCCATCTCGATCCGACCCGCAAGGATGTCACCTGCAAAAACGGCTATATGCACATCCAGTACCGCTTTGCCCGTCAACCGGGACAACTTGTTTTCTCCGATGAAACAGGTTTTGAAGCACCGGATCCCGATTTCTGGGTGGCAAACGGTTTCGCCGTGCTTCACATAGATAAAAGGGGGTTTGGAACCTCCCCTCCCGGCAGAGAACCCCAGCCTTTCTTCGGACAGAAGGAAATTGAAGATATTTACGACGCTGTGGAATGGGCCGGCGTTCAGGAGTGGTCAAACGGGAATGTCGGGCTGATAGGCGTGTCCTACCTGGCGATAAACCAGTACAGAACAGCAGCGATGAATCCGCCCCACCTGAAAGCAATATGCCCCTGGGAGGGGGTCTCGGATCTATACAAAGACTGGTTTTACTGCGGAGGAATCCGGGAAATCGGCTTTACTCCTTTCCTCTTTAAAAGGCTTCAAATGTTCGGCTTCGGAGAGGATCTGGGAGAGATTTCAGCAGCCCATCCTCTTCGCGACGATTTCTGGAAATCCTATGTTGCCGACTTTGAAAACATAAAAGTTCCCATGCTCAACTGCGTCAGTTTCTCCTGCCAGATGTTCCATAGCAGAGGGAGCCAGCGGGTTTATGAGAGAAGCGGATCCTCCGAAAAATGGCTCTACACACACCGCAACGGAGAGTGGACCGAATATTACTGTACCGAAGCCACAGCTCATATGGCCAGATTCTTCAACCGGTTCCTGAAGGGGATACCCTCGCAAGGGGATGGACCGGATAAAATCCGACTTGAAGTCCGGGAATTTGGAGATCAGGTCAAAGAGGTCCGCTATGTCGATCAGTGGCCGCCTGCTGACATAACTTGGAAAACTCTAAATCTGGATAACGGTACATCCATCCTATCAAAAAGCTCCCCCGCTTCAGAAGAGGCCCGGAGATTCCGTCTGAAAAAGGAAGCTCTGGAATACATTTACCGTTTTGACAGGGATTGTGAGATAACAGGACCGATGAAACTGACTCTCTACACCAGTTACCAGGACTGCGACGATGCGACGATTTATGCTGGAATCCGGAAATTCCACAAAGGAAAAGAAGTGGAATTTGAAGGTGTATACGGTTTCCCGAATGATCTGGTCGCCAAAACGGCCTTGCGAACATCTCTGAGAAAAGTCAATGAAAAGACGAGTCTTCCCTATTCACCGGACCACGACTTTGATATCAGGGAGCCTGTCTCTCCCGGAGAAATTGTAAAGATGGAGTTTCAGTTTACCCCGTCCTCAACTTATTACAGAAAAGGTGATGAGATGCGGCTGATTATACAGGGGCAATACTTTATCGACGGTAAGAAGATTCATCAGCCTTTCCGATACGAAAGAAGCAGAAAAGGGATCTGTCGGGTCCATAGCGATGAAGATCACAAGAGCGAGCTTCTCGCACCTTTTATCGAAGCATGAAAAAAGGCGGCTACCTCTTTCCGGGGAGCCGCCTTTTTTTCTCATATCTTTTCAATTTTGACCGCACAGGCTTTGAACTCAGGAATCTTGGCGATCGGGTCCAGAGCGGCGATGGTCAAAGCATTGGCCGGGCTTTCCTTGAAGTGGAAAGTGAGGAATACAACGCCCTCTTTCATCCGGTCAGTTACATCGGCGGCAATCTCGATTTCGCCGCGCCTCGTGCTCACTTTTACCTTATCTTCAGGACCGATTCCGAGCCGGCCGGCATCGGCGGGACTGATCTGGATATGACCTTCCGGAACGATTCCGTGAAGCACCTCGCTCTTTCTGGTCATGGTCCCTGTATGCCAGTGCTGGAGCATCCGACCGGTTGTGAGAATCAGGGGATATTCCTCATCGGGCAGTTCCTGCTGGGGCAGATAATCGACCGGGTGAAATTTTCCCAGTCCCCGGGAGAATTTTCCCTGGTGAAGGACAGCTGTTCCTTTGTGCTCCTTATCAGGACAGGGCCACTGAAGTCCCACATCGGCAATCCGCTCATAACTGATCCCGCCGTAGATCGGTGTCACAGAAGCAATCTCGTCCATAATCTCCGAGGCTGAATTGTAATTCCAGTCCGCACCCATCCTGTTGGCCACTCCGGTGATGATCTCCCAGTCGGGTTTCGATTCACCGGGAGCCAAAACCGCTTCGCGGTACACCTGGACCCGGCGCTCCGTGTTTGTAAAAGTACCGTCGCGCTCGGCGAAGGACCGGGCGGGAAGGACCACATCAGCCAGTTCGGCCGTTTCGGTCAGGAAGATATCCTGCACAACGAGAAAATCGGTCTTTTTCAGAGATTTGACCACTTCATTGGTATCGGGATCGCTCAGAACGGGGTTTTCCCCGAATACATAGAGCCCTTTAATCTTCCCGGAACCCACATCGTGCATAATCTCGTTGACCGTAAGACCGGGCTTGTCGGAGAGTGAGACTCCCCAGGCTTTCTCGAATTTGGCTTTTGATTCAGGCAGATGCACTTTCTGATATCCCGGATAAACATCGGGCAGTCCGCCCATATCGCAGGCGCCCTGAACATTGTTCTGCCCTCTCAACGGATTGACTCCCGCGAAGGGTTTACCCACATTTCCCGTCAGCATGGCCATATTGGCCAGAGACAGGACGTTATCCGTGCCGGTGGTGTGTTGCGTAATTCCCATGGAGTAGACGATTGACGCGCTTTCAGCCGCCGCATAGAGACGGGCCGCCGCGCGGATATCTTCCGCCGGCACGCCGCTCACCTTTTCGGCGAACTCGGGAGGACATTTCATGACCGCCGCTTCCATCAGCTCATAATCTTCCGTCCGCGATTTTATGAAATCCCTATCGTGGAGTTTTTCATCGATGATGGTGTACATCATGGCGTTGATCAGAGCCACATCGGAGCCCGGTTTCTGCTGCAGATGTATATGGGCGATATCGGTCAGGGAAATCTTCCGCGGATCGGCGACGATCAATTTCGTTTTCCCCTCTGCTACGGCCTTGCGGATCTTGATTCCCATAACGGGATGGTTTTCTGTCGTATTGGAACCGATCACGAAAATAAGCGGTGTGTCGGAAAACTCATCGATGCTGTTGGTCATGGCCCCGCTGCCGAAGGCACGGGCCAGTCCCGCGACTGTAGACGCGTGGCACAAGCGGGCGCAGTGGTCTATGTTGTTATTTCCGAACTGTGTCCGGACAAACTTCTGCATAATATAATTATCTTCGTTACCCGATTTGGCTGATGTCAGACCGGCCAGAGCTTCGCTTCCGTGTTTTTCTTTTATCCCGGAAAACCGTCTGGCCACCAGATCGAAAGCTTCATCCCAGGTCGATTCGCGGAAAGCCTCTCCTTCGCGGATCAGCGGCACAGTCAGCCGTTCGTCCCGGTGGATGAAATCGAAGCCGAACCGCCCTTTGACGCAGGTATTCCCGTCATTGGGAATGACACCCGGCTCGCTGGTCACCTTGACCAGTTTCCCGTCAGCTCCGATATTCAGATCGAGCTGACAACCGACACCGCAATAAAGACAGGTGGTCCGGACTTTCTCCATGGTTCTCACCCGTCCTTTGCCTTTGGCCGCTTTGGCGTAGAGCGCTCCTGTCGGACAGGTATCGACACACTGGCCGCACATTTCACAGCTTGAATCGGTCAGAAGCATGCTGAAAGGTGTATTGACGACCACATTCCCGGAACGCCCTTCAAGTGTGATAGCCTCGGCGCCCTGAACCTCGTCGCAGATTTTCACGCAGCGCATACAGCGGATGCATTTTTCCACATCGTATCCGATGGCGATTCCGCCTTCGGTGTAGTTATCCGAAAGACCGCCTTTCACAATGGAGGGGAAACGATCCTCCGCCGCCCCGTACCGGTAGGCATAATCCTGAAGAGAACAGGCTCCCTCCCGGTCGCAGGATGTGCAGGTCGCTTTATGCTCGCTGAAGATCAGTTCCAGCGTCGACTTTCTCAAGGCGCTGAGTTTTTCCGATTCGGTGGTTATGGAGAGTCCCTCAGCAGCCTTCATCGTACAGGAGGTGTGAACGCCGGGACGTCCTTCCATCTCAACGATGCAGAGCCGGCAGGCGCCGGTGGGACTCAACCGCTGATCGTAGCAGAGATTGGGAATATCGAAGCCCTTTTCGATGGCGACATGCATAACATTGGCGCCTTCCGGGCATATTATATCTTTTCCGTTTATTCTGATATTTACACTATTCACAAACCCCTCCTCAGCACACTGCCGCCGCATCGAACTTGCAGACATCGACGCACATGCCGCAGCTGATACAGATCGCATGATCGATGATATGAGCCTTTTTCTTCTCACCGGAAATGGCGTCGACAGGACAGTTTTTCAAACAGACGCCGCATCCCACACATTTTTCCTCATCGATACAATAGGAAACCAGATCGGTACAGACCCCGGCGCGGCATGTCTTATCATGGATATGCTCTTCATACTCATGCCTGAAATAGCGGAGAGTCGTCAGAACGGGATTGGGCGCCGTCTGTCCCAGGGCGCAGAGAGATGATGTCTTAACCGTTTCGGCCAGCTCCTCGAGCTTTTCGATATCGCCCTCCTCTCCCTTTCCATGACAGATTCTCTCCAGGATATCCAGCATATGGCGTGACCCCACGCGGCAGGGCACGCACTTCCCGCAGGATTCTTTCTGTATAAACTCCAGGAAATAACGGGCCATATCGACCATGCAGCTCTTATCATCCATGACGATCAGACCGCCGGACCCCATAATGGCACCGACCTGTTTGAGCGATTCATAATCTATAGGCAGATCGAGAAACTCCCCGGGGACACATCCTCCCGAAGGACCACCCAGCTGGGCCGCCTTGAACTGACGCCCCTTGGGAATACCCTCCCCGATATCGAAAATGATCTCCCGAAGCGATATGCCCATGGGGACTTCCACAAGACCCGTATTGTTCACATCGCCGGCCAGCGCGAAAATCTTCGTTCCCTTGCTGTTTTCCGTGCCCGTCTCGCTGTACCCCTCACCGGTCTTTTCCAGAATAAGGGGAATATTGGCAAGAGTTTCCACATTGTTGATATTGGTGGGTTTGCCCATATAGCCGCTCACAGCTGGAAAAGGCGGCCTGGGACGGGGCATTCCTCTCTTTCCTTCCAGCGAAGCGATAAGAGCGGTCTCTTCACCGCAGACAAAGGCCCCGGCCCCTTTCCGGATAATCATTTTAAAATTAAAATCGGAACCGAAGATTTTCTCACCGAGAAAACCCCTCTCTTCGGCCTGTTTGACCGCCAGAGTGATATGCTCCACAGCGATGGGGTATTCCGCCCGGACATAGACAAAGCCCGTGTTAGCGCCGATCGCATAGGCGGCGATGATCATCCCTTCGATCAACTGGTGGGGGCTTCCTTCAAGAAGGGCTCTGTCCATAAAAGCTCCGGGGTCGCCCTCGTCGGCATTGCAGATAAGGTATTTTTCATCACCGGGTGAATCATGACAGAACTGCCACTTCCGACCGGTGGGAAAACCGGCCCCCCCCCGTCCCCGAAGCCCCGATCCGAGAACCTGATCGATAACCTGCTGAGGACTCATCTCCTCCAGCATCCTGGCTGCCTGTTTATAGGCTCCCCTGGAAACAGCGTCCTCCAGACTACGGGGATCAACAGTGCCGCAGGTTGAGAGGACTTCTTTTTTCTGATGGGCAAAAAATCCTTCTCCCGGAATCAGCCGTTTTACCGGCTCACCGTTGAGAACGGTCTTTTCTACGATTTCCGCCACATCTTCCCTTTTAACACCGCCGTAGTAATAGCCTTCCGGTTCCATACGGATCAGAGGAGATTTTGAACACTGCCCGAGGCAACCGGCCCGGACGATCTCAAAGAAATCATCCAATCCTTTTTCCTTCCGGATTTTTTCAAACTCATCGACCAGATCGAGTGATCCGGAAGCCCGGCATCCGGTTGTGCATATATAGACCTTTTTTTCGGTTTTCTTTTTCAGTTCCAGATTTTCATTCCGGAGTTTTTCCAGTTCCCTTCCTGTCATTTCACTCCCCCTTCCCGGTAGCGTTCCAGAATTGTTCTGACATCGCTTTCTTCAAGATTCCCGTAATAGGAATCGTCTATCATCATTACGGGAGCGAGGAAACAGGTCCCCAGGCAGGCAACAGTTTCAAAAGTGAACAGCCCGTCAGCTGACGTGCCTCCTTCTTCGATACCAAGCTCTTTGCTTATGGCCGAGGCGATTTTCGCACCATTTTTAACATGGCAGGCTGTTCCGCGACAGCACTTAACCATGTGTTTTCCTCTCGGTTCGAGATAAAACTGCTCATAAAATGTAACGACACCGAATATACGGCTGAGGGGAATCCCGCCTTCACGGCTTATAAGCTCAAGAGCCGGGCGGGGAAGATAGCCGTATTCATCCTGAATATCCTGCAGAAGCGGTATAAGATAATCGGGTCTGACTTTGCCATTAGTCAGTTTTTCAGACAAATCAATTCGGCCAAGAATATTACGAACCCCATCCAGATTCACTTCGGACATGAGTACCTCCCTGAAATCATCTCAATTGTAACATGATGATAGTGGATACACATATAATATAATTTTTTATATATATTGAAGATTATCGCTTATTCCAATACTGGCCCACCTGATCGAAGGGCTTATAGCACAGCTGCATAACCTGAGCCAGGATTTTGATTGTTTCCGCATCTCGAACCTTTACATCTTCCTTGAAAAAAAGAAAGCAGGTAAAGACAATCCCGGAAGGAAGAACGCCGCCGATACTCAACTGGCTCTTTATTCCGAAATCTCTCAGGAATTTCTTATCGGGAATATAAGGGGAGCCCGGAGCATCTTCTTCCAGGTAATATCCCTCGATGAGATTGCCGGCATCCATTTTCGAAGGGTTCACAATTTTCGAGTAGTCCATACCCAGAGAAGAGAATACTTTATCCAGCATGGGCATGGCTGAAAGTTCTCTCTTACTCTCCGGAAGCCGGATAATCTTATGTCCCTCCGAATCTTCAATGCGGTTCCACAACTTATCCTCACCGGCCGTACCGACAAGGCACAGATATCTGGAACTCTCATACCCCGGCTCATTATTGATGTTCTCTCTGTAGGAAGAAGGCAGCTCATCGAAAGGCAGGGCGACAAAGACTCGGCACATAGCCAGATATCTGTTTCCCTCTACGTCTGTCATTCTGTCATATATGTATTTCATATGCTTCATGGAGGCAGTTTCCATCGATGTCTCCCCGGCTGATATTTCTTTCATTTTCCGGGAAGTATCGCTTATGATATTGCTCAGATTCATTTCCTTTATATAGTTCTGGAAGATGGAATCCATCATGCCGTGAATACTGTCGACATTCCTGGAAATCTGTTCTATCGTTGCGGAAAACTCCTGAACCGTGGCCGACAGCTCTTCGGAGTTTTCTGCGACCCGGTCTATCTGGGAATTGATTTCCTCTACATTCAAGGCCACGGATTCCACAGCCGCGAGAACATCATCAGTTCTTTCGGAAACAACTCTCTGGCTCTTCCCGGACTGGTTAATCAGAGAAATTATCCCTTCAGCCGTTTTTTTCTGGTTGGCGGTATTTTCAATAACACTTTCCGACAATTTGCGCATTTCCGTCGTCACCACGGCAAAGCCTTTACCGAATTCGCCGCTTCTGGCTGCCTGGATGGCACCGTTGATGCTGAGGATTCCGAGTCTCTCGGCGATATCGTCAATGTTATTGATCATCTCGATAATAACTGATGAGTTTTTCTGGAGCAGGAGGATCTCACCGCTGAGATTCTGCTGTTCATCTTTGCTGAGACGACTGCTTTCCGAAACTTTTTCATTATGCTCCAACAGCCTTTTCACTGATTGTCTCTGGAAATTTATGGAGTCGACCAGTTCGCTCACCGATACGGCAATCTGCTGAATCGCTACAAGAATCTGGTTCACGCCGGATTTCAGCTCATCGAGAGCCATCCGCATCTCCCGGAAGCCGGCATCGACAATCTCATTGAGCATGACCGTATTTTTGTCTTTTTCATCAAGGAGGAAATTAAGAGTTTTCATTTCGTAAATATAGGAGAATTCCATATCGGCGAGTTTTTGTTTCAGATCATCCATTTCCATAGTAAGTCCTTATTACACTAATTATATGATTAATGTGGACTTATAAACAAAAAACCGCCCGGTGTTTCTCCGGACGGTTATTTTAATAGATCAGAAATTCATTTAAAGATCTCTCAACCTGATAGGCGTGGGCTGTTCTTCTTCGCCGTGCTTCTCCGCAAAATCTTTGAGAAGATCCTTCTCTTTCCCGCTAAGTTTCTTCGGAATCTGAACCTGAAGCTTCACATACATGTCGCCTCGTCGTCCGTTTCCATGAAGGAAGGGGACGCCTTCGTTCTTGATTCTGAGCATCTTGCCGTTATCCGTACCGGCGGCGATCTTGATCTTGATCTTCTTGTTATCCAGAGTCTTAACAAAGACTTCAGCTCCAAGAGCCAGCTGTGTGAACGTTACGGGTATAACGCAGTAAAGATCGTTATCGCTTCTTTCGAAATACTCATGTTCTCTCACATGGATTACAACATAGAGATCTCCTGCCGATCCTCCCTGAGGTCCCGCATCTCCCTGACCGCCGAGGCGGATCCTTTTACCGGGAGCTATGCCGGCGGGGACTTTTACCTTCAGTTTTCTGGTTTCCCTTGTTATGCCCTTACCACGGCATGAGGGACAGGGATTCTCAATGATAACCCCTTCTCCATTACAAGTGGGACAGGGCTGGGCAATAGAGAAAAATCCCGATGAACGCCGGACCTGTCCGGCCCCACCGCACATGGTACATGTCTTTTTGCCGGAACCTTCTTTGGCCCCGCTTCCGCCACAGCTCTTACAGTGAGCATGATGAGCGAACTCGATCTCCCGTTCCGTACCGAATACGGCATCACGGAAATCGATCTCCATATCATAGCGCAGATCGGAACCTCTTGCGGGACCGCCTCTTCTGCCGCCGCCGCGCCTTCCGCCGCCTCCGAAGAAGGAATCGAAGATGGAGGAGAAATCTCCTCCGAAAATGTCTTCGAATCCGGAAAAGGCGGAAGCGTTAAAGCTGGGACCGCCCATTCCGTCCACACCGGCAAAACCGTACTGGTCGTAAGCCTGCTTCTTCTGGGGATCGGAAAGAACTTCATAGGACTCCGTAGCTTCCTTGAACTTGGCCTCCGCTTCAGGATTATTCTGATTCCTGTCGGGATGGTATTTTACAGCCAGTTTCCTGTAAGCTTTTTTGATTTCCTCCGGCGAAGCTCCTTTCTCAATTCCGAGAACTTCATAATAATCGCGTTTTGCCACTGTTAAAACTTACCTTTTAATCTACGACTTCAAAATCCGCGTCTTCCGCGTTTTCATCAGATTTCTGGTTTTCTCCGGCCTGTGCTCCCGGGTCAGCTCCCGGTGCTCCCTGAGCTCCCGCTTCAGCCGCCTGGGCTTTGTACATCTCTTCAGCCAGTTTATGAGAAGCCTGAGCCAGCGCTTCGGTTTTCTCTTTGATCTGAGCCGCATCATTTGTTTCAAGAGCTTTTTTCAGATCCTCTTTGGCCGATTCGATTTTAGATTTATCTTCTTCGGAAACCTTATCTCCGAAATCTTTCAGAGATTTTTCTGTTGAGTAGATCAGGTTATCAGCGTTATTTCTCGCCTCGATAGCTTCCTTCTGAGCCTTATCCGCTTCGGCATTGGCCTCGGCATCTCTCACCATCTTGTCGATTTCCTCTTCGCTGAGTCCGGAAGAAGACTCGATTCTGATTTTCTGCTCTTTTCCCGTACCCAGGTCCTTGGCGGAAACATGAACAATACCGTTTGCATCGATATCGAAAGTTACCTCGATCTGGGGAACGCCTCTCGGCGCGGGAGGAATGTCTGTCAGGTCAAAGCGTCCGAGAGTTCTGTTGGCCGCAGCCATTTCTCTTTCACCTTGAAGGACATGGATAGAAACGGCATTCTGATTGTCAGCCGCCGTAGAGAAAATCTGGCTTTTCTTTGTAGGAATGGTCGTATTTCTCTCGATCAGTTTCGTGCTGACACCGCCGAGTGTTTCGATTCCCAGAGAAAGAGGCGTTACGTCGAGAAGGAGGATGTCGTTAACATCTCCGCCGAGGACACCACCCTGAATGGCGGCACCCATTGCAACAACCTCATCGGGGTTAACACCTTTATGGGGATCTTTTCCGAAAATTTCTTTAACGATTTTCTGTACGGCGGGGATTCTCGTGGAACCTCCGACAAGAATAACCTGATCGATATCGGAAGGATTGTATCCCGCATCTTTCAGAGCTTTTTCACAGGGGATTCTTGTTCTCTCGACGAGATCCTCAGTCATCTGCTCAAAGGCCGATCTGGTGAGGTTGTACTGAAGGTGTTTGGGACCGGAAGCATCTGCCGTGATAAAAGGCAGATTGATATCAGTCGCCTGAGTGGAAGAAAGCTCTTTCTTCGCCTTCTCAGCCGCTTCTTTCAGTCTCTGGAGAGCCATTCTGTCTTTGGAAAGGTCGATTCCCTGATCTTTTTTGAAGTTGCTGACAAGCCAGTCAATGATCTTCTGGTCGAAGTTGTCTCCACCGAGGTGAGTGTCACCATTGGTAGACCTTACTTCGAAAACACCATCTCCGAGATCGAGAATGGAAATATCGAACGTACCGCCTCCGAGGTCGTATACGGCGATTTTCTCTTCCTTATTCTCTTTTCCGAAACCGTAGGAAAGCGCCGCTGCTGTCGGCTCGTTAACGATTCTCTTTACATCGAGTCCGGCGATTTTACCGGCATCTTTCGTAGCCTGTCTCTGAGAGTCATTAAAATAAGCGGGAACCGTGATAACCGCTTCGGTAATGGTTTCTCCGAGGTAGTCTTCGGCTGTTTTTTTCATTTTCTGCAGAATAGCCGCAGATATTTCGGGAGGAGACTGATGCTTCCCTTTAATATCGACGCGAACATCGCCATTGGGGCCTTCCGTAGCGTGGTAAGGGATCATTCCGAGTTCTTCACCGACCTCTTTGAACTGTCTCCCCATAAATCTTTTGATTGAATAAATTGTGTTTTCAGGGTTGGTTACCATCTGGTTCTTGGCGGGCTGACCAACCAGTCTCTCGTCTTTATCTGTAAAAGCAACCATCGAGGGGGTAGTTCTCTGTCCCTCTTCATTCTGGATAACAACGGCTTCTCCGCCTTCCATGACCGCTACACAAGAGTTTGTGGTTCCCAGGTCAATACCAATAATACGTCCCATTTTAATTACTCCTTAAATAATCCCCAAATAATGAATTCTTTTTTTCTTTTCTAAAGGCGTCTCATAAACAGAAAATCGGCGCTGCGCCGAAGATCACTTATGTGGCGTCTTTTGCAGCAGGTTTGGCGACCTTAACTTTAGTCGGCCTTAAAATCCTGTCATGCAGTTTGTACCCGGTCTGAAAATCTTCAACGACCGTGGTAACTTCAACATCTTCCGAGTCTTCCATCATAAGAGCTTCGTGAAGATTGGCATCGAACTCCTGTCCGACAGCCTCAATTTTCTCAAGACCCCACTTGCTGCTGAGCATGGAGGTGAAGTGCTGCTCGATCATGGCGATTCCCTCCCGGAAAGAAGCCAGATCATCGGACTCTGCAGAGGTTTTAATCGCTCTCTCGAAATTATCGATCACTTCGATCAGGTCTTTGAGAAGCCCGGAATTCCCGTATTTGATGGAATCCTGCTTTTCTTTGTTCATCCGCCGTCTGAAATTTTCAAAATCGGCGTGTTTTCTGAGATACTGATCCTTAAGAGAACTGTTCTCCTCTTTCAGTTTCTCTATTTCAGCTTCAAGCAGAACAATTCTGTCTTCATCTGTGAGCTCTTTGTTCTCTTCTTCTGATGATTCCTCTTCCGCAGAAGCCTTTTCTTCGGGAACGACCTGTTCCACATTGGAAGATTCCTCATCAATATTCGCGTTCTGATCCTGTACGGACTCTTCCGGTGCCATTTCTTCTTTCTTGGCCATCGTTTCCTCTGTTGTCTAATTGATGTCAATAAAATACTAAAGAGACTAAAAAAACGTCAAGTATTTTGACTGCCGTAATTTGCAAGCTTACTTTTTACGTTTTCTACCTACGTCAATATGCAGTTTATGAATAAGGTTCTGATATTTTTCCTCGACATATTTCCGTTTCACTTTCAAACTCTGAGTCAGCTCCCTGCCGATCGTGAAGCTATTGCGGACAAGAAGGACTTTAGAGATTTTTTCGAAAGCTTTAAAACCCTGTTCTTTTGAAATAAGCCGGTCTATCTCTTTCTTTACATGATCGAGAATATGGGGGTTCTCTATGGCCTGTTCATCGGAAACCAGATAATCCCCTTCCCTGAGCTTAAGACGGGCCGCCAGATTCATCAGCTCCTCTTCATTCATAGCCACCAGCGCTGTCAGCTGTTTCCTGTCCTGTCCCAGAACTACGGCGTGATCGATATAGGCGCTTTCTTTCATCTTCGATTCAATATTTTCCGGCTCGACGTTTTCTCCCCCGGACAGCACGATTGTGTCCTTGAACCGGCCGACGATGACATATTCACCGTTTTCAGACTGAACGGCGATATCACCGGTGTTCATCCAGCCCTCGGAATCCAGGACAGCTTCGGTAGCCGCAGGATTTTTGTAATAGCCTTGCATAACCTGGGGTCCTCTGGCATAAAGGATCCCCTTCTCACCGACCTCGGGAACCGATCCGTCCTCTTTCAACAGCTTTATTTCCGTATTGGCGAAGGGGATGCCCGTCGATCCGTAAGTATTTCTGTGAATCTCCCTGGACAACAGTCCGGGAGCCGTCTCTGTCATCCCGTAGGCATTTACGATAGGTATGCCGATGGAATTGAACAGCTCATCGAGGTAGAGGGGGAGAGACCCGGCGCCGCAGACGGCAACGCGGAGTCGGCCGCCCACCTTATCTCTGAAACTTTTAAAGAGCTTTTCCGCAGCCAGATGCTGGGGCGTATTGATCCATCGGCGGAATTTATGTTTTCCCGAAGAAAGGAACCGACGAAGGTCAGTCCGTTTTTTATAAGAGATATAAGCTCCTTCCAGATAAAGAGACGAATAGATATAACGCTGATTATGCTTGATAAGGGAAAATATGATTAACTTCTTAAGCCCGGACATCTCCCCTATGGCTTTGATGATCTTCTGGTATATAGACTCCCAGATGCGGGGAACGGAAATAATGAGATGCGGCTTGAAACGGGAGAGATCGGAAGCGAAGCGCATGGGCGACGAGTAGACGAACATCAGTCCCAGATAGAGCCCGACATACTCGAAGGCCATCTCGAAAACATGCCAGGACGGCAGCATTATAACCGTCGTCTCCTGATTGTCACGATCCACCTGAAGCCTTTCCGTATTGGCAATAACCTGCTGAAGGAAATTTCTATGATTCAGCATGACGCCTTTGGGATTACCCGTCGTACCCGATGTATAGACAATGGTTACGGTCCGCTCCTGATCGATCTGATCAAGCCATTCCTCCGTCCGGTCATCTCCTTTCTCAAGGAGCGCTCTTCCCTTTTCCAGAAGAGGCTCGAGGAAACGGATTTTACTCCGCAAAGACTCATCGACCTCATTCGGATCACCATCATCCACAACAATGAAATTACGGCACCGATCACGGTCCTCATCGGTAAAAACGGCTGTCAGCTCATTGAGCTGACTGATGTTTTCGACAATGAGAAAAGTGGAATCGGAATGTTGGTAAATAAAATGCTGTTCCTTTACCGTCGTATCGGAACCGCGGGGAACAGTCACGGCGGAGAGAAGCATAACAGAAAAATTACAGACGATCCATTCATAGCGGTTGCATACGAAAAAGGAGACATGATCCCCCTCGCCGATACCAAGTTCGGCAAAGGCGGTTCCGAGAGCGCGGATATCGCGGCTTAATTGAAAATAGGTTTTATCGATAAAGCTGTTGCCGATACGGGTTTTATGAGACACCCTATCGGGAAAATCTTCCGCTGTTCTGAAAGGTATTTCAACTATATTTCTGAAATTCAACATTTTATTACATCCTTAGTGAAGATAACTATACAGCTCTCCGTTAATAATTATAATCGATAATTCGGTTTTTACACAAAATTACAATTGTTTAAAGGTAAGAGAACTGGTACCATCAGTCCAATGATTCACAATGTTTTGTTAAATGGAAAAATTAATACTCTCCTCGTAGTGGAAGACGGTGAAGCTGATTACTCCGTCAATCCTCTTTTCGAAGCTATTAAACAGCAGGCGGAGAGAATTGAACTCCTCGAACAGCAGAACAGTTCTCTGATAAAACAGGAGGAAATCCTCCTCAGCATTCTGGAACTGTCAACAAAAGCCGCCTCAGGCAATGTATCGGTTGAAATCAGCAAGGATAACGATATTCCCTACCTTGAAGAGGCAATGGAAGATATCGACTGATACTTACTTTGAACTGACAAGAGCTGCTCATCGGTGAAGCAGCTCTTTTTTTTTTGCCCTATATCAAAAGCGACGCGCGCTTTTAATATGAGAAAAGACACAGAAAGACTGTGGCAAACACTTCCACTGGAGATAAAAAAAGCTGCGCTTTATACATAGCGCAGCCTGTAACATTCTCAGAAAAGAATCTACTTTCTGGTAAAATCGGGGGATAGCTCAAGGATCAGTTCCACTTCACCCTGACTGAGTTTGGTCGTTCTGGCAATCTCTTCGCTTTTCCAGCCCTCATGAGCCAGGCGCAGAACCATCTCTCTCACTTCCATATCGGGAGAACCGGCGGCGGGACTTCTTCTCTGCCGTTCAGACGGGCGACCTTCTTTTTCCATAAGTTTTCCGAAAAGCTGAACCTGCTCTCTGGCCTTCTTGCCGATTGAATCGATACGGGCTTCCGTACTGGCCACCCACTCACGGGCTTTATTCATCGATTCAATGCGTTTATCCAGTTCCGTGATAATTTCATCCAGACCGGAAAGCTTATCAATAACGGTTTTAACCTTATCCTGTTCCTCCCGGAGAACAGAATGCTGCTCTTTGGCTTCATTTAAACTGTCGAAAAGCGGTTTCAGATCGGTTCGCACGGTATTGACGGCTTTTTCAATAGTTTCCATCAGCTGGAAGTTCCGGTCAACGCCTTCTGTAGTTGTATCGATAACAGGACCTTTCTTCTCCAGCCTTGCAAAGCGCTTGTCTATGGAATCCTGAAGGTCTTCGATCTGCCTCAACCGCACCTGATATTCCTGTAGGCTATCGTGAGTGGTCGACACTTCATCGAGCTTGAGGTTGACCGAGTCGGACAGGCTGATAATACGGCTGATTCTCTCATCCATCGTATCGATCTTCTGTTTTTCGCTCATAACTTTGGCGAGTTTCGTCTGTATATCATCATTGAGCCTGAGAATATCCTCAAAGTCGCTCCGGATGGCGTAAACCTGGCTGCTGCTCTTCTCGACCTGAGCTACCTGATCTTTAAGAGCTTCTATATCGGCTGTCAGAGCTTCCTTCAGAGTATCGGCCCGCTCAAAGATCTGGGTCTGGGCAATAAAATCCTGCTGTTTCGCTTCAATCTCTTTCAGGTTCCCCGACAGGACATTGTAATCATCTTCGATTCTGCCGAACATTTTCTTCTGAAGGGCGTCCACTTTCTCCCGGGTATCCGCCAGTCCCTGCCGGATATCTTTGGAATGGAGTTCCGACTCACTCTGGATCTCATGGGACTTTCTCTGGAAATCGAGAATGAAATCATCGTAGTCCGATCTGAATTTATCCAGAGCCTGCATACTGCTGCGCTCAAGTTCTTTATTCAGTTCTTCAAGCTGCTTGCTGTTTTCACTGATTTCCCGTCTCAAAGAAGCTCTTTCTTCATTGGTGGAAACAATAAGTTCCTCCCTCTGGCTCCTGAAATCATCGCGGATAATCGAGATGTTTTCTGTCATATCTGTTTTAAACCCGAGAATCTGGTCGGCGAGAGCCGACTCATCAGTTTTCATCTGCTGTACCATTTTGGTCTGCCACGAAGACAATTCGGTCTGGCTTCTCTCCATGGAAAGGAACAGCTCTTTCCGCGATATTTCGAAATCGGACATCATTTCATCGAGCTTGATCTCCACAGACTTATCCGCTTTATCAAAACGTTCGGCAATACCTTCCCGGAACAGGCTGAACTGCTCATCGAACATGGCGGAGGAGCTTTCCCGCAATCCGTCAATTTCATTGCGGAGAGACAAATGGAAATTTTTCATCTCCTCTTCCGTCGTGCTTATCGAATTATCAACAGACTCCCGGAAATCCTGCACCTGTCCCTTAAACATATCGAACTGGCTATAGATCTGGCTCTGCAGTTCAGAGAGCTTCACTTTCATATCGGAAGACCAGAACTGCTGCAGCTCCTCTCTCTCCCTTGTGCCCTTCAGATCGATATCCTCCATCCGGAAATCAATGTTCTTCTGCCATTCCTCAAGACTGTTCTGCATGGCAGCATCGCGTTTTTTCAGATCGGAGAAAAAGTCATCTTCAAAAACTTTGAGTTTTTCAGAGACATTGTCGTAAGCCCTGCTTTTAAGAGCTTCAAGTCCGCTCTCAAGCTCATCCATGCGGAGCTGAACGGCATTGCCCTCTTCTTCGAGAGAGTTCCTGAACGCAGCCCTTTCCTCCGTAAGATTCTCCTTGAAAATTTCAAAATCCCTTTCGACGGAGGCCACAGCCTCCTGAAGAGAAATTTTAAGATTGCCTTCCAGATTATCCAGGTCTTCCATAAAGCCGTCGAGCCGGTCAAAACGGCGGGACACCGCCTGCTCGTATTCACCGACCTTCTCTTCGACAGAACGGATGAGACCTGTTTCAAGCTCTGCGGCTTTCTCTTCGATTTTTCCGCCCATATGGGAGGAAATATTTTCAAGCCTTTGAGCCAGATCTTCGGTTTCCGAATCTATCTGTTCTTTAAAACTGGTCATCTGCTGAGAGATTTTACTGCTGAAAACCGTCACTTCATCCATATTGGTTTTCATTTTCTCTACAAGAGCGGAACTGTCCGCCTCCTGGTCTTTTATCAGAATGCGGCAGCGGTCAAGGACCTCATCGGCTTCGCGCTTCATAAGCTCTTCATGCTCGCCGAACCGTTCCGTCAGAAGATCGAGCCTTCTCGATGTTTCCTCTTCATGTCCTGATACCTGCTGGTCTGTACGGAGGAAGGCATCATCCATCTGAGCCTTGGCATTATCGAGCCTTTCTTTCAGATTTTCCCAATAACTTTCAATCAGTTCCAGCGATGCGCTATGCTTCTCCGCCGCATCCTTTTTAACTGTCAGTTCAAGATCATCATAACGGCTGGTAAGCCCTTCAAGGCGGGAAACGGCCTCCCGTTCCTGCGATGAAATCATCTCACCTGTTTTATTGAAAGAATCCTCCATTTCCAGACGGATCTGCTCTATTCTGCTATCCAGGGATTCATTAAATTCAGCGATCTGCGCTTCAGCCCGGTTCAGCTGTTCTTCAGCCAGAACCTTCATGCGTTCTTCCAGAGATTCCTGATCTTCACCAATCCTAACGGAAGCCGCCTGCGCATCTTTTTCGACGATAAACATGGCTTCTTCAACTGAGCCGATCTTTTCACGTATTTCTTCAACCGTAACGGAAATGGAATCCTTAAGCTCATTTATTCCGTTTTTCCAGTTATCTTCAATTCTGTCCGCAGTCGTATTGATGCTGTTTGTCAGTTCGTCAAAAACCTCGGACTCAAGGCGGCGCCCCTTCTCGGCCACATCGGCCAGGTAGCCGTCATAGGTGTCACGAACCGCTTCCATCTCTTTCTGAAATAAAGCCAGCTTCTCCTGAGAGAGATCGCTGTGCTTCTGATCGAGCGATTCAACAGATTCCCGGAAATGCCGAACCATCAGCTCGGACTGCTCGACCTGCTCTTCAATGGTCCGTATCCTCTCTTCCGTACTCTGAAGCAAACTGTCCTGAAAGTTGTCGAGGTTGGCTTTGTTCTCTTTTACGAATTGATCCTGCAAAGCCCCCATGGCTTTTTCCAGCAGCTGTATCTTTCTCAGAGACTCGGAGATTCTCTTCCCCACCGTATCGACATATTCCGACTCGTCACGGATTTTGAGAAGGTTCTCATCGACCCGGGCCGTCATGGCCACAAGCTCTTCGACCCGTTCGTTATAGATCGTGACTTTCTCATTGAAGTTATCGATTGTCTCGCCGTGAGCCATCATCTCATCACGGGCGGCTTCAACGCGTTTCAGGATTTCCTTGTCGGTCTTCTCCTGAATATCCATATCGATGGAAAGATCGCGGATGGCATCCTTCTTTTCCTGAACGATCTCATCGAGCTGCGCCCGGACTTTATCGGCGTATGAGCGGACCTTCTCCAGAGACCTGTTGTTCCTGTCAAACTGCCTGAAAACAAATAGTAGAATGGTCAAAATTCCAAGAACAATTAAATCCCCGGTATCAAATATCATTTTATCCTCTCAAAATCCTAAAGATATCTTTTGATTTTATCCATGAAATCGCTATAGCTGCTGAAAGTAAAATCAGCAATGGTCCCGTCCCTTTCACTCGATGAAAGATGACCCGATATCATCCCGGCGCTTTTGGAGCCGGTAACATCATAGGAATAGCTGTTGCCCACATAAATCACTTCCTTCGGAGAGACTCCCAAACGCTCGCTGAGAACCTCGAAAGGCCGTTTGTGGGGTTTGAGATAACCGGTTTCCTCCGATGAAAGCTCGACATCCCAGAGATTTTCCAAACCGAAATATTCCAGTTTCCGCCCTATGGGAAAATCGGAGAGAACAGCCGTTTTCAATCCCATGGCTCTAATTGATTCTATAACCATTTTGACATTACCGTAAGGTTTTATTCGGGAAAAAGTTCTCTCCCATCGTGTGTAGAAAACATCATCGATGATCTCTTTCGCTCTGTCGGCAGAGATGCGCAGGGTCTCACCCAGGAGCTGAGCCTGAACAGCGTAGAAATCTTCAATATTATCCCGTTTCCTGATCTCTTTTCGAATTTCCCCGAACTTATAGATGAGAAGGGGATGAAACGCGAAGAAGGGTACAGAATTGAGCTGCATTTTCCAGTTGGGATAGAGAGTTCCGTCAATGTCGAACGCTACCGCTTTTACCGCCATGTTATTGTTGAGGCACTTTTATAATGAATTCTCTCCTCTGAACAGAAGAAAAAGAGATGAAAGCGCCCCCCTCGCTTATTATTAATATGAAGTTTCTCAAAATCAGATATTTTCATCATAATCAAGGCGCCCGGAAGCACAGTTACGTCTGTAAATAAGCTTATGGGCATCGCAGAAGATGGTGAAAAGATGAGTATTGAACTACTTCAAACTACACATTACTAGAATATACCCCAATTATCAAGCAATTCATTCAAAGCGGTAGGTGAAACGGCCTTTGATGGGAGTTTCAGAAGAATTGGAAAAGGTGGCCTGCTGAAAACCGTAGAAAACGGCTTCATCAATCTCGGCAAAACCTGTCCTGTCTGTAAACCTGACATTGGACAAAACAGTCATTCCCTCTCGATCTTCAACGACAAAGGTAAAAACGACACGCTTCCCTTTAAGATTGTAATCGACACTTTTATATACACCGATATCATATCCGCCTTCAGCCAGAATCGCCCAGAGCTCAGGTCTGTATTGCGGCGGAGGCTGTTTGGTTCTGTAATAATCCCCGTCACTCAATGCAAAATACTGATTGAGGATTCCTTTTTTCTTTTCTGCGGTTCTTGTGGAAAGCACCGGATCATCTTTTAGCGAATCAAAGACACTACTGCTGATAACCGGGGGCAGAGGCAGATAAAAATAAATGGGCGCTCCGAAAGACCGGCTCACCAGTCCAGGAGTAGCATCGAATGTTGTTTCGAAGGAGTTCCCCTCCTCTTTACCGGACGTTACATCGACAACTTTCTCCACCTCTGCAGGAGGAGCATCAGCAACGGCGGGCCCGCTTTCTCCGGTCCGGCTTTCGCTGCTCTGTTCAGCCTGTCCCTCATCTCCCGCTTCCTTCTCGGCGACAGGTATTTCCCGGGCTGTTTCAGACTCCCGCTCTTCCGGTTTCACAGTCTCTTCAACCGTTCCGCTCTTCCGCTCTTCCGCGGTCTCAACAGGCTGCTCAGTTGTGACATCGGGCTCATCAATATTTTCAACAGGAGCCGCGGGAAGAGAGTCCGTGACCTCTTCAGGTGCATCGGCACGGCCCAGCTTGATCAATACCGGACCACTGTAATCCACCAGATCCTCAATAAAGAGATAATCGGATACGAGATAGGCACCGACCACAATCAGATGAATTAAAAGAGCTATACCGATTGCGGAAAAATCCCGCTTTCTCTGCTCTTTTACAGCAACTGAAGCTTTCATTCATCAACCTCGGACCTGAGCGTTACCAGACTGACCGCGTCATAACCGTTGTACCGGAGAACATCGAGAATGGTTATAATCATCTGGTAGGGAATATCCTTCGCCGATTCGAGTACCACGTTTTCACCTTCGTCGGTGGGATCGAACTCAAAAGAAGCTACCGCATCGGGAAGAGTTTCCATTGTGTAGGGAATGCTGTTCAGATAAACGGTGTCGCGGTTTTCAACTGTTATAATCATTTCGGTAATCGCCACGGAAGTCGTTGTCGATGATTCGGGCAGCTCCAGTTCAATCCCCGGCGATGTATTGAAAACGCTGGAAACCATAAAGAATACCACCAGCTGAAAAACCACATCGATAAGAGGAGTCAGATCGACTACAACCTGAGGCTTCAACCGTCTTTGGAATTTCATAAATTTACTCCCCCGACCGGGGTTCCGGCTCTACCGTCTCCTCCTCGTTGAGGAGAATGAGCATATCATTGACCTGGGATTCCATTTTAATCAGTATCTTGCCGACCTTATCAACAAGATAGTTGTAAAAGATCACAGCGGGAATGGAGACAATGATCCCGCCGGCTGTGGTAATCAGGGCTTCGGAAATTCCTCTGGCCAGTACAGAAGGGTCGCTGACAGCGCCGAAACTGCCCAGAACCCCGAAAGCCTGGATATTACCGGTTACTGTACCGAGCAGTCCGAGAAGCGGGCTGATGTGAGCGATTGTCCCCAGAAAGGACAGAGACCGTTCCAGATGGGGAATCTCCTGATTGGCCGCTTCCTGGAGAACCTCTTTCTGAACATGTTTCGGATAATTACGATGCTCTATTCCGGTTTTCATTAACCGGGTAAAGGGGGAAACGGTGCTCTCGCAGATAAAAATCGCTTCGTCAAAGTGTTTTTTCTCGACCGTTGCTTTAATGCGGTTGAAAAGCTTGTCCTCGTCTACTCTCGTTTTTCTGAAATAAAGAAGCCTTTCAATGATTATAGCTGCTCCGACCAGAGACAGCAGAAGAATTATCCAGAGGATCACTCCCCCTTTCATCAGTATATCCAGCATATTCACTCCTGTTTACATTCACTTAATTCAATAATTAAGTATATATCACAATTTAATGGATAAACCTGTAAAAAAGTTAAAGGTTACGGATCGACTGTGGGGAGATTGAGAGATTCAACACCTTCAATGCGAACCAGGTGAATAAAACCGCCGGGGAATTGCCCTTCAAGAGTTACGGGGAATTTTTCAAGTCCCGTATCCATAACGGACACGTGGAAATTGCCATCTTCGGTAAACCAGGGGAAAAATGCCGCGACATGACGGTACTGGCGGAGAACCGGTGCTGTACCGAACTCCGTATTTATGGCTCCCAGATAAAAAGATCCGGGGTTTTTTACAGCCTGGAGATAGAGAACGGCCATAAGATCTTCAATCGCATACCCCACATTTTCCGTATAGTGGAAAAACGGCGTTTCGTTGACATCAAAATCCTTAATCCCGGGAACCACACCGGTTTTCTTCTCATAGAGCTCCGATGCAATATTGCGAATCCAGTCCAGTCCGAACAGCGGATCGCGGTCACGGTAATTATCATTCCAGGAGTTCATTGAATCATCGTACGCCGGTTCCCGCTTGAGCGTTTCCAGATCCATATAGGGTCCGAACAGATCGACTTCTCCGCGATAAGAGGAATAGACGCCGTCGCCGATCCATTTTACAAAACCGGAGCAGTTCATGCCCTTCTCATCCCGCTGGCGCTGCTCTGTCTCAATATAAACAAAATCTCCGAACCGGTTCTGTGCACCATCGTCGACCTCTTTGATCGATGTGAGATGAGGCCGTATTTCCCGAACCATATGCTCGATCATATCCCATTCCGACCATGACACATCTGTAAAAATGGATCCCCAGTCTATACTGTCCGAAGTCAGGTTGATCAGCATGGAAAAAGGAGCGACGACCATACGCTCGAATTCGACGGGAATAAGAATGCTTTCGTAAATCTGCACACCGAAAAGATAGACATCCATCCGCGTACGGCTTCCTTCGGGAAACAGGCGGATATAGGACCCTTCATCATTCTGTATAAATATTTTTAACTGGAGAAAGCGTCCTGAAAGGATGTCTCTTTTTATAATGTAACTGCCCCGTCCCCATACGGGAAAAGAGTATTCGAATTCATTGAGAAAAAGAAGGTAGAAGTGTTCCGCCGTTTTACGCACTTCGAATTTTACGGGAACGGGTGATCCGGACTGGGTGAAGATCTTTTTCGGAGTATTGAGAACCGTCAGAAAAGGAGCGAATACTGTCTCCTTCAGCTCCTGACGTATTTCATAATTTTCATAAAAAGCCGCGCTTTCCAGCATCCGGTATGTCGCGCCGATATTACTCTGCGCCGGAAGGTCAGGAAAGACAGTCATCAAGAGCAGAAAGGCTGTCCATGTTGCAAGAGTCTTTATCACCGGGCCTTTCACAGCTCTTTACCGCTCCTTCAGATCAATGGAAAAGGGAATCTTGTTGAAATTGAATTCCTTTTTAATCTGATTCTTAATATAACGCACATAGGATTCGGGAAAGTTTTTCTCTCTGTTGACAAAGAGAACGAACTGTACCGGATCACTTGAAACCTGTGTTATATATCGGATCTTAAAGTTTTTACCTTTAACCATGGGGATTGGAGTGTAATCGACCCATTCGGCGAGAGCGTCATTGAGAATCGGCGTATCAACCCGCTGTTTCATTTGCTTCCGTACCTGCAGCGCCGTATTGAGAAGTTCTTTCATACCCTCGTTTTTCAGAGCTGAAATGGGAACGATCGGCGCGAAATCCAGAATGGGGAACAGAAACCTCATCCTGTCCTCCACGGCTTTGAATTCGTTCTTGATGTCCTTCTTCAAGTCCCATTTGTTAACGACGAGAATAACGCCTTTCCCTTTCTTGACGATCTGATGGGCGATTTTTTTGTCCTGTTCCGAAAGCCCTTCCTCCACATCGATCAGAAGAAGAACCACATCGGACTGGCTGATGCTTTTGATGGCGCGGTTGACCGAGTAGTATTCCACATCTTCAACGACCCGCTTTTTCTTTCTGATCCCCGCCGTATCCAGAACGCGGAACACCTGGCCTTTGTACTTAAAGTGCCCCTGCACCACATCTCTGGTCGTGCCGGCAATAGGAGAGACAATGGAATCCTCCCTGCCCGTTAAAGCGTTGGTCAACGTCGATTTACCCGCATTGGGTTTTCCAAGAATGGCAATCCTGATATCCGGTTCATGATCCTCGCGGGCTTTCAGGTTATCGAAATCGATCATCGAGAGGATTTTATCTTCCAACTCCTGAATATTCCGGCCATGAGCCGCTGAAATCCCGATAATATGTTCAAATCCGAGGGTGTAGAAATTGTAGATTTCAGGTTCTTTCTCCACATGATCTACTTTATTGGCGATTAGGAGAGTCTTACCCATATGAGGACGGAGATGTTCAATATAAGCTTCGTCCTCGCCGGACAGTTCGTTAACATCGAGCATAAAGAGGATAAGATCGGCATCGCCAAGAACATTAAGGCTCTTCTGTGCGACCAGTTCATCGAATTGATCATCCCTTTCAACTTTGTAACCGCCCGTATCGACAATCAGGACTTCCCGTCCCGCTATTATCGCTTTCTCTTCGATGGCATCCCTTGTAACACCGGGCGTCGGGTCGGTGATGGCTCGTCTTTTTTTTAGAATCCGGTTGAATAAAGTGGATTTTCCCACATTCGGACGGCCTACGATAACGATCCTGGGCAGTATTTTATTAGTATCTGATATTGTCAAATTTTTCCTCCATCCAATTCCTGACATACTTGTCGATATCACCGAAGGACTTCATGGCCATAATCGTACCGACCAGTTCCTCGGCTTCCGACATTGAGACGGAACGGATGATTCTTTTAATTTCCGGGATGCTGATGGCACTCATACTGTACACATCAAGCCCCAGACCTAGCAGGATGACGGAAGAGTATAGATCTCCAGCCATTTCTCCGCACATGCTGACCGAGAGCCCCTGTTCATGGGCGTTCTCTATTACCATTCTTATGAGCCTGAGCACTCCGGGATGAAAGGGTTCATAAAGCGTGGCGATTTTTTCGTTTCCACGGTCAACCGCGATAGTATACTGGATTAAGTCATTGGTTCCAATAGAGAAGAAGTCCACTTTCCGCGCAAGTATGTCGGAAGTCATGGCTGCAGAGGGTACTTCTATCATGATCCCTACGGGAATCCGTTCGATAAAGTTTATTTTTTCTTTTCTGAGGTCATCTTTGGTCTCTTCCAGAATGGCCAGAGCCTTTTCAAGTTCCTCAACTCCGGAAATCATGGGAAACATGATTTTGAGATTTCCGAAAACCGAAGCCCTGAGAAGAGCTCTCAACTGCTGCTTGAAAAACTCCTTGTGCTCGATGCAGAACCGGATAGCCCGCCACCCGAGAAGGGGATTGTTCTCCGCCAGATTATTCACTTTCGGGATGAATTTATCTCCGCCCACATCGAGAGTACGAATCGTGACGGGCTTGCCTTCCATCGCTTCCAGAACGGTTTTGTAAGCTTCATACTGCTGTTCTTCCGATGGAACCCGTCCGGGCTGCATAAAAAGGAATTCGCTTCGATAGAGACCGATACCGTCGGCGCCGTGAACCAGAACCGAATCGACTTCCTCGGGGATTTCAATATTTGCCTGCAGATTGATCAGCTTGCCGTCTTTCGTTTCGGCGGCCAGCATATTCATATTGAGCAGTTCGCTTTCACGCTTCTGATACTCGAGAAGCATTTTCTCATAGAGGGCCCGTGTATCGTCATCAGGATTAATAATGACCTTACCATGATGTCCGTCGACAATGATCAGATCGTTGGTATTGATGCTCTTGGTCAGCTCCCTCAATCCCAGAACCGCGGGTATCTCAAAGGATTTAGCCAGAATCGCCGTATGAGAGGTTCGCCCTCCGCTGTCCATGGCAATGCCTTTCACCATTCTCTTATTCATTAAGAGCGTATCCGAGGGCATGAGATTCTGGGAAACGAGAATCACTTCCGTATTGATATCGGCGAGGGATAATCTCTCCCTGAACATAAGATGGTTGATTATCCGTTTGGCCACATCGAGAATATCAACGGTTCTTTCGCGCAGATAGAGATCCCTGGATGCGTTGAGCTTATCGACCAGATCCTCTATAACCGACTTGAGAGCCGCTTCGATATTGATCATATCATTTTTCATTCTCTGAAAAACCTGATCATTGAACATGGAATCGCTGAGCATCAAAAGATGGGAATCGAGAATCCGGCTGTTCTCCTCTGCCACTTCCTTGGTCAGCTGCTCTTTCAACTGATTGAGATCCGAGGTGGCTTTATTGACAGCTTCCTCGTAACGGGAGATTTCCGTATCGATAGAGTCGTGTTCTATAGTGTATTTAGGTACGGCCATGCTGTCTTCCATATAAAGGAAGACTCTGCCTATAGCGATACCCGGGGAAGCTGAAATACCGTGAAATTCTTTCATTTTAATACAATCATACGCAACTTTATTTGTACTGTCAAATCAGAGAACCTCATGATTCACCATCAAATGCCGATAAAAAAATCAGTACTATGAACAGAACAGAACAAGAAAAGAACAGACAGAAAAAACCAGCTCCTTCAAAAAAAAATTCCGGTAAGAAAAGAGCCCCTCAAAAGAAAGGAATTATCAGGAAAAAGAGCAGTGAAGAAAAGTCAAATAAATCCCTCATCCCCCTTCTGATAATACTGATTATACTTCTTATCGCCACTCTTTATCTGACCTTCGGAGAAAGCAGCTCATTCCTTTCCTCTCTCATATCCAAAGACACCGAAGCTCCCCCTACCATCGAGCGGCCTGAAATAATACAAACGGAACTCCCTTCAACAGAGGAAAAAGATGATGACACTTTCGCCGTTACGAAAGAAGTCCCCCTGACAGAAGAAGAGAGTCTGCCGGAACCGGAGGCGACAGCCACCCCGGCCAAAGAAATGAAATCCCGGCTGTTTTTTGTCAAAGTAAATGATGAAGGACAGATCAGCATAAAGAGCATCATCCGATCCATACCTTACGATACAGCTCCTCTGACTGAAACGATGCGCTCTCTCATGCTCGGTCCCGACCGGTCTGATCTGAATAAAGGGCTTCTTAATCTCATTCCCCAGAATTCTGAATTGCTATCAGTAAAGATATCAGGCGGCACCGCTTTTCTGGACTTCAACGAAAACTTCCGATACAACTCTCTCGGATTTGAAGGCTATAAAGCCCAGCTTATGCAAATTGTATACACGGCGACGGAGTTTGATTCCGTCAGTAATGTGCAGATACTGATCCAGGGGGAAAAACTCGATTATCTGGGAGCCGAAGGCGTTTATATTGGTGCACCTATAGACAGGGATTACTTCAACACATTTTAAGAAGAGATTCGAGCTTATCTTGAATATCTTCAACAGATATGGTTTCTTTGTCTGTAATATAAAAGAGGAGTTCCTGGTTACCCTTTTTACCTTTCACGGGAGAGAGATCCACCCGGGTAACAAAGCAATTTTCCTCCCGGAGCCGATAGAGAACTTCCATAGCGACTCTGAGAATCTCCTCTGAATCGCGCAAAATGCCGTCAAAGGAATCATCAGGCTGTCGGATCTCGAACTGAGGTTTTACAAGAGCGATCAAGTATCGTTCCGTTGTCAAAGACAGAATTTTCGAAGCAGCGTCGTTGATTGACCGGAAGGACAAATCTGCCACCGCCCCTGATGGCGGTGGATCGAGAAAATCCAGATGCATGATATTTGTTTTTTCATGAACAAAAACCCGATCATCGACGCGAAGCGAGTAATCAAGCTGATTATAACCGACATCTACCGCATGAACAAAAGAAGCCCCGTTCTGTAGAAGACAATCGGTAAAACCGCCTGTCGAAGCTCCCGCATCGAGAAACCCTTTTCCATTAATATCGATTTCCCAGAACCGGAGAACTTTCTCAAGTTTATAACCGCCCCGGGAAACATATTTCTTTCTTGCAATTTCAGGTTTAACGTCTGAGGAAACCATGCGTTTAGGATCGCGGATTGTCTCTCCGTTTATCTTCACTTTACCGCACATGACTTCAGAAAAAAGCTCTTTCCTCTCGAGATCGGGATACAGGGAGCACAAGATATCAAGAAGCTTGATTTTTTTCATTACTCGCCGGTTTCGCTCTGAACAATACGGTCTATGGAAACAGCTTTTCCGCTTTCGGCGTCTATCAGTAGATGAACACCGTGAATGACAGATTCATTATCGGCGACTTCAACCTTCAAAGGCAATTGAGTCAGAGATCGTTCGATGGAAATTTCCGGCTTAGTGCCGATTACACTATCTTTCGGCCCGGTCATCCCGATATCTGTGATATAAGCGGTTCCGCCGGGAAGGATTCTTTCGTCAGCTGTTTGAACATGAGTATGAGTTCCCACAACAGCTGAAACCTTTCCGTCCAGATACCAGGCCAGAGATTCCTTCTCCATAACATCTTCCGCATGGAAATCGACTATAACGATTTTGCTTTTATTGTGTTTTTTCAGAAAATCACTGCTGTGCCGGAACGGACAGTCGACAGGCATCCCCATCCTGACCCGCCCGAGCAGATTCAGAACAGTCACATCTTCACCTTTGACATTAACGGTAACCGAACCACTTCCGGGGACACCAGGTGGATAATTAGCCGGACGGATAATTGATGAATTCTCTTTATCCATCAACGGATAGATTTCCCGTTTCTGCCAGATATGATTTCCCGTTGTAATAACATCGACACCTTTGGAGAAGAATTTCTCTGCATCTTCCGGCAGAATGCCGAAACCATCAGAGGCGTTCTCACCGTTAACGACGACCAGATCGGCCTTGTATTTTTTTATCAGTCCCGGGAGTTTAAAAAAAAGCGCCCTGCATCCAGGCTGTCCAACGACATCTCCCAGGACCAGAGCGCTTATTTTTTTCATAAAACCCTTTGTATATCGATGGGTATATTTATCACCCGCTTCTTATCAGCGGGCGTATTCGACTACCCGCGTTTCGCGGATGATAGTCACCCTGATCCTTCCGGGGTATTTTAACTCATCTTCAATCTGCTTAGCAATTGATCTGGCGAGATCTTTCGCTTTATTATCATTAACCAGCTCGTGATTGACCATGATTCTCAATTCCCGACCGGCCTGAATGGCGAAAGCCTTATCAACACCTTCATAACTTTCTGCGATTTTTTCAAGATTCTCCAGACGCTTGATATAATTGTCCAGAGTTTCCCGTCTCGCTCCGGGTCTCGCAGCGGAAATCGCATCAGCCAGCTGAACGATAACACCTTCGATCGATTCGATTTCGATATCATTGTGGTGGGCACCCACAGCATTGACAACACGGGGATCCTCGCCGATTTTCTTACACATCTCCATACCGATTTCAGCATGGTTTCCGTCACCGTCGGTTTCCAGCCCCTTACCGATATCGTGAAGAAGAGCACCTCTCTTGGCGATCTCCTTATCGGCTCCCACTTCAGCAGCGATCATACCGGCAATAACAGCAACCTCTTTGGAGTGGGAAAGGACATTCTGTCCATAACTGGTTCGGAAGTGCAATCTGCCGAGAGCCCTGATTCCATCGGGACTCATATCGTGAATTCCCAGTTCGTAGAGGATTTTCTCTCCCTCTTCGTAGATAGTCTGGCTGATCTCTTTTGTGACTTTCTGAACCACCTCTTCAATTCTGGCGGGGTGGATTCTTCCGTCAACGATCAGTCTCTCCAGAGCCATCTGCGCTATAACTTTTCTGATGGGGTCAAAGCAGGAGATAACAACAGCTTCCGGCGTATCATCAATAATGATATCAACTCCTGTCAGTGTTTCAAGAGTACGGATATTCCGCCCTTCCCTGCCTATGATACGACCTTTCATTTCATCGTTCGGCAGACTGACCGAAGTGACTGTTATCTCAGAACTCACATCTGTCGCCAATCTCTGAATCGTCGTGACAATTATATCGCGCGCTTTTTTCTCAGCTGTATGCTTTGCTTCTTCTTCAATCTTATTAATAAGACCCTGAGCGTCGTGCTTGGCATCATTCTCGAGGTTTTTGATAAGGAGCTTTTTAGCTTCTTCAGCTGTCAGGCCGGAGATCTTCTCCAGTTCCTGGATCCAGTACTGTTCCTGTTTAGAGAGTTCCTGTTCTTTAGTATCGAATTCTTTCTCGCGTTCTGTAATAGTTGCAATTTTCTTATCTAGAGAGGCAGTTTTCTTATCAAGATTGTCTTCTTTCTGCTGTACACGTCTTTCAAATCTCTGGACTTCATTTCTTCTTTCCCTTAATTCTTTATCATGTAAGCGTTTATCTTTAAGAATCTGATTCTGAGCTTCGAGAAGAATACTCTTCTTTTCCTGCTCTGCCTCTTTAACGGCATCCTGTTTTAACCGTTCCGCCTTCTGTTCAGAAGACGAAAGTTGATATCTGGCATAAAACCATCTAATTGTCCAACCTAAAAACAAACCGACGAGGGGGAGTGATACAAATAAAATAATATTGATCATATAATCCCTCACATTTATTTATATCTTATGATTATAGCGTTAGGACTTTATTTGTCAAGAACATTGATTCTTTAAAGGCTGATGGATTTGAGCAATTGCTCGATATTGGATAGACTTTTTTTGAATCCCAGGAAAAGATAGGCATGGCGACTGTTATATATAACCGGTACAAACAAAATGGCCTTAAGAAACCGTCTGTCCGAATCTTTAATAATATCCTGAAGTTCCTTATGCTCCGTGTCATGAATATGAACTATATTCCGTCGCGATGTTATTTCTTTAATCTCATCTTTGAGCAGCAGAGTACTCAGCCTGGCTATTAATTCACCGCCAATCCCAAGAGATAATTCTACATTATATCCTGTTTCATTTTCAGCATAAACGATTCCGCCGACAGCATTTATATCTCTTGTTATACCGATTAAAGCTTTATACTCATCCTTTCGGGTAGAAGCATAGTAATCAAAGTCAAACCCGCCATTCACAGGACGAAAGAAAGACTCTTCTGCTGACGGAACATCTGTTTTCTCTTCCTTAATATCGCCGAGAAATTCAGGAAGAAGATCGTCGGAATAAACCTGAACAAAATCGAGATCCTCATCATCTCCTGCCTCGAGAACAGCGTCGACAAGAGAGTCCAGAGATTCTTCTGAAGGTTCTTTTTTAAGAGCAGCCTTGATGTATTCTTCTGAATCACGACCCATGAATAGCTGATACTGGATCTCTTCAAAGTATTCCGTCAGGCTCTGGACCTCTTCTACTTCTTCGAGATCCTCTACTTCTTCGAGATCCTCTACTTCTTCGAGATCCTCTACTTCTTCGAGATCTTCTATTTCTTCGAGATCTTCTACTTCTTCAAGATCCACTACTTCTTCGAGATCTTCTATTTCTTCAAGATCCTCTACTTCTTCAAGATCCTCTACTTCTTCAAGATCCTCTATCTCTTCGAAATCCTCAACTGTATTAATATCATCATCACCACTGAGCTCTTCTATAACATCCATTTCTTCCAGTTCCTCCAGCTCATCAAATGACTCACCATCAAGCGGATGATCACTGCGGGACTTATCCATAACAAAAGAGCTATCTCCTGAATCCAGATCGATAAGATCAGCAGATTCACTGTAATAATCTGTTTTCAGAATATGTTGTGATTGACCGGAAAAATCTACATAATTCAGGGTATCCGATTTATTTCCCATTTCAACAAGAGAAGCTTCACCCATTCCTGCCAGAACAGGGATGGATTCGAGCTCCTCCTCCTCCAGTAAAGGCAACTCTTCCATTTCCATCACCGGGAGAAGTTCTTCCAACTCTTCTTCAGTAACATACTCGTCAATTGAAGAAACTTCATCTGCAATCAGCTCTTTCTGATCAATCAGTTCCTCAACATCGTCATCATCACTGAGCTCTTCAACAGCTACCGGTTCGCCCAGATCTTCAAGCTCTTCGAGATCCTCATCATCACTCAGCTCTTCTACAGCTTCCGGTTCGCCCAGATCCTCAAGCTCTTCGAGATCCTCATCATCACTCAGCTCTTCTACCGCTACCGGTTCGCCCAGATCCTCAAGCTCTTCGAGATCCTCATCATCACTCAGCTCTTCTACTGCTACCGGTTCGCCCAGATCTTCAAGCTCTTCGAGATCCTCATCATCACTCAGCTCTTCAACAGCTACCGGTTCGCCCAGATCCTCAAGCTCTTCGAGATCCTCATCATCACTGAGCTCTTCAACAGCTACCGGTTCGCCCAGATCCTCAAGCTCTTCAAGATCCTCATCATCACTCAGCTCTTCTACCGCTACCGGTTCGCCCAGATCCTCAAGCTCTTCGAGATCCTCATCATCACTCAGCTCTTCTACAGCTACCGGTTCGCCCAGATCTTCAAGCTCTTCGAGATCCTCATCATCAGTAATATCCTCGACTTCAACAGGTACGCGTTTTACCGGTCTTGTAGATTGAACAGATTTAGTCTCAATGGTCTGTGGAACAGTGATTTTTACATTTTTAAGTGCTTTCTCAATAATCTGCTCAATTTTCTTAAGATCAAAATCGCGATCATCCTGTTTCTCTTCTTTTTTCTTACTGAGAACAGAAATTATTTCATCCCAATTACTGTCGATGAGTTTATCGATCTGATCCTCTTCGTCTTTTTTAAAACGTCCAAGACCTTTCTTAAATTCTTTCCGAACCTGATCGCGGCGGGAACGCATTTCCCGTTCCCACATATCCCAATCGAGTTCGCTTTTATTATCCAGGTAATCGATCAGAAAACTCATTTGAAATTTCTTAATCCTGGAAGCTATTATTACAGTTCTATCCTGTTTGATATTGAGTAAAAGGAAAGCAAAAAGAAATACGGAAGTAAATAAAAGCGTCAATAAGACAACGACAAGAAGAGGATTAAGTTCGAGTTCCGATTCTTTTATAACGATAGAAACCGATATATCATCGAAATATCGGGACATTAGATAATATCTTTCTTCAAGATCTTCTGAACTGGAAATTAACTGAAGCTGTTCGGACCGCGAGGTAAGTATTTCACCCAGTCTTCCTCTAACCACCTCTTTCTGCTCTTCCTTCAGATCAATCAGCAATCCTGAAGTTCCGTATAGTTGAATTATATCTTCAGAAGCTGCGACTCCTTTCTGAAAGAGAAAATCTTTAAATCCTCTGGAAGAAAAATAGATTAAAGCCAGCCCTTTTTTTAACCCGAGATCATCATAAACGGGAATCCTGTAAATAAAAGTATCCCGTACGTCATCAAATGTCAGTTCTTTGCCAGTACTTTCCGTAACAAAATCTTCAACGAAATCTGTTGAATTACGCCACATATAGTAGATAATTCTGTCTGATGTCGAACTACGGATATCCTGACTATATGAACTGAAATGGATTTTTTGACTTTCCTGATTCAAGTCAACAATTCTCATGTATTCGAAACCGACTAATTCATCCACAAGGTTTCCAATAATTGTATTTCTTTCATTGATATCTTTAATCGGCTGATTAAGGGAAAAAACTTTTTTGAAACTGTCATTGCCTAAAATGATTTCGAGGCGCTGAAACGTTATTTGATTGTATTCAGAGAAAAGAGAATGTATTTCATTGATTCTTTCTTCTTTGTTTAAAAGGATTCGCTGATTATAAAAACGGGTTTCTATTTTATCAAATAAACCAGTAAATCCCAGGACTAAAAATCCTCCGAGGAGAACTATAGAGATAAGAAGACTTATTAAAACTTTATGAATCGTCCTCATTTACTCCAAACATACTCCCGGAAAAAGATTTTAGCAAAAAAATAAGGAAGGATCTGTAAACAGACGCCTTCCTTTCTATTATCGTAAAGAACAATGAAATCCTTAGAAACTTATTAGTTTGTTTCGTCAGGAAATCAGGATTATTCTTCAGTTTTTTCAGCTTCCGCTTTTTTTGCAGGAGCCTTTTTTGCTGCAGCTTTCTTTGCTGCTGCTTTTTTCGCAGGAGCTTTTTTTGCTGCAGTTTTCTTTGCTGCCGTTTTATTGGCAGGTGCTTTCTTCTCTTCAGTTTTTTTGGAAGCAGCTTTCTTAGCAGTTTTCTTGGGTTCTTCAACTTCAGGAGCTTTTTCAGCACCTTCAACAAATTCAAGAATTACCATTTCAGCTGCATCTCCAGCTCTTTTTCCAAGTTTAAGAACTCTGGTGTATCCGCCGGGTCTCTCAACGAATCTCGGTGCAATCTCAACAAAGAGTTTGTTCAGAACGGCTTTATCCGAGATCATCCGCGCAACCATTCTTCTGTTATGTACAGAATCAACTTTTGCACGTGTAACCATTTTTTCAGCTGTTCTTCTGATTTCCAGAGCTTTTGCCTTAGTAGTTTTTACTCTTTCATACTTAAACAAAGAAGTTACCATATTTCTGTGAAGAGCTTTTCTATGACTGGATTTTCTACCCAGTCTGTTAAAACCTACTCTATTGTGCATGTCTAGTCTTCCTTATTCTTATCGAGTTTAATCGTATTTTTCAGTACGCTGTAATCAGTCATACCGAGACTAAGATTCCACTCTTTCAGCTTTTCTTTAATCTCCATGAGAGATTTTTTACCGAAATTCCTTGTCTTGGCAATTTCATCTTCCGACTTTCTGGTCAGATCGCCAATTGTTTTAATATTAGCGTTTTTCAGACAATTGCTTGACCGGACAGACAGCTCAAGTTCTTCAACGGGAGTGGAGAGAAGTTTTTCAATTTCCTCTACTTCCTTATCAACTTCATCATCAGCTGCAACAATACCTTCATCGAAATTAATGAAAATGGTAAAGTGATCTTTTGCAATCTTTGCTGCTTCAGCAAGAGCGTCCTGAGGCATTATTGTGCCATCAGTCCAGATTTCAAGAACAAGTTTATCATAATCGGAACGATGTCCGACTCTGGTGTTTTCGATATTGTATTTCACCTTGGTAATTGGTGAAAAAATTGAATCGACAGGGATTGTACCGACAATCTCAACGTATTTCTCGTTAACTTCCGCCGGAATATATCCACGACCGAGATCAATCTGAATCTCAAACTCAAGATTTGCACCATCCATCATGGTACAGAGTTTCAAATCCTTATTGGAAACAACTACGCCGTCTTTTTCCAAAGCAGCAGCCGTCATTTCACCTCCGCCTTTCCACTCGACAAGAATCGTTTTCTCTTCAATATCTTCGGGAAGGCTAAGCCTGATCTGTTTGAAGTTACTGATAATCTCAGGTGTATCTTCAACAATTTCAGGAACGGACTCGAATTCGCTCGAGATTACATGAGAGTTGCCCTCTTCATTAAAACTTGTAATGCGGATAGCAGACACCGCATATCCCTGAATAGAAGAAAGCAGAATTCTTCGGAGGGTATTACCCACAGTTGAACCATACCCTCTTTCAAATGGATAAGCTACAAATTTACCCTGATACGGCGTTTCATCAACGTGTTCAAATGTAATACCCTTAGGTCGTTTAAATCCCTTCAAGAGGTTTTTACGCGCCATCTCTGCTCCTTATGCAGGACCTAATTCCGATCCGTTTTTCTACTAATCTCTACATCAATCAGGTTAATAAAAGGCAGGGAACTACACCTGACAAAGTAGATCCCTCTTGCCCCGACATTAAACTCTTCTTGTTTTTCTGGGTCTGCATCCGTTATGGGGAATCGGAGTGACGTCATTGATAGACTTAACTCTCAACCCCAAAGCACCTAGTGATCTGATTGCAGATTCACGGCCGACACCGGGACCCTTTACAAAAACGTTTACTTCTTTCAGACCGAAATCCTTAGCTCTGTTTGTCGCTGTTTCAGCAGTAGACTGAGCTGCAAAAGGAGTCGATTTCTTGGCACCCTTGAATCCGAGAGATCCGGCGCTACACCAAGATAAAGCATTTCCTTTGAGGTCTGTTATAGTAACGATAGTATTATTGAAAGTTGCCTGAATGTAGACATTACCTTCAAATACCGTTTTTTTGTCTTTTCTTTTCTTTACTTTAGCCTTAGCCAATTAACTAACCCCCAGCCTATTTCTTCTTCTTGGCAACGGTCTTCACTTTACCTTTTCTGGTACGTGCGTTGGTCTTTGTTCTCTGTCCTCTGACAGGGAGACCTTTTCTATGCCGTAAACCGCGATAACAGCCGATATCCATGAGTCTCTTAATATTAAGAGCCACCTCTGATCTCAAGCGACCTTCTACTTTGTAATCATTTTCAATGATTTTTCTCAGTTTTGCAACGTCGTCAGTAGAAAGTTCCTTAATTCTCACATTAGGGTCGATACCTGTCTTTTCGCAAATTTCTTTTGCTGTGGTTCTACCAATACCGTAAATGTAGGTAAGAGCTATCTCTGTATGCTTATTAGGTAAATCGATACCTGCAATTCTAGCCACTTACTACCTCCTACTTCTGTCTCTGTTTATGTTTGGGGTTGTCACAGATAATCCGGACAACTCCTCTTCTTCTTATAACTTTGCAGTTATCACATATGGGTTTAACGCTTGCTCTAACTTTCACAATATCCCCTTACTACAAATTCCTGGACTGCAACTTGCCGCTTTTCACAAGCCCGTCATGATGATGCATCTTAAGATGACCTTCAATCTGGGACATCAAGTCAAGATCGACTCCAACCATGATAATCAAAGAAGTTCCGCCCATTAGATAAGCCACCTGTGTGGGAAACCCGAACAGGTTGACAACTACGGAAGGAATCAAAGCTATCACTGCAAGAAACAACGATCCAGGCAGTATTATTCTACGCAGTATCTTTGTCAGATACTGATCAATATTTTCGGAACGAATTCCCGGAATAGATCCGCCGTTCTCCCTGATAGACCTGGCAATTTCAATCGGATTCATGGATACCTGTGTATAAAAGTATGCAAAGAAAACAATTAAAACTGTATAGGCAATCATATATGGACCGCCATTGGGCTTCATTATGTTGGAAAATATAGACCAACCTTCACTGGACGCGCCCAAAGCCCCTGCAATCTGCAAAGGGAATGTCAAAAGAGAACCGGCAAAAATAACCGGAATTACACCCGAAGGATTTATCTTAAACGGAATGTAGGTATTCTGTCCACCGAACATACGACGGCCTACAACTCTTTTAGCGTAATTCACAGGAATTTTCCGCTGTCCCTGCTGCTCGTAGACAATAAGGGTGATGATAGCTACGAACAGTAATGCTGCAACAATTACGAATACAGGGTTCAGATTTCCGTTTCTGATCTCCAAGCCGAGAACATTTATCCCGCCAGGCATTCTAGCAACAATACCGGCAAAAATCAACAGGGAGATACCGTTTCCGATACCTCTTGCGTTGATCTGTTCACCTAACCACATGAGAAACATCGTTCCGGTCGTTACCGTAAGCATGGCAATAACCGTATATTTCATTCCGCTCATGGAAGGTACAATTGCGTTAGGAATCATTCGTGCATAAGCGACAACCGCATAGGACTGGATCAGACAAACAAGAAGCGTCCCGTAGCGCGTATATCTCTTGACTTTTTTCCTACCACCGTCTTCTTCAGACATCTTCTTCAATCCCGGAAAAACCAGGAGAAGAAGATTCATGATAATGGAAGTCGAGATATATGGCATAATACCCAGCATGAAGATTGAAAAATTCTTGAAGGCACCGCCTGCGAAGAAGTCCAGATACTCGGTTATACCCATCGAGGAACCACTGGCTCCCTGCGAAGCGAAATAACTTTTCAGGACGTTTACGTCAATTCCCGGTATGGGAATAACAGCCCCGAGTCTGAAAACTACAAGCATACTTAAAGTGAAAAGAATCTTTTTCCTCAGATCTTTCACTTTGAAAATGTCAACAACCGGATTACTAGCCATCTTTATACCAACTATTCCTATTTTTTATTATTCAACCACGGATCCGCCGGCTTTGACGATTTTATCTTTCGCTCCGGCAGTCACTTTCGTGATCTCTACTTCAAGTTTCTTGTCCAGTTCTCCGGCTCCGAGAATCTTAATATTCTTTTCGCCATTCTTTACAAGACCCTTGGCAACAAGAGTTTCGTGATTTACTTTTTCACCATCGCTATAACGCTCGTTCAGTGAACCGACGTTAATTCCAACATATTCCACTTTGAATGGATGGTTTGAAAAACCTCTTGCGGCAACCCTTCTGTAAAGAGGCATCTGGCCACCTTCGAAACCGAGACGTGTTCCACCGCCCGATCTCGCTTTCTGACCTTTATGTCCCTTTCCGGAAGTCTTACCTGTTCCGGTCGCTCTACCGCGTCCGAGAACCTTTTTATCTCTGTTAGCGCCTTTCGGTGCTTTTAATTCAAACGCACTCATCAGCTGATCTCCTCAACTTTAACCAAGTGAGAAATTGATTCTACCATACCTAAGATCGATGGGGTAGCATCTTTTTCTACAACTGAATTAATTTTCTTAAGACCCAATGCTTTAACAGTTTTTCTCTGTTCAGGCTTTCTTCCAATGGTACTGCGTACCAGCTGAACCCTGATTCTTTTAGTCTTAGCCATAATTAACCCCACAGTTCATTGAGCGATTTGCCTCTGTTTGAAGCGAGCTCTTTGGCATCAAAGAGTCCGTCCAGACCGGCGAATACACTCTTTACAATATTCATTGTATTTCCAGAACCAAGTGATTTGGCCAGGATATCCTTAACACCAACTGCTTCCATAACGGCACGAACAGGTCCGCCGGCAATAATTCCGGTACCGGGCGCTGCGGGCTTCAGAAGAACCGAAGCGCTCTTGAAGTTACCGAGAATTTCGTGAGGAAGTGTATTGCCTTTCAAAGGCACGGTGATAAGGTTTTTCTTAGCCTTTTCTACACTCTTTCTAATAGCTTCTGAAACGTCGTTTGCTTTTCCGAATCCGACGCCTACCCGTCCTTTTCCATCTCCGACAACCATAAGGGCGGAGAACGACATATTGCGTCCACCCTTTACGGCTTTGGAAACTCTGTTGAGACGGATAAGTTTTTCAATAAACTCTTTTTCTTCTCTTTTTTCTTTAAAAGCCATTCTATTCCCCTTAAAGCTCTATACCGACACTTCTCGCACCGTCAGCAATAGCCTTAACTACTCCGTGATACTTGTATCCATTTCTATCAAAAACAACTGTAGAGATCTTGGCAGCTTTCAGTCTTTCACCGATAACCTTCCCCAGTTTCTCTCCGCCTTCCACTGTATTCTTTGTTCCTTTAAGCTCGGCTTCAAGGGTAGAAGCGGAAGAAAGAGTTTTACCGGCGATATCATCGATGACCTGAACGCTCAGATACTTGTTACTTCTGAAAACCGACATTCTCGGCTTAGCGGAAGTTCCGGAGATATTTTTCCGGACACGTTTTTTACGCTGCAGTCTCTTTCTATTTTTTTCATCAACTCTTTTCATGATCTACAACCCTGTTTAAACGCCAGTTTTACCGACTTTTCTGCGGATAACTTCGTTCTCGTACTTAATGCCTTTACCTTTATAGGGTTCGGGCGGTCTAAGTCCGCGAATCTCCACAGCAGCCTGTCCGACTTTAGCCTTATCTATACCGGATACTGTCACTTTGTTGTTACCTTCTACGGCAACAGTAACACCTTCCGGAACCACATACTCAATGGTTGTGGAATAACCGAGGTTCATCATAAGGGTATCACCTTTGAGTTCCGCTCTGTAACCGACACCATTGATAACAAGTGTTTTCGTGAATCCCGCAGAAACCCCGATAATCATGTTATTCAGGAGGTTTCTGTAAAGACCGTGAAAAGACTTGGCTTTTTTGGAATCATCAACACGGTTGACAACCACTTCTCCGTCTTTGATGTCAAAGGAAACTTCAGGTTGAAAATCCTGAGTAAGCTCACCTTTGGCGCCTTTAACGGTAATGACATTTTCTTTTACTGTAACTGTAACGCCTGACGGTACGGTTACAGGCATTTTTCCAATTCTAGACATAATGCTTTTCTCCCTTACCAGACTTTACAGATCACTTCACCACCGATCTTCTGTGCAGAGGCTTTCTTGCCTGTGATTACACCTGAAGAGGTGGAAACGATAACTGTTCCGTATCCGTTAAATACTCTGGGCATTGATTTGTAACCGGAGTAAACACGTCTACCGGGGGTAGACACTTTCTGGATTCCGTGAATAACAGAATTCTCTTTCCCGTCATATTTCAGGAAGATTCTGATATAGTTAACGTCGTCGATCGTTACTTTCTTAAAGTTCTTAACAAATCCTTCATTCTTGAGGATTTTTACAATTTCCAGTTTCAGCTTTGATGTTCTGATATCTACTTTCTCAAACTTTGCTGCACTGGCATTTCTAATTTTTGTGAGCATATCCGCTACAGGATCTGAAACACTCATTCTATACTCCTACCAGCTCGATTTAGTGACACCAGGAATCATACCTTCGCTCGCAAGCTTACGGAAGCAGATTCTGCACATCTGAAATTTTCTCATATAACCACGAGGTCTACCGCAAATCCTGCACCGGTTGTATGCACGGGTGCTGAATTTAGGTGTTCTCTGGGCTTTAACAATCATTGATTTCTTAGCCATTAAACCTCATCTCCTATTTCGCAAAAGGCATGCCGAACTTCGTAAGAAGCGCTTTGCCTTCCTCGTCATTTTCAGCTGTCGTTACTATAGCCACATTGAGCCCGCTAACCTGTTCGATTTTATCGAAGTTGATTTCAGGGAAAATGATCTGCTCGGTAATACCGAGAGAGTAGTTTCCATTTCCATCAAAAGCTTTCGGGTTAATTCCTCTAAAGTCTTTTACACGGGGAAGTGCAATACTGATAAGTCTTTCGAGGAACTCATACATTCTGTCACCGCGAAGGGTAACTTTGGCTCCGATTTCCTGTCCGGCTCTGATTTTGAATCCCGCAATTGACTTTCTCGCTTTTGTCTTCATTACTTTCTGACCGGTAATCTGACTCAGCTCGTTAACAGCGGCATCAAGAAGCTTTTTATTTGTGATAGCTTCACCGACACCCATGCTCACAACGATTTTTTCCAGCTTGGGAACCTGCATGAAAGACTTATATTTAAAATCTTTCATCATTTCCTTGGCCAGTTTGTCATTGTAAGCAGTCTTCAGTCTGGGAGTATATTTCTTATCTGCCATTACAGTACCCCTTCACACTTCTTACAGAATCTGACTTTATTGTCACCGTCTTTGCGGACACCGACTTTAACGGGACCACATTTGGGACACATAATCATAACATTGGAGATGTGGACGGGAGCTTCGATTTCCACGATGCTTCCCTTTTCGCCCTGTTGCCGGGGCTTCATTGTCTTCTTGACGATGTTGAGACCGTCGACAATAACACGTCCGTTTTCTCTGTCTACTTTGAGGATTGTTCCAGTCTTGCCTTTATCCTTTCCGGCTATAAGCTTAACCTGGTCCCCTTTCTTCAGTTTATATTTTACTTCTGCCATCAAACTTCTCCTAAAGGACCTCTGGTGCCAGAGATACGATCTTCATATAACCTGTGTCTCTAAGCTCTCTTGCTACGGGCCCGAAGATACGTTTACCGACAGGAGCACCTTTGTCATCGATGATTACGCAGGCGTTATCATCGAACCTGATATAAGTACCGTCTTCTCGTCTGTATTCTTTGTGAACTCTGACGATAACCGCTTTTTTAACCTCACCTTTTTTAATAGGTGCGTTGGGGAGGGCAGCTTTTACAGCTACAACTATTATGTCTCCGACGCTGGCGTATTTTCTCTTGCTACCGCCGAGAACTTTAATGCACATAACTCTTTTAGCACCAGAGTTATCTGCTACGTTTAACATTGTGTTATCCTGTACCATTTAAACCCTCCTGCCTATTTCGCTCTTTCAATAACTTCCTGCAGGTTCCAGCTTTTTTCTTTGCTGATAGGTCTGCATTCCATTATCCTTACTGTGTCACCGATTTTAGCATCGTTGTTCTCATCGTGTGCTTTATATTTTACCGACTTGGTAACATATTTCTTATAAAGAGGATGAAGCACTTTTGTCGTAATCTTAACAACGACTGTCTTATCCATTTTATCGCTCACAACGAGTCCGGTGAATTCTCTCTTATTAGTCTTTTTGTTTTCCATGACTTCACCTAAGCCTTTCTGATTCCAAGTTCCACTTCACGGATCTTTGTATTCAGTCTGGCGATTGATCTTTTAAGATTCCTTTTTTCCATAGGATTCTCTACATGGCCAAGGACCATATCAAATCTCAGGTTATTAAGATTCTTTTTCAACTCATCACGTTTAGCAACCATCTCGTCCAGTGAGAGATCGTTAAAAGTTTCTTTCATAACTTCCCCTATCCCTGTTTACTTACAAACTTAACCTTGATCGGAAGTTTGCTACCGGCAAGTTCCATCGCCCGCTGGGCCAATTCCTGGTCAACTCCGGCAATTTCGAACATTACAGTTCCAGGCTTAACAGCTGCAACCCATTTCTCGGGAGCTCCCTTTCCTTTACCCATTCGAACCTCAGCAGGTTTTTTGGTATAAGGGATATCGGGAAAAATCCGAATCCAGACTTTACCACCACGCTTGATATGTCTCGTCATGGCAATACGGGCTGCTTCGATCTGTCTTGCAGTGATCCACTTTGTTTCAAGAGAAACAAGTCCAAACTCACCGAAGGAAACTTTGTTACCTCTGGTGGCCTCACCTTTCATGACGCCACGCATTCGTTTTCTATACTTGGTTTTCTTGGGACTCAGCATTACTTGCTCCTCGGCGCTTTTTCTTTCTTGTTTTTAGCAAGGAGACCAGCGTCTTCTTTCTGATCCATACCGTATACTTCACCGCGGAAAATCCAGACTTTAACCCCGATTTTTCCAAATGTCGTATCGGCTTCAGCGAATCCGTAGTCGATGTCCGCTCTCAGTGTATGCAGAGGAATTCTTCCGTCTTTCATTTCCTGAGACCTTGCCATTTCCGCACCGCCAAGTCTTCCGGAAATCTTGATTTTGATCCCCTGAACACCTGTTTTCATACAGTTGGCAACAGCCATCTTTAAAACTCTCCTGAAGGCAGATCTACCCTTGAGCTGTCTTGCGACATTCAGGGCAACGATCTGAGCATCAGCTTCAGGTCTTTTAACTTCTTTAATCTTGATCTGCAGTTTCTTATCAGTGATTTTCTGAAGTCTGCTGCTGATCTTCTCAATATTCGCACCTTTGGTACCAATGATAACACCGGGTCTTGCCGTGTGAATCATCAGGGTAACTCTCTGGGGCTGTCTGATGATTTCGATATCACCGATTTCCGCACCGCGGGCTTCGGGACTCTGCTCAAGAGCTTTTCTCAAAGCCAGATCTTCATGGAGGATATCCGCATAGTTGCGCGGATTAACATACCATTTAGATTTCCAGGTTTTGTTTATACCAAGGCGAAGTCCGTAAGGATGTACTTTCTGTCCCATTTATTCCCCCGTATTCCCTATTTCATCTACAACTACAGAGATGTGGCTCGATCTCTTGAGAAGCCTGTCGGCTTTACCTCTTGACCGGGGCCAGATTCTCTTCTGAATAGGTCCGCCATCTACAAGCAGCTCTTTAATATACAGCATTTCCTCATCCAGCTTACTATTCTGGAAGAGTGCGTTGGCAGTTGCAGATTCAATTACCTTTTTAAGGAACCCGGCACCCTTGTTGGGCAGAGTCTCAAGAATCGCCACAGCTTCAACAACCGGTCTTTTTCTCAGGTTGTTTGCAATGGGACGAATCTTTGTAGGAGACATGGGGAGGTTTTTTGCAACGGCTTTGTAACCTTTCTTTGCTTCCATCTATCTACACCTATCTCTTCGATTTCTTATCGCCGCCGTGTCCTCTGAACATTCTTGTGGGAGCAAACTCTCCGAGTTTATGTCCTACAAGCGCTTCAGTTACGTACACGGGTACCCAGGTTTTTCCGTTGTACACGGAAATTGTCAACCCGACCATTTCAGGAATAATAGTCGATGTTCTGGAGTAAGTTTTAATCATCTGTTTTTTAGATGCCTTGCTCTGATCAACTATTTTCTTATAGAGGCTTTTAGCGATAAAAGGACCTTTTTTGATTGATCTTGACACGCCTTACTCCTATTTTCTTCTCTTGACAATAAATTTATCAGAGTTGTTATGTTTCTTTCTTGTCTTGAAACCTTTAGTCGGTTTACCCCAGGGGGAAACAGGATGTCTACCACCGGAAGTCTTACCTTCACCACCACCATGGGGATGGTCTACGGGGTTCATAACAACACCTCTGACTTTTGGTCTCTTGCCAAGCCATCTTGATCTACCGGCTTTACCGATTTTCACATTCATGTGATCCTCGTTTCCAACTTCACCGATAGTTGCAGAACATTTGTGAAAAACCAGTCTCATTTCTCCGGAGGGAAGTTTTACCGTTACGTAATCACCCTCTTTCGCAGCGAGAAGAGCACTTCCACCAGCTGTTCTTACGAGCTGTCCGCCTTTTCCAAGCTGAAGCTCGATATTGTGAATTACTCTACCTACAGGGATTTTTTCGAGAGGCAGCGTGTTTCCGAGTGCTATGGGAGCACTTTCGCCACTGACAATCTCCTGACCTACAGTCAGCCCTTTGGGAGCAATAATGTATCTCTTTTCACCATCTGCATAGTGAATCAGTGCGATATTCGCACTTCTGTTGGGATCGTACTCAATATGAGCAACTTTTCCGGGGATACCGTATTTGTTTCTCTTGAAGTCGATCTCTCTGTATTTTCTCTTGTGTCCACCACCGCGGCGACGAACACTTATTCTTCCACCTGCTCCACGACCGGCTTTGCTGGACTTCCCGGAAGTCAGGGATTTTTCAGACGAAGTTCTTGTAACATCATCGAAAGTCAGGCTCTGCCTGTACCGCTGAGATGGAGTTCTCGGTTTATAAGTTTTAATTCCCATTGAATCCCCCTTGCTTAAGCGCCTTCGAACTTATCGATTTTTTCGCCGGAAGCAAGTGTAACAATTGCTTTTTTCCAGGAAGCCGTTCTACCGTAACCTCTTCTGTAAGTAGAAGCAGAAACAGGAAGAATCGCCTTTCTTTTTCCAGATACGTTAACAATATTGCAGCTGACCGGCTTTACGGAGAAAAGCTCGCCTACAGCTCTCATCACCTGAATCTTGTTAGCTCTTTTATCAACTTTGAAAACATACTTCTTGCACTCTTCTTCGCGCATGATGTTGGATTTCTCAGTCAATATTGGTTCAATAATAATCTGATCCGCTTTCATTTCAACCTCTATTTTCCGTAGAACTCGTTGAGTTTTACAGCGGCTCCTTCGAGCACAAGAATATTCTTTCCATAAAACAGATCATGAGCACGGAGCCTATTGTAAGAAAGGAACTTGACATTCGGCAGGTTCCGTCCGGCTCTTCTGATCATCTGATCGTCATCTTTTAAAATCACAACTGTTCTTTCCTCGGAAACCAGTTTTGTGAGAATTGTTCTCAGTTCTTTGGTTTTTCCCGATTCAATTGTGAAATCTTCTACAACTTTAAAAGTCTCTCCGGCAGCTTTAAGGCTGAGAATAGACTTCATTGCCAGTCTTTTAATTTTTTTGGGGAGCGTGTAGCTGTAATCCCTGGGCTTGGGCCCGAAGGTGATACCACCACCAACCCAGACTGGAGATCTTTTGTGACCGGATCTCGCACGACCGGTTCCCTTCTGTCTCCAGGGCTTAGCTCCGCTTCCGCGAACTTCTGCTCTAGTCTTAGTAGAAGCAGTTCCCACTCTTTTGTTAGCAAGCTCGTTATTAATGGCGTGATAAATAGAACCTTCACTAACTTCACGCGCAAAAACGCTGTCTTCAAGAGTGATATCTCTAAGCTCTTTTCCTTCTATTGAATAGACCTTTTTGTCCATATTTATCCTCTATAATTTCTTTGCCTTGCGAACTATGACAAAACTATCTTTTGTACCGGGAACGGCTCCCTTAATGAGAAGAACCTGTCTTTCCGTATCAACTTTAACAACCTGCAGGTTCTGTACAGTTTTCCTTTCACCACCCATTCTTCCAGCCATCTTAGTTCCTTTGATAACCTTTGAAGGGTAAGCAGCCATACCGGTAGAACCGTTAGCTCTGTGAAATTTTGAACCGTGTGTCTTTCGTCCACCACCAAAGTTATGGCGTTTCATGACACCCTGATAACCTTTACCTTTTGAAGTTCCGATAACGTCTACAAACTCGACACCTTCGATAAGCTCAACACCGAAAGTATCTCCGACAGCACATTCTTTTCCGAAGTCACGAACTTCGACCACTTTTCTTTTGGGAGTAACTCCCTCTTTGAACTGACCTGCTACAGGCTTTGTAGTGTGCTTTTCTTTTCTTTCAACAGAACCGAGCACAACAGCTTCATAGCCGTCTTTTTCGATGCTTTTGTTAGCAATAACAACGTTTTCTTCAACTTTGACGACTGTAACGGGAGTCAAAACTCCTGTTTCGTCAAACACCTGTGTCATTCCAACTTTTTTGCCGATCAAACTCAACATTTAATTTTTACCTCAATTTCCTTTGATCCGCTCTTACTGTTTAATCTCTACATCGACTCCAGCGGGAAGCTCGAGCTTCATGAGAGCATCCATAACAGCAGAGGTTGGTTCCAAAATATCTATGAGTCTCTTATGAGTTCTCATTTCAAACTGCTCTCTCGACTTTTTGTTAACAAAAGGCGATCTCAAAACAGTATATTTATTTATTCGGGTCGGCAGAGGAATCGGTCCGGAAACTTTGGTCCCCTGCTTCTGAACAGCCTGCACAATAGACCGCGCACTCTGATCGATTAATTCTACGTCAAAACCTCTCAGCCTTACACGTATCTTTTCTTTAGCCATTATTCCTCCAGAATCGGGAATCGCTCTTTGCGACTCCCGACTTCATATCCTTATTCGATAATCTCGATTACCTGACCGGAAGCAACTGTTCTACCACCTTCACGGATAGCGAACCGGAGTCCCTTATCCATAGCGATGGGGTGAATCAGCTCAGCTTCGATCTCAGTGTTATCACCGGGCATTACCATCTGTTTATCAGCAGGAAGAGTTACTGTACCTGTGATATCTGTTGTTCTGAAGTAGAACTGGGGTCTGTATCCTGTAAAGAAAGGATTGTGTCTACCACCCTCTTCTTTAGTCAGACAGTAAAGAGCTGCCTTAAACTTCATGTGAGGAAGAATAGATTTAGGTTTACAGAGAACCTGTCCTCTTTCTACAGCATTCTTATCGATACCTCTGAGCAGACAACCTACGTTATCACCGGCCTGACCTTCATCAAGAAGCTTGTTGAACATCTCAACACCAGTACAAGTCGTTGTCTGAGTTTCTCTAACACCGACAATTTCACAAACGTCACCAACGTGAACGATTCCGCTCTCAACACGTCCTGTTACAACTGTACCACGACCGGAGATTGAGAAAACGTCTTCGATAGGAAGAAGGAAAGGCTTATCAACAGCTCTTTCGGGGATAGGAAAGTATGTATCCATCGCATCGAGAAGCTCCTGAATAGCAGCTGTAGCTTCTGCATCCTGAATATTGGACATAGCCTGGAATGCGGATCCTTTAATAATAGGAGTTTCTTCTCCGGGGAATCCGTACTCGTCGAGAAGCTCAACGATTTCCATCTCAACCAGTTCAACCAGGTCGGGATCGGCGAGGTCCATTTTGTTCATGAAAACGATCAGCTTGGGAACGCCAACCTGTCTTGCAAGAAGGATGTGCTCTCTTGTCTGAGGCTCGGGTCCTGAGTCAGCTGCAACGAGAAGAACGGCACCATCCATCTGAGCTGCACCAGTGATCATGTTTTTAACGTAGTCGGCATGTCCGGGACAGTCTACGTGAGCATAATGTCTTGCATCAGTAGAGTATTCAACGTGTCTTGTGTTGATAGTGATACCACGCTCTTTTTCTTCGGGAGCGTTATCAATATCTTCGTAGCTCATAATCTTTCCACCGTTCTTTGCAGAACAGTACATAGAGATTGCAGCTGTAAGAGTTGTCTTACCATGGTCAACGTGTCCGATTGTACCAACGTTGATATGCGGTTTAGACCTTTCAAATTTTTCCTTAGCCATTCATTCCTCCTCGGCTTTTAAAAAAAAACAACTATATAACCGTACAAAACGGCACTAAACAGGATATTACCAAATCCTGCCAATGGTCTCAACAGGAGTAAGTGCGAGTGGAGATGATTTTACCGCTAAAGCTACACAACAAAGAAAGTACAATACTGTGTAATTCAGAGAAAGATAATGTTTAATAATGGCCTTTGAGAAACAATCACCTAGTGATAAATCACCGGTTTGATCAATTCATCCAAAAAAGGGTTAATAACCCACACCATATATAAAGAACAAAACCTCGATCAGTAGCGGCCTGACAATCATCACCAGGCATCCTGCAAGAGGGCTTTTCAGGCGGCGGAACAACGTCCATATGCCGCCTGAAAGACTAATCTACCACCTATAGTGAGAGAAAGCCTTATTGGCCTCAGCCATTCTGTGAGTATCTTCTTTCTTCTTGAAAGCAGATCCGGTTGAGTTAAAAGCATCAATCAGCTCAGCACTCAACTTCTCACTCATACTTCTTCCGCTTCTGCTTCTTGCTGCAGCAATCAGCCACCTCATAGCAAGAGCTTCACGTCTTGAATCTCTAATTTTAACAGGAACCTGATAAGTAGAACCACCAACCCTTCTGGATTTAACCTCAACGGAAGGCTTAACGTTCTCAACAGCTTTCAGAAAAACTTCAAGCTCTTCATTTCCTGTCTTTTCTTTAATAATAGCCATTGCACCATACATATTGCTGATACTAATGGACTTCTTACCATCAACCATCATTCTCTTAATAAATTTGGCGAGAACGGTGCTGTTGTATTTTGAATCAGGTATAGCCGGTCTAGTCGGCGCCACTCTTCTTCTTGGCATTACATCCTCTCCTTATTAAGCTTTAGGCTTTTTAGTTCCGTATTTAGAACGAGCCTGTCTTCTATTGTCTACACCGAGCGTATCTTTTGCACCACGAATAATGTGATACCGCACACCGGGAAGATCTTTTACTCTTCCACCACGTATAACAACAACAGAGTGTTCCTGAAGGTTATGTCCTTCACCACCAATATAAGCAGTTACTTCAAAACCATTAGTCAACCTGACCCTGGCAACCTTTCTCAAAGCAGAGTTCGGTTTCTTGGGGGTAGCTGTAAATACCCTTGTACAAACACCTCTTCTCTGAGGACAGGATTCTAGAGCAGGAGATTTGGTTTTTTTAACGTTTGACTTTCGGCCTTTTTTAATAAGCTGATTTATCGTAGGCATTAAATTGCAATCTCCTAAAAATTCTTTACAAAACTGCAGGCGTCAGCATACCACCCGCTTATATATATACAAAGGCTTCCCTGAGTCAGCCTCAGGGAATTTAGCACAATGCATTTTTTTTATCAAGGGCGTTTTTCGCCCCTGCTGATTTTTTTGAAAACTTTATTCCGCTTCCATGGCTGTTTCTTCAGCCAGTTCCGCTTCGAGCTTTCTGATTTTCAGTATTTCCTGAACATGCGCATCCAGGTCTTCTGCCTGATCGTTTGAAAGTTTCATATCTCTGTACCGCTTCATACCGGTTCCCGCGGGAATCATATGACCGATAACAACATTCTCTTTCAATCCTCTCAGGTTATCGACATCTCCGGCAATTGCCGCATTTGTCAGAACTCTTGTAGTTTCCTGGAAAGATGCTGCAGAAATCCACGAATCAATATTCAGGGAAGCTCGTGTGATTCCGAGCAATAGAGGCTTAGCGATAGCTGCCTGTCCACCCTGCTCCAGAACTCTTTCGTTTTCTTTCCTGAAGGAATACTTGTCAATCTGCTGTCCGTAGATAAAGTTGGTATCACCGACATCCATTATTTCGACTTTTCTCATCATCTGTCTGATGATTACACCGATATGTTTATCGTTAATGACAACGCCCTGCATCCGGTAAACTTCCTGCACCTCATCAACAAGGTACTGCTGAAGTGCATTTTCTCCAAGAATCTCAAGAATATCATGGGGATCCGTCGCTCCGTCACAGAGCGGTTCACAGGCCTTAACCCGGTCACCGTCACGAACCAGAAGATGTCTTCCCATCGGAACGAGATGCTTGTATTCGTTTCCGTAGGGGTCTTCAACTACGACAACTCTCCGGCCTTTTGCTATACCGCGGAAATGTACAAGCCCGCCGATTTTGGAAAGGATTGCCGAATCTTTAGGTCTTCTCGCTTCAAATAGCTCTCCTACACGGGGAAGACCTCCGGTAATATCCTGAGTCTTGGCACTTTCCTTGAGAAGTTTGGCAAGAATCTGACCGGCTCTCACTTCCGTACCATCTTCTACATTGAGGTAGGCGTTTCCGGGAAGATAATAGTTTGCCAGCTCGTTGCCTTCCGCATCTTCCATGATGATTCTGGGCTGAAGAGTATCGAGAGAGAACTCGGTGATTTTCTTTTCGATGTTACCGGTATCTTCATTAATCTCTTCCTTAAGCGTCGTACCGAGAATTATATCGTCAAATCTAACTTTACCGTTCTGTTCAGCAATAATAGGATCACTGAAGGGGTCGAACATGGCAATAGGTTCATCGGCATCGATGATGGAATCGGTTTTTACCATAACAGTAGAACCGTTTCTGACCTCGAGAGTCTGATCCTGGGCAACAAGAAGTATATGATTTTCCCTGATGTTGATGAAAGCGATTTCGTGAGCCTCTACCACTTCACCTTTTCTTTCAAGGATCTTTTCACCTTTGATAACCTTCTGACCGTCTTCCACGAGAATCTTGTCGGACTTGGAAAATTGGATCTGTTCCAGAACTTTTGCAACGGTAATATAGCCTTTTCTCGTAAACAGAGTATCTCCGTTATCAAGATTGACCAATGTACCGTCAATGTCCCGGACAATAACAGGATATCTGAGAGAAATCTTGTTATCTTCCGCAACAGTACTTGCCGTACCACCGACATGGAAAGTTCTCATCGTAAGCTGTGTTCCGGGCTGTCCGATAGACTGAGCCGCGATAATTCCTACAGCTTCACCGATATCAACAGTTTTCTTGTTGGCAAGGTTCCGACCGTAACATTTTCTACAAACACCATGCTTGGCTTCACAGGTCAGAACAGTTCTTACTTTTACTGATTCAACACCTATCTCTTCAATCTGAGCGGCAATTGCATCAGTTATTTCCTCGTTAACATCAACGAGCACCTCTCCGGTAATCGGATGCTTCACTCTTTCAAGCGTAAACCTGCCCTTAATCCTGTCAGAGAGTGATTCCACAATTTCTTCACCATCTTTCAGTGCCGACAGATCGATACCGTTGATCGTACCGCAGTCATCTTCGTTAATAACAACGTCCTGGGCAATATCGACCAGACGCCTTGTGAGGTAACCGGCGTCAGCTGTTTTAAGAGCCGTATCGGCAAGACCTTTACGGGCACCGTTTGTCGATATGAAGAACTCGATTACCGATAGACCTTCTTTAAAGTTCGCACGGATCGGGAGCTCGATTATATCTCCAGACGGCTTGGCCATTAGACCACGCATACCGGCCAGCTGTCTGATCTGGTTTCTCGAACCTCTCGCACCGGAGTCAGCCATCATATAAACGTTATTGAAACCATTTTTATCGTTTTCCAGGTGATCCATCATCACATTGGTAAGGTCCTCATTGGTTTTACCCCAGACCTCGATTACACGGTTATACCGCTCTTCCTGTGTGATATGGCCATCAAGATACTGTTTCTGAATACGCTCAACTTCACTGTTTGCATTTGAAATCAGTGTCTTCTTCTCATCGGGAACGAGAATATCGTCCATACCGATAGTAGCTCCGAAAATTGTTGCATACTTGTAACCCGTATCTTTGATAACATCGAGCATATGTACAGTAACAGCAGAGCCGTATTCTTCGTGAGTTTCAGCGATAAGGGCTCTGATCTCTTTATCACCGAGCCTGTAGTTCACATAGTCAACTTCCGAGGGAAGCAGATCATTGAATATAACCCGCCCCGGAGTCGTCTCCAGGAACTTTCCGTCTATCTTGACTTTACAGAGAGCCTGATAATCAACAGCTTTAGCCTGTAGAGCGAGAATGGTTTCTTCAGGAGATCCGAAATACTTCCCTTCTCCTTTGGCACCGGGACGCTGACTTGTCAGGTGATAAATACCGAGAACCATGTCCTGAGAAGGGAAAACAATCGGTTGTCCGTTCGCGGGGTTCATCAGGTTTTTATCAGCAAGCATCAATGTCCAGCACTCGATCTGGGCAGCCTGAGTCAGAGGAACATGAACAGCCATCTGGTCACCGTCAAAGTCGGCATTGAAAGCATGACAGACAAGGGGGTGAAGACGAATCGCTTTTCCTTCGACAAGAACGGGCTCGAAAGCCTGTATTCCGAGGCGGTGAAGAGTCGGAGCACGGTTGAGAAGTACGGGATGTTCTTTGACTACATCGTCGAGAACGGCCCAGACTTCCGGAGTTTCCTGCTCTACAAGCGATTTAGCTTTCTTAATGTTATAAACGACATCCATTTCAACAAGCTTTTTCATAATGAAAGGCTTGTATAACTCAAGGGCCATTTTTGCGGGAAGACCGCACTGGTGAAGCTTGAGATTCGGACCGACAACGATTACCGAACGACCGGAATAGTCTACACGTTTACCGAGGAGGTTCTGCCTGAACCGCCCCTGCTTACCCTTGAGAAGGTCGGAAAGCGATTTAAGAGGTCTGTTCGACGCTCCTTTAACAACTTTTTTCTTCTTGGAGTTGTCGAATAAAGCATCAACAGCTTCCTGAAGCATCCTTTTCTCGTTTCTGATAATGATATCAGGCGCATTGAGAGCCATAAGCCTCTTAAGCCTGTTATTTCTATTTATAACTCTTCTGTAGAGATCGTTTAGATCCGATGTGGCAAAACGCCCGCCATCGAGCTGCACCATCGGTCTCAATTCCGGTGGAATTACAGGAATTACATCAAGTATCATCCACTCAGCCCGGTTACCGGAGTCACGGAAATTCTCAACAATTTCGATTCTCTTGAGAAGTCTTTTATCGGCTTTCGCCCCTTTATCAACCATTTTGGCTCTCAGTTCAGCTGAAAGCTCATCAAGATCGAGGTTTTCCAGAATAGTGCGAACTGCTTCTGCACCGATTCCGGCCGTAAAGGACATACCGTATCGCTCGCGCGCTTCGGCATATTCCTCTTCGGAAAGAAGCTGTAGTTTTCTCAGATCCGTATCACCGGCTTCAATGACGACATATTTCTCATAGTAGAGAATAGATCGCAGAGCGGCAATGGAAAGATCTAAAAGCAATCCCATTCTCGAAGGAACGGAACGGTAATACCAGATATGGGAGACGGGCGAAGCAAGTTCAATATGCCCCATTCTCTCACGTCTTACCTTGAAGTGGGTTACTTCTACACCACAACGGTCACAAATCACTCCTTTGTAACGGATAGACTTGAATTTACCGCAGTAACACTCCCACTCTTTGGTAGTTCCGAAAATTCTTTCACAGAACAGACCGTCCTTTTCCGGACGGAGAGTTCGGTAATTGATAGTTTCGGGTTTTTTAACTTCTCCGTAAGACCAGGCCCTGATCTGCTCAGGAGAAGCCAGTTTTATCATTAAACTGTCAAAGTCTTGAATATCTCTCATTCTGCCCCCTAGAAACGACTGTCCTGTCTGTTTATCAGTTCTTCATCACGTTCGGTCAGAGGCAGCTGCTTCGCTTTTGAGTCGAAGATTCTGACATCGAGAGCCAGACCCCTGAGTTCCTGAACAAGAACGTTAAATGACTCGGGAATACCGGCTGATGTGGCCGTATCGCCCTTGACTATACTTTCATAAATTTTGGCTCTTCCGGTCATGTCGTCCGACTTGATCGTCATAAGCTCCTGGAGGGTATTGGCCGCACCATAAGCTTCAAGAGCCCAAACTTCCATCTCTCCCAGTCTCTGTCCACCGAACTGAGCTTTACCACCGAGCGGCTGCTGAGTCACAAGAGAATAAGGACCGGTTGAACGGGCATGCATCTTGTCATCAACAAGGTGATGCAGCTTAAGGTAATACATATATCCGACAAATACAGGATTTTCGAATGCCTCACCGGTATACCCGTCAAAAAGAGTGAATTTAGAGTTGGGTGCAAGTCCGGCTTCCACAAGAGCCTGTTCGATCTGATCTGTTGAAGCAGATTGGAAAACAGGTGTTTCGAAGAATTTGTCCAGATGCCCCCCGGCCATACCGAGCATGGTTTCCATGATCTGGCCGATATTCATACGGGAAGGGACCCCAAGCGGATTAAGACAAATGTCGAGAGGTGTTCCATCTTCCATAAAAGGCATATCCTCTTCGGGAAGAACACGGGCGACAACACCTTTGTTTCCGTGGCGTCCGGCCATCTTATCCCCTTCTTTGAGTTTCCTCTTGGTGGCAATAAGAACCTTGACGATTTCATCTACACCGGGTGCCAGGTCATCACCTTCACTTCTTTTCAGCCTCTGAATATCGATTACAGTACCTTCAACACCATGAGGAAGTTTCAGGGACGTATCACGGACCTCTTTTGCTTTTTCTCCGAAAATGGAGTTAAGAAGCTTGAATTCGGGAGTTGTTTCTGTCTCGGACTTGGGAGTAACCTTACCGACCAGTATCGAGCCGGATTTTACCTTAGCACCGATTCTGATAATCCCTTCTTCATCGAGGTTCTCAAGAGCTTTTTCCGAAGTGTTGGGAATATCGATCGTGATAGTTTCAGGACCGAGCTTTGTCTCCCTGACTTCAGTAACAAACTCTTTAATATGAATAGAGGTGTAATAATCCTCTTTTACAACTTTTTCAGAAATAAGAATAGCATCCTCGAAGTTATATCCGTTCCAGGGAACAAATCCTACTAGAAGGTTTCTTCCGAGAGCAATTTCTGCATTCTTCGTAGCCGGGCCGTCGGCAAGAACAGATCTGGCATTAACCTTTTCACCTTTTCGGACAATCGGTTTCTGATTGAAACAGGTATCCTGGTTGGTTCTCTGAAACTTTATCATTTCATAGACGTCGACATCATAATCGTTTTCCCGATCATCGGGTGTCACGACAACTCTGTCCGCGGAAACGTAAGAAACAACTCCGGCTCTTTTAGCTTTAGCGAGAACTCCGGAGTCATAAGCCGCCTTTCCTTCCATTCCTGTTCCGACGATCGGAGCTTCGGGAAACAGAAGAGGCACAGCCTGTCTCTGCATGTTACAACCCATCAAAGCACGGTTGGCGTCATCATGTTCCAGGAAAGGAATGAGAGAAGCCGCCGTAGAAATAATCTGACGGGGAGAAACGTCCATGTATTTAATATCATCAACAGGTCGCGTCGTATAATTACCGCTTTTGTGGACAGCTACCGTATTGGACTCAAACTTACCGTTTTTATCAAGCGGAGCACTGGCCTGAGCTATGAAGTATTTCTCTTCATCGATAGCTGAAAGATATTCAACTTCTTTGGTTGCCACACCATCGACAACTTTCCGGTAGGGAGTCTCGAGAAAACCGTACTCATTAACCCTTGTGTAATTGGCAAGAGAGACAATAAGACCGATATTCGGACCTTCAGGAGTTTCAATAGGACACATTCTACCATAGTGGGTGTAATGTACATCTCTGACTTCAAATCCCGCACGATCTCTTGAAAGACCACCGGGTCCCAGAGCGTTAAGTCTTCTTTTGTGAGTCAACTCGGAAAGAGGATTGACCTGATCCATAAACTGGGACAGCTGACTGGACCCGAAAAACTCTTTAATGGCAGCGACGATCGGTTTAATGGAGATGAGATCCTGAGGCTTGAGCGTCTCTATCTCTTTAAGAGACATTCTTTCCTTGGCAATCCTCTCCATTCTCGTAAAGGCGGTCTTAATAGAGTTTGAAATAAGCTCTCCGACAGAACGGATTCTTCTGCTTCCAAGATGATCGATATCATCGACTGAAGCTTCGCCTTCGTAAACCTTAATAAGATGCCCCATAGTCCTGTAAACATCTTCTTTTGTGAGAACCAGAGATTCTTCATCGTGCGTATAATCAAACTTCTTGTTGAGTTTGTAACGACCGACTTTACCTAAATCGTAACGGCGGGAAGAGAAAAACATGGAGAGTATATCTCTTTCGGCAGCTTCGACCGTAATAGGTTCACCGGGCATTAAAATAGCATAAATCGCAGAAAGAGCCTCTTCTTTAGACGGCTCATCTCTTTCGGGATCATCTTTATTAAATTTGGTTTCCTCAACATCAAAACAATTGATTACAACTTTAGAATTCAGAGAATCAACTGCTGCAAAGTCTATAATCTCTATTTCCGAGATACCGGAGTGTACAAGCTCATCAGTATCGTGAGGATGGATTTTTTCACCGGCGCGATAAATCTTTTTCTTTTCATCGCCCTTACCGGTATAAACAGCTTTAGCTAGGATTTTCCCGACAAGGGCTTCCTTCACTTCTCTTGAACTATCAACAGAAACTTTTGCTGTCTTATGGAAAAGCTCAATAATTTTCTCTCTTGAATCAAAACCGAGAGCCCTTAGAAAAAGAGTACCGAGAATCTTTTTCTTCCTATCGATTTTGGCATATATAAGCTCTTTCTTCTGATCTATCTCAAATTCGAGCCAGGAACCTCTGTAAGGAATTATCCTTGAAGAGTACAGGCCTTTTTCGTAAGAGAAAATTACACCGGGAGACCGGTGGATCTGAGAAACGACAACCCTTTCAGCACCATTAATAATAAAGGTACCCCTGTCAGTCATTAAGGGGATGTCTCCCATATATATATCTTTCTGCCGGATTTCTCCGGTAGACTGGAATATCAGATTTATTTTAGCCTTGACCGGAACTGCATAGGTCAAGCCTTTCTTTTTGCACTCAGCCTCAGAGAGAGGGACATTATCTTCATCGAGGGTATAATTAACATATTCCAGCACCAGCTCACCGTTGGTACTTTCTATAGGGAAAATTGACTGAAATACTTCTTCCAGACCCTGATTGTTGAGAGCTTCTCCCTTCAACAGAGTATTTCTCTGAAGAAAGTTGTCGTATGATGTGAGCTGTATACTGATAAGATCAGGTAACTCAATTACCTCTTCAATCTCATCACCAATAAATACTCGTTTAGTATCCTTATCTCGTGTAAACACTCAATACCCCCTGACAATATATAACCACCGGGATAGAAATTTATCCCAGTGGTTTAACGAGAAAGTCTTTTATTAGTTAGAAACTCTACTATTTAAGCTCAACTGATGCGCCAGCTTCCTCGAGTTTAGCTTTAATAGTTTCAGCTTCTTCTTTGGAAACGCCTTCTTTAACAGCTTTATCTCCAGCTTCAACTACTTCTTTAGCCTCTTTAAGACCGAGACCAGTAATTTCTCTTACAGCTTTGATTACAGCAATTTTCTTATCTCCGAATCCTTTGAGGATTACGTCGAATTCAGACTGCTCTTCAGCGGCCGCCGCACCGGGTGCTGCTGCTCCACCAGCTACCATAACGGGAGCTGCTGCAGATACATCAAATTTTTCTTCCATAGCTTTGATCAGTTCAGAAACCTCAAGAACTGTCATATTTGCTACTGCTTCCAGAATCTGGTCATTAGTAAGTGCTGCCATATTATCTTCTCCTTAATTTTTTACGCAACGATAGCACACAACACGTTTAGAAGACTAACGCTGCAATAAATATTTTCATATGCCCGCCAGGCGGGCCTGATTTATTTTTCGCCAACCTTACATGCCGGAAACTGTCTCCGGCACAAAGACTGACCTATGAGCGGCTAAGCCGCAACATTCACAACTAAAAAATCCCTGAAGGACTTATTATTCTGCGGAAGCTTCCGCATCAGCCGCGGGTGCAGCATCTTCTGCAGGAGCAGCCGGAGCCGCCTCTTCAGCCGGAGCAGCTTCCTCAGCAGTAGGTACTGCAGAAGCATCACCTTCTTCCGCTTTCTTATCTGCAACAGCCTGAAGAGTTCTAACAAGCTTGGTTGTAGTACCCTGGATTGCAAAAAGAAGCATCTGAATAAGCTCTTTCTTCGTGGGAAGCTTGGAAAAAGCCACAATCTTCTCAAGATCGAAAAGCTCACCACCAATCAAACCGCTTTTAAGTTTAAGAGGAGTCTCACTTTCGAATTCAACAAGAGTTTTAGCAGCTGCACCAGCTTCACCTTTAATCATAGCCACAGCCGTGGGTCCAACAAGGAACTCGGCGACTTCGGGATGATCAAGTTCTTTAAAAGCAATCTTAGCATAGTTGTTTTTTACAACTTTAAGTTCAGCATCACCTTCGCGAAGCTTCCTTCTCAACTCAGTTACTTTTTCTACGTTAATTCCTCTGAAATCTGCAAAAATGAAGTCATTTGCTTCACCGAATGCTTCCTTCAGAGATTTAACGGCGTCTATTTTACTCTGCTGTATTTTAACTTCAGCCATTTCTTTCTCCTTTGCCCTTAGTTGGCACCAACAGCGATTCTGACGCCGGGCCCCATTGTGGAAGAAACAGCAGCAGTTTTGATAAAGTCGCCTTTAACATCACTAGGTCTCTTCTTCACAAGTTCAGACATAAAAACATCGATATTTTCCTTCACCTGTGCAGGATCCATGGAAACTTTTCCAACAGGAAGATGAACAACGCCGGTTTTATCGGCACGATACTCAACACGACCCTTCTGAAGTTCCGCGATTGCACCTTTAATATCCATCGTTACAGTTCTTGTTTTAGGGTTAGGCATAAGGCCTCTTCTTCCAAGAACCGGTCCGAGTTTACCAACTTCCCTCATCATATCGGGAGTAGCAACACAGACATCAAAATCAAGCCATCCGCCTTTGATTTTTTCAACAAGCTCTTCAGCTCCGACATAAGCCGCACCGGCTTCTTCCGCCTCTGTAGCTTTTTCGCCTTTTGCAAAAACGAGCACTTTTTTCTCACCGGAAAACTGATGAGGAAGAACCAGTGTGTCACGAACTGTGTGGCTTTTCTTAAGATTAAGATTCACTGCCATTTCGATAGTTTCATCGAATTTCGCAAAAGCGAGCTCTTTTACAAGAGAAAGAGCATCTTCATAGGTATAAAGAGCATCTCTGTCAACTTTTGCTGCGGCTTCTTTGTATTTCTTACCGTGCTTCATTTCAACCCTCCACCTTCACACCCATAGAACGGGCAGTTCCGGCGATAATATTAATCGCCGCTTCAATGTCATTAGCATTGAGGTCGGGCATTTTCAGCTCAGCAATAGGTCTCAAATCCTCTCTGGTCACTGTAGCGACCTTAACTTTATGAGGCTCAGCAGACCCTTTATCCAACTTTGCAGCTTTCTTAATAAGAACTGCCGCAGGAGGAGTCTTGGTAATAAAAGTAAAAGTTCTGTCACTGAAAACAGAAATTACTACCGGTATAGTTAAACCGGGTTCCATGTTTTTTGTACGGTCATTAAACTGCTGTACAAACTGAGGCGCACTTACACCATGAGGACCCAGAGCGGGACCTACGGGAGGTGCAGGAGTAGCCTTACCAGCCGGTACCTGCAGCTTTATGAAAGCCGTTACCTTTTTCTTTGCCATTTATTTCTCCTATGTGGTACTAACGCCCCTGGCCGGGACTCCCATATATTTAAAAGAGCTACACTCTTTCCACCTGGGAAAAATCAACTTCCACAGGCGTATTTCTTCCAAAAATTCCAACGACTACGCGGAGCTTTCCTTTCTCCTGCATAACCTCTTCCACACTACCGGAGAAAGACTCGAAGGGTCCTTCCATAATGCGAACCTCTTCCCCCACGACAAACTCCTGTTTGACATGAAAGGTTTTCTCCGTTTTAATCTCTCCGGTTTTCTGCAAGATCGCCCTTGCCTCGTCAGAAGAAATTGGCTGAGGCTTCGCGCCGGGAGCCTGCCCGACAAAACCCATTACACCCTGAATCCTTCTGATCGCCGTACAAACAGGCTTCCATCCCCTATCGGGAAGGTCCATTTCAATAAGGATATAGCCGGGGAGAAATTTCCTGTTAACAGTTCTCTTCTTCCCGTTACGCACTTCGACCACTTCTTCCGAAGGGACTTTTACGTCAAAAACAGCACCCCCCAGGGTGCCGTCTTCCATATAGAGCCTTATGTACTTCTCAATCTTGTTCTCGTGCCCGGAATAAGTATGTAATACATACCAGCCTTTAGCCATAAATCTTCCTTAATTATAATGATCAGAAAAACAAGTATAATCCATTGAGCAGTAAATAATCAACCAGCCCGAAAAACACAGCAAAAAGAACAGTTGAAACAAGCACAACCTTCACCGACGAAACCACAGAGTCCCAACTCGGCCACACAACTTTTCGCAATTCGCCATAACTCTCGGTCAGAAAAGTCCAGATTTTTCTCATAAGATACTCCCGAAAATAAAAAAATACAGGCCAAGCAGGATTCGAACCTGCAACATCCGGTTTTGGAGACCGGCGCTCTGCCAGTTGGAGCTATTGGCCTGTATGCAAATTACTATTTAATTTTTGTTTCTTTGTGAACTGTGCTGGTCTTACACCATTTACAGTACTTTTTGAGCTCAAGTTTACCCTGAACATTACGTCTATTTTTCTGTGATGTGTAATTTTTTCTTTTACAATCACTACACTGAAGCGCTATCAGCTCAACAGCACCTTTCTTAGCTTTAGCCATGATTTCTCCTATCTGAGCCTGACACACATCAAGCTGTGATCATTAGAGCCTCCGACCGGACTTGAACCGGTGACCCCATCCTTACCATGGATGTGCTCTACCGACTGAGCTACAGAGGCTTGCCTCAACGCTCAGGTAGAGTATCAAAAAAGGATTTTCTTTGTCAACAGAATTTCCATAAAAGTGAAATTAAAAAAATATTATTAAAAAGAGCCTTTCATTTCCTCTATATTTCTGAGAAATTTCTTTGCCTCTTCCGAGACGGCTTTATATTTCTCATACTCTTCTCTATATACAGCTTCTTCTTTTTTGTCGGGATAAAATATCTTTTTAATCCGCACGAGCTCATCGGAAGCTTCCAGAAAGTTATCAAACCGTCCTAGTGCGGCTGAAGCGAGACAGGCACCGCCGAGAAGTTCGGCATCCTCCACCTCCGGCACGAGGATGGAGCAACCGGTTATATCAGCTTTAATCTGATTCCATATGACATTTTTCCCCTGCCCGCCCGATACACGCAGTTCCCCGATTGGACAATCATTCTCTTCAAAGAGCTCGACGGCTCTCCGCACGGCATATCCTATGGATTCCATAACAGCACGGCCAAGCTCATTCCGGCCCTGATAAGCTTCCAGCCCTACGGCCATGCCATTGGAAAATTCCCAGAGTCCCCCGTCTTTCAATCCCGGAAAAAACATAGGAGTGCCCGATCCCGCCGCGACGGATTTTATCGCCGACAGAGTTTCTGCATAACCGTAATTCTCCTGGCCGGTGATACGGCGGTACCACTCGAAAAGGCTTCCGGTGGACGACAGTATTCCCGACACATTATAAAGCCCTTCCACAGCATGGGGGAGAGTCCTGAGGCGGGTATCGGGAACCGGCTTGTCCGAACAGAAATTGATCCCTTCCGAAGTTCCGGCTCTGTCACAGGTTCTTCCCGGCCGCACTACTCCGGTTCCTATAAGCGATACCATAAAATCGACGCCGCCTCCGACTACAGGCACACCAGCAGGCAAACCGGTAAGAGAAGAACCGGCAGAAGAAATTTTCCCGATAACGGCTCCCATGGTGACGATTGGAGGAAAACGGCTTTCCTTCATATGGTATTTTTCAATGTCCTGCCCGCTCCATATATAGCGATCGAACTCATCATGAGCCGAGACGACAGCTTTCTCACCGGTCAGCAGCCAGGTAATATAAGAAGAAGTGGTTAAGAACACATCTGTCGCCTCATAGACAGAGGGACAGTTTTCTTTCAACCAGTTGATTTTCGGCAGATAGAAGGAATGCGTCCCTTCGAGAGATGAGTTTTCCCGCCCCATCCACATAAGGGGGGTATGGAGGATTTCCCCCTCCTTTCCGAGGGGGACAATAGTGGGTCCGTTTCCGCTTATGACAACGGCGGAGATATCCTGCCTCCTTAAAATAGAGGCGATTTCAATAAATCCCGATTTCCAACTGCCGGCATACCCTTCCCCGGGATAATTCCTGTCTTCCGGGAAAAGATGTACCTTATGATAGGCGAAAGCATATCCTTCAGGAGAGATAATCGCCCCTTTTATCGACGATGTGCCGATGTCAACAGCCAGTATCAAATCAGTTACGGCCTCCCACCAGCATCCGCTGAATCATTTTATTATTGTCCAGCAGCGGCGAAAGCGACCGGTTATGATGGATTCTCGAGATAACACGGGCAAAGAGGTTGGATACATTGGCATTGAGATACCAGGCTCGCTTCTGAAGCTCCTCCGGAGCAGTGACGGCATTGGTCCCGATTATGTAATCAAACAATCCTTCTTTAAAGGCATTATCAAAATGCTCAATGGCATTTCCTGTAAACAGAGGAAGCGAGATGGCGCAGACGATCTTCTCCGCCCCCATATCCTTTATAAGCCTCATAGCTTTAATCAGGGTTCCCCCTGTTCCGAGCATATCATCGGCTATAAAAACGGTTTTCCCCTTCACATCGCCCAGGAGCCGAGCCGAAACGATATTGGAATCCTTGGCGCTAGTCGTGACCTTGGAATAATCCCTTTCCTTATAAAGAAGGGCCAGAGGCTTCTGCAATGAGTTTGCATAATATTTGTTTCTGTCGATGGCTCCCGTATCAGGAGAGACAACAACCAGATCTTCAGCAGGAAGGTTGAAATGAGCGTTCAGTTTTCTCAAGATCTGGTAAGAGGCATGCATATTTTCCAGATGAAGGGTGGAAAAAGTATGCTCTATTTCTTTGGAGTGCAGATCGAGGGTAATGATCCTGTCGACACCCATATTCTCGAAAATCCTTCCGAGGCTGGATGCGGTCAGCCCTTCCCTGCCTTTTTTCTTGTGCTGTCTTGCATAAGGATATGCGGGAAGCACGAGAGTGACTCTTCTCGCGCCGCACTGTTTGGCAGCATCGATAGTGACGAATAAATTAAAGATATGATCATTAACCGAAAGGACATGACCGTTTTCCGATCCGGCAAAAGGCAGACGACCGCGGTTTTCCACATCCTGAACAATGAAAATATCCTTCCCTCTGACGGAATAGAGAATTTCCGTTTTAAACTCACCATTGGCAAACTTTGTGAATTTACAGGGAATTTTAAACGACGGAATTCTGTAGGAAGTACCGTCTCCGATGGTTTTGACCCTGTGGCTGTTAAGGTCATTGGCCATATTAAGCTCTTTTACCGCACTCTCTTTATCCAGGCCGTAAAGCTTCGCTATTCCCTGAGCTTTGATATCAAATCTCCGGGCATAGATCGTCTTCAGATGGGCTATAATAGAGTCGGCAAATTTTTCACCTCCGGGGCAAGCTATAATCCCGAGGGTAGTCGGCTTTGAGAAGCTCATTTGTCTCCCTTATATGAAATATATATATTTGAGTGTAGAGTAGCACGGTGGTTTAAGCGTGGTCAATGTCGCCTCTGTGAGTGATTAGCGATTGTTAAAGAAATTTGAATTTGGTAAAATCACAATGCAATTTTATATAAAGGATGAAACAAATGATCTGTTTTAAAAAGATATCGAAATATCTGATTCCCGCCATAATGGCGACTTTCCTGCTGACGGGCTGCAGCGAAAAAAAAGAAGAAAAAGAAGACAGGAGTTTCTCCATAGCCGTCTTTGTGCCGGGAGTTCTGGCGGGAAGCCCCACTTATGAAATGATGGACAAGGGTGTGCGCGCTGCGGCTCTGAAAAAAGGCGCCACTGTAAAAACAGTCGAAGGCGGGTTCAATCAGGCCGAATGGGCGGAGAAAGTAACGGCTCTCGCTGCTGAAGGAACATACGATCTGATTGTTTCTTCCAACCCCTCCATGCCGGAGATCAGCCGCGAAGCTCAGAAGCACTACCCCGATCAGGATTTCCTCATCCTCGAAGGAAGCGGAAGACCGGACGATCAGATTTCAACTTTTTTCTTTAACCACAGAGAACTGGCTTTTCTGCTTGGAAATTTTGCCGGCCTCGTTACCGATAGCCGAATGGATGGATCTTCCGTAAAAAAAGTCGGCCTTATCGCCGGACAGGAATATCCCGATATGAACAATCTGATAAAACCGGGTTTTGAGATGGGCTTTAAAAACATCAATAGCGATATTGAACTGGATTTCCGGGTTATCGGAAACTGGTACGATGCTTCAAAAGCCTCCGATCTCGCAGCGGATATGTATGCGAACGGGGCTGATATTATTCTCACCATTGCGGGGGGAGCCAATCAGGGCGTCGTGTCCGCGGCAAAGACTGCAGGAAAATTCGTCTTATGGTATGATTCCAACGGCTATGCCATTGAGCCGGGCGTCGTGATAGGTTCCGGTATAATCCGGGAGGACAAAGCGGCGATTGAAATGGTCAATCGGGCTATCGACGGATCTCTCACAAGAGGAACAGCGATCAAGGCCGGAGTTAAAGAGGGTTATATTGATTTCATAGACGATGATGCCAACTACCAGAAGTATGTACCTCTAAACATCCGGGAAGAGATGGATAAAATCATAAAAGACATGAGAGCGGGGAATATAACCCTGCCCGCCGGATCAGAGGGATAGATTCTCTGAGCGGGAACCTGTCGCTGACAATATCTGAAATCTCCAAGTGCTTTCCTCCGGGATATGTCAATGCCTGCGATGATATTAATCTCCAGATAAAGAAAGGAACCATTACCGCTGTCGTGGGGGAAAACGGGGCGGGAAAATCCACCCTCATGAATATTCTCTGCGGCACGGTCATGCCGGACCGCGGATCATTTTCCACCGCATCGGGACCGGTCGAGCCGGGCAGCCCTGGAAAATCAGCCGGTGCCGGAATCGGAATGGTCCACCAGCACCCTATGTGCTCCTCTTCTTTATCCGTACTGGATAACATCATCCTGGGTTTTGAACCGAGAAAGCACTACTTCCTGACAAACCGCAAAGAAGCAAGAAAATACATCGCTTCCCTTCAGGAGGAGTACCGGATAGAGCTTGACCTGGATTCACCCTGCTCTGAACTCAATTCCGTCCAGATTCAGAACATGGAACTTCTCCACCTTCTCTATCTGGACAGAGATATCCTGATATTTGATGAGCCGACGGCCAGCCTTTCGGAAATAGGGACAGAGTTTTTTTTCAGCCGTTTGAAGAGACTGAAAGAAGAGGGGAAAACCATCATATTCATCTCCCATAAGCTTAAAGAAGTTTTTCTTATGGCTGATGAAATCGCAGTGATGCGAAAAGGTAAGATCCTGCTCCACAAAAGGGCGGAAAATCTCAATCCCGAAGAAGTGGCGTCATTAATGATCGGAAGAAAGGGTGATCTCAGTTTCCCGGAACGCGAAAGACCCGAAGGGGAAAATCATGGAAGAAGGCTCTATGAGCTGAAAAAAACGGGATACCGGAAATCGGAAAGCCGGTTCCTTGAAAACATCAGTCTCAACATAAAAGAGGGAGAAATTCTGGGGATTACGGGAATACGGGAAAACGGTCTGGAACTCCTTGAGGATATCATATCGGGGATGATCCATCCCCAGGAAGGAAAGCTGTATTTCAACGGCAGAGATGTAAGCCGATCCGGACCCGCCGAATTGAGAAAAATGGGAATATCCTATGTCCCGGCAGATAGATTAAATCGGGGCATAAGCCGGGATTCTTCCATTGCGGAGAATCTCATCCTCCTTAATTATAAAAGAATGCACAAGATGGGCGTTCTGATTCCCTCCTCGGTAAAGCGGTGGACGAAAGAAATTCAGAGCACCTACAGCATAGAGGGAGAGCCCCAGCAGCCGATCCGTCATCTATCGGGAGGAAATATTCAGAAAGTGATTCTTTCGAGGGAGCTGGAGGAAAAACCGGACCTGATAATTATCAGCGAACCGAGCTGGGGTCTGGATTTCAACAGCCGCAACCGCCTTCACAGGGAACTGGACAGAACAGCAGGAAGAGGCACCGCCATCCTCCTCATCAGTTCCGATATAGACGAAATACTCACCCTTTCCGACCGGATTGCCGTCCTTTACAATGGTAAAGTTGTTATGCAGAAGAAGAGAGTGGAAACAGACCGGTCGATGATCGGCAATGCCATGCTGGGGCTGGAGGTAGAGCCTTGAGGGGCCGACACAGACTCTTCGGCCGCTTCGCCGGAACCATGATCACTCTGATTGCGGTATTTCTGACCGCCGTCCTTTTTCTCCTTGTTTTCAGCAATGACAAGGGAGAATCACTGTATTACTTCTTTGCCGGGCCTTTTCTCACCAGTCTTTCCATTGGAAATATGTTAAGCTCCTTTACCCTTCTCACTTTTTCCGGTCTGGCTATAACGGTGGCTTTCCGCGCCGATGTTTTTAACCTGGGAGGAGAGGGGCAGATTTATATCGGCGCTCTGGCAGCCACATTTTTCCTCCTGAGATTTCCCGCCATGGGCGGAGAATGGGGAATCCTGATGGCGACGGGAACCGCGGCTCTGGCAGGCGGAATTCTCGCCGGGCTATCGGGGTGGCTGAAGGCGCGGTGGAATGTCGACGAACTGATTTCCTCCTTTCTCTTATCGGGAGGAATCATTCATGTCATCGATTACCTTATTACCGGCCCTCTGTCCGACAGGAACAGTTACCTTCTGACAACAGGAACCGTCGGAGAGGCCTTCTGGCTGACAAGACTGATGCCGCCGTCCAATCTGAACAGCAGCTTCTTCGGAGCTCTTTTCGCAGTGGCGGCCATGGCTCTGTTTCTGTATTACACAAAGCAGGGTTACGAGTTGAGAATATGCGGCATGAACAGGGAGTTTGCCTATTACGGCGGCTTGAACACAAGCCTGTATATCATTCTGCCGATGTTTCTCAGCGGGGCCGTTATGGGTCTGGTCGGCTCATCGGCTGTTTTGGGTATTCACCACAGTACCATTAAAGGTTTCTATAGCGGGATCGGCTGGAACGGAATAGCTGTCGCCCTTATCGCCGGCACCAATCCTCTCGCCGTTATACCTTCAGCTTTTGTCTTCGCTTTTCTCAACCAGGCGGCCTCAACCGCCATGATGAGGGCCGATTTCCCCTTTGAACTGGGAGGATTGATACAGGCTGTCGTCTTCCTTTTCATATCTTCCAAAATACTGGCGGAGAAAGCCGAATCAATTCTCTCCTTTATAAAAGAAAAAAAAGGAGCCGGGAAATGATCGGCAAAACGCTTATTTTTATGGTTCCCCTGCTCATAGCTGCGATGGGCGGGCTGATTACGGAACTTGCGGGAGTCTTGAACATAGCTCTGGAAGGGATGATACTGGCGGGTGCATTCGCTGCGGTCCTTGCCGTTGACTTAACCGGCAGCCTTACGGCCGGTTTCATAGCAGCGATGGCCGTATCGGGCTTGCTGGCTGTTCTATTCTCTTTTACATCTTTGAAGCTGAAGGGCAATATTTTTGTAACGGGGCTGGCTATCAATCTGATAACCCCGCCTCTTATCGCCATGGTTTCCAAATTGTTTTACGGATCGGGAGGAGTCATCCGCCTGACAGCCGATTCTCTCCATCTCACAACTGCAAGCGCCGCGGTGTGGGTGCTTTTCTTTACGGGCTCTATCTGGGCAATCCTGAAATACACACCTCTCGGGCTTCACATAAGAACAGCGGGAACCGATCCGGATTTTCTCTTTTCAAGAGGTATCAGACCGGAACGCATACAAAGCCTGGTAATCATAGCCTCCGGCCTTCTCTGCGGCCTCTCCGGAGCCATCATCTCCTTAAAACTCGGCGTGTTTATTCCGGGGATATCGGCAGGAAAGGGCTGGATAGCTCTCGTAGCGGTTTATCTGGGATTTAAAAAACCCTTTCCGGTTCTGCTCGCCTGTTTCATTTTTGCTCTGGCCGAATCTCTTTCCGACTCCGCTCAGGGGATCATCGAAATACCTGCCAACCTGATTCTCAGCTTCCCCTATTTTATCACAATTACCGGTCTCGTCCTTTTTTCGATCATAAAGAATCGGCAAAAGTAAAGAATTACGTATTTTTCTTGCGCCATTTAATATCATATAGTATTTTTATATATGTAATTAACTGAATATCGTAAACACACGGAGACTATAGATGAAAAAAATTCTTGCGATCAACCCCGGTTCCACATCGTCAAAAATCGGTTATTTCGAAGATAGAGAGTGTAAATCCTCTATTACCATCAGGCATGATCAGGAAGAAATAGCCCGATACAAAACCATCGCAGATCAGTATGATATGAGAAAATCCGCCATTATGGACTGGATGAGTGAACAGAAAATCGAAGTAAAAGATCTCGATGGCGTTGTCGGCAGAGGGGGATTGCTCAGACCGACGCACGGGGGAACATTCATAGTCAACGATGCTATTATCTCCGATCTGAAAAGTGCAAAATACGGTGTTCACGCCTCCAATCTGGGAGCTCTTATTGCTAAGGAAATCGCAAAGATGGCCGGTGTCGAAGCCTATATAGTCGACCCGGTTACAACTGATGAGTTCGGTCCTCTGGCCCGATATTCCGGCCACCCGGAAATAAAAAGAGTCAGTGTTTTCCACGCCCTCAACCAGAAAGCCTCAGCCAGAACCGTCTGTGAGAAACTGGGGAAGGAATACGAAGACATCAATATGATCATCGCCCACCTCGGAGGCGGGGCGACTATCGCGGCTCATGAGAAAGGCAGAGCTGTCGATGTCAATCACGGCCTGGAAGAAGGGCCTTTCACACCGGAGAGATCCGGGGGGCTTCCTGTCCTGGAGATTATAAAGATGTCATATTCCGGGAAATTCAGCGAAGATGACATGAAAAAGAAAGTCGTGGGACGGGGAGGACTGACTGCCTACATGGGAACTTCCGATGTACAGGCAATAGTGAAATCAGCTGAAGATGGCGATGAAAAAGCCAGAGAAGTCCTCGAAGCCATGATTTACCAGATATCCAAGGAAATCGGAGCCTGCGCCACCGTTCTGAAAGGAAAAGTCGATGCCATCGTGATTACAGGCGGAGTCGCCTATAACAGCTTTGTGACCGACAGGATCGGGGAAAGGGTCTCATTTATCGCACCGCTTCATATACTCCCGGGAGAAAATGAGCTGCTGTCTATGACCAGCGGCGTTCTGAGAGTACTGGAAGGCAAAGAGGAAGCGGGCGTCTACTGATTATCAAAAAATGATACTTATAAGGCGGCCAACGGGTCGCCTTTTTTTTATTTTTTTGATAAACATCTGTTATACATTTGATAACTTTTGCTTATATCTAACTGATTTTTAACACTTACCTGTTTAAATGATAACATTAGTCTGTTGCGGAAATTATCAAATGTAAAAAACTATTCCGATTTTTCCTACCGGCAATTGCTTTAGATTCCCTGTTAATCAAGTGAATTGGGTATGAGAGAATCCATGGAGTTTAAATGTTTATAGTAATCATTCTTGAAATTATCGGGTCACTGGGTGTCTTCCTCTTCGGAATGAAGATTATGAGTGACGGAATTCAGAAAGCCGCCGGGGAAGGACTGCAGAATGTTCTGAACCGGATAACAGCCAACCGCTTCGTTGCTGTTTTCACCGGTTTTTTCATTACGGCCATTGTTCAGTCCTCATCGGCTACGACGGTTATGGTTGTCGGGTTCGTCAACGCCGGCCTTCTGACTCTGACTCAATCAATCGGCGTTATCATGGGTGCCAATATCGGTACAACCGTTACGGGGTGGATTGTTTCCCTATTGGGATTCAAACTGAAGATTTCCGCTCTGGCACTGGAAATTATTGCCTTCGGCCTTCCCCTCTACTTCTCAAAAAAAGAGACGAGGAGATACTGGGGTGAGTTTCTTATCGGATTCGGTATTCTCTTTATCGGTCTGGATTTCCTGAAGAAGTCTGTGCCTTCCGACAATCAGGCGCTTATCGACTTCATAACCCCCTACACCAACTTCGGTTTCGGCTCCATTGCCCTATTCGTTATTTTCGGAGCGATCATCACTATTATCGTACACTCCTCCAGCGCGTCCATGACCATTGTATTGACCATGGCTGCATCGGGACTGATAGGGCTTGATGTGGCAGCGGCCATGATTATGGGAAGCAATATCGGAACGACTATAGATGCCTATCTGGCTTCGATCGGCGCGACGACAAATGCAAAGCGTGCGGCAAGAGTGCACCTGCTATTCAATGTCTTCGGGGTTCTTGTCATACTCGTTGTCTTCAGGCCTTTCCTGAAAATGATCCAGTGGATTGTGCCGGGTGATGAAATTACAACGACGCTGGCAATGTTCCACACCATATTCAACATAACCAATACTTTCGTATTTATCGGTTTCGTTCCTCAGATAGCCAGGCTTATCGAGAAGATGGTACCGGAAAAAGAATCCGACAAGGATCCTCAGGAATACCATCTGGATTACTTCTCCTCGATCATCCAGGATACTCCGGAATTGAATTTGATTCAGGTTCAAAAAGAAGTCGGCCATATGACAGAGCTTGTGGAAGACATGTTCAAAACATACCTCAATGTCTTCAGCAACCCGGATAAAAAAATGGGCGACGAAGTGGAAAAACTTCGTAATCAGGAAGACTTCTCCGACCAGATGCAGGAAAAAATTACATCTTTTTTACTGGAATGTTCCAAAGAGAATCTCAATGAGACCGGAAGAAACCAGGTTTCGTCAATGATCAGAATCGTTTCGGAACTGGAAAGCATCGGCGACAGTTGCTTCAGTCTTATCATGCTTTCTCAAAAGAAATACAAGAAAAAAATCCCCCTTCACGACAATGCCATAGATGAAGTTATGAGCTACTCAAAACTGGTTGACCAATTCCTCCAGTTTATCAAGGAGCATATTAACAATCACCTATCAGCTGACGAGCTTGAGGAAGCAAATAATCTGGAAGATAAAATTGACAGCTACAGAAACAAACTTCGTAAAGAAGCGAGAAAGCAAATCAAAGGCGGAGCCGATGTTAAGGGAGAACTCCTTTACATAGATATTATCAGGCATATGGAAAGGATCGGAGACTACTGTCTCAATATTGCCCAGACTTTGAGAAGGATGAAATAAAAAGAGGATAAGTTGCGGTCCGGGTTTACAAAAGACCGCAACTTATCCGAATACAATTACAAGAATAAAACCTGAGACTGAGTAAAAACAGGTTCCAAACCGGTGTAATAATTAAATTAGAAGTTATTCCGATCAGGTAGCAAAAGGCTTGTCTATCATTCCTATAACACGCTTTACAGCCTGCAGATAGTTGATATTTTCATACTGATCAATTCCCACATCGTTCATTGTCTTAAGGATATCTGCAAGAACTGTCGATTCAGAATTGATGCTGACCAGTTTCGCTCCATTTATCCAGACATTCGCGACTTCGCAGATCGTATCGTTTACCATATATCCGAATCTCTGTTTTTCAACGGAAACAGCTTTCAGCGAACTGTTGGCTTTTACCATTTCAAGAAATTCGTCAAGCGTATATGTATCTTTAGTCAAAGCGGGCATTTCCACTGCAAAGGCCGGGAAAACCTCTTTTTCAAGAACATCTTTAGAAATCGGGAATTCACCTTTCATAAGGGGATTCCACTGCTCCAGACCCTCTTTCTCAGTTACAAAAGTCTTAATATCCATTTTCCCGTCACGGATTTTTGTGTTGTTTTTGTCATTGGTGGCAGAAACAATGTAAATCTCTTTTGATCGTCTTTCCCATACTTTTTCAGGAACGGGATTGGACAGTCTTGCCATTCTTTTTGCTGCTTCATCAAACTCTCTTCCAAAAGTTCTGAATTCAAAGCGGGGATCCGAAATAGCGCCTACTTCTAAATTTGATTTTGCCATACTTTCTCCTTAAGTATATTTTAAGTTTTAAAAAACAATTTGCCCGAAAACATTCTGAACAATAAATAAAGCCACAAATGCAACGACTGCGGCGATAAGCGGTGTTGCGACCCAGCCGAGACTGATCCGGCCGAGAACTTTAAGATTAAGGTTCCTTCCGCCTTTCGCCAGGCCAACACCGATGACAGCCCCGACAATTGACTGGGAACTGGAAACCGGAACCAGAGGGAAAGAGGGAAGATTATTGGAAACAAGGAATTCTTTGAGCCCTTTCGACGCAAAGAGAAACAGAACGATGGAACTTGCCAGGACAACGACGAAAGCCGTTATGGGAGACAGATGATAGATCCCTGAGCCTACAGTCATCATAACCCTTTTGGAATAGGTATAAACTCCGACGGCAATGGCGGCGCCACCTAGAAAAAAGAGCTGCTGAACCCCCGTTAGCGTAAAGACACTTCCGATATTGAATGAAGTAAAAAGCTCTGAAGCGCTCTCTACGAAAACACCCATAACATTCGCTATATTATTTGCTCCGAGGCTGTAGGAACCGAACGCACCGGCTGCCAGAAGAGCTACCCGGGTTATACCGTCGAGCCGAATGAGATGGATTTTCCAGACCTTGAGAAGAGCTAGAACCGCAAAATACAGAATAGCCGCGACTATGGCGGAAAGAACCGGAGAAAAAACCCAGGTCCCCATAACTTTAGTCAAAGCCTTCATATCGATAGCGGACTGCGAAAAGAGATTCCAGCCGATTATAGCGCCGACAACTGCCTGAGAGGTGGATACGGGCAGAGCGGCTTTTGTCATCCAGAATACGGAAAGTGCTGCCGAGAGGGCAACCGTAAAGGCTCCGGCCAACTCATTTATCGCCCCGAGTTTGCCAAGTGTGTGGGATGCCCCCGCACCACTGATTACAGCTCCCAGAATAACAAAGACACTGCAGATGAGCGCCGCTGATTTGAACTTGATCATTCGCGTTCCGACAGCGGTACCCCAGACATTTGCGGCATCGTTGGCTCCCAGGGACCACCCCAGAAACAAACCGCTTGATAAAAATATTAATATTGTAATCATACAATTCCCGTTTAAATCGATCTTTTAATAGTATAGATATCGAGCTTATCAGCAACAGTCTCCGATTCATCAGCCAGTAGGGAGATACGTTCGGCAAAGTATCTCATGTGGACCTTCTCACTGAATTTCTCGATAAAATCTCCGTCAAAAGCTTTTTTCATGATTCTGACCTCAATCTTGTCGGCTTCGTGTTCGTGAAAATGCACTTTCACAAGGTGCTCGGGGACTTTAGTCGTTTCCCGGAAAAAGGCTCTGGATGCACTTACAATTTCCTCAACAGATTTTGCCGCTACGGCACTGAGTTCTATAAAATCATCTTTCAACTGATTCCAGACTTTTGGTTTTTCTATGGAAAATCTGACAAGAACATTCTGGGAGGTATCAATAACATCATCGAGAGATTCGAGCAGTCCGAGTACATCTCCTCTCGATTCAGGAATCAGAAGTTCTTTGTAGAGAGTGTGCTTGATATCGCGTCGGATACTGTCGCTTTCGCTCTCGAGCTTGCTGATCTCCTCTTTTCTCATATCAAAATTTTCCATATTGCCGTCGAAGTAGTCTTTTATTGCCTGCTCGAAAATCAAGCTCGCTTTAAGTATATTTTCGAGAAATTTCTCTATATTGGCTTCGACTGATTTAGCCCTGTTAAATAGCATTCCATTCTCCTGAATCTAAAATTATGTCAGCTCAGTAAATAATATGATTCTTGAATATTTTCGTCTAATCAAATATAGTTATCCATTCAATAAGCATATTTTATCCCCGAAAACCCGAGGACTTAGTCGAATGGATCTGAATAAACTAAAGACTTTCTATACTGTTGCCCAACTGAACAATTTCAGCCGGGCGGCTGAAATTCTCTATCTGACCCAACCGGCAGTCAGCGCGCAGATTAAAGATCTGGAGTTTGAATACAAGACAAAGCTGTTCAACAGAAACGGTAGGAAGATAGAACTGACAGATTCCGGAGAAAAGCTCATTCCATTCGTAAAAAAGCTTCTCGATATTTATGATGATTCCCTTCATGCGATCAGCCTTTTACAGGAAGCCGGTCAGGGATCCATCAAACTGGGAGTCAGCGGATTACCGGGAGCCCGCCTCCTTCCCGCAGCGCTGTCGAGGTTCAGAGAGATTTATCCCGACATTCATATATCCATCAGAGAGAAAAAATCCGCTGGAGTCCTCGACTTGCTGAAATTGAAAAAATTCGACCTCGGGCTCATTGTCAGCAGTGAAGAAAACATCAACACGTCCATTATAGGAGCAGAGGTTCTCTACCGGGATAAATATGTAGTCGGAGTCAGCTATGACAATCCTCTGGCCCGCAAAAAGAGCATTGGAGTGAAAGACCTTTCACAAAACCCTCTGATCGTATCCCCCAAGGATACAGTAACTCATCAGGCTATTATCGACTTGTACAACCGCCTGTCTCTTCCCTTGAATATCGAATATGAGATCGAAAATAAATCTATGATGAAAACAATGGTTGAAAAGAATCTCGGAATTGCATTTTTCAGTTCTCTCGAAATCAAAAAGGAAGTTGAATCTCAATTGATCTGCCCTCTCGAACTGGAGGGAATACCATTTTACAGCTATATCCAGCTGGCCTACAATAAAACAAAAGAATTGAATCCCGCCTCAAAGGCTTTCCATGATTTTATTTTTAACATTGATGAACAGGATAATTTCATATCAGGATAAACTCATAAAAAAAGAGCAGCACCCGATGGATACTGCTCTCATATTTTATTTTTCAAAAAAATCTTTGATTATCGGCTGCAGCTTCTTCCGCGAGATTCCAAGATTCGCCTGGTTGTAAAAAGCGCATTTTTCGCTCCCTTCAACAGAAGTGCTGTCAATTTCTGACAGGCCGAGATCAGAAGCTTCCAGAAAATCTATTGTTTTTCTTCTCAGATCTTCATCGGGAATATAAACAACGATCTGCCGTGTGAACTCGGGATTGGTGAAGGCATTCATAGCAAAGAGAACATCAAGCTCTCTCTCTTTCAGATACTTTTCGCAAGCTGAAACAATCCCGGGATCCTTGGCAATCCAGTCTTCTACAGGAAGCAGGACAGAACCGATTCCGCATTTGACGGATCCCATCTGCCACTCTTTGTAGTCTTTTCTGAGAAGATCGTAGGAGCCCAGAGATGAAACATTGAATTTTTCAAACTGAAGTTTGTCAAAAAGCTCTTTTCTGTCGAGTCCCGTTATCGCCATGATCTTTTCCGCAACGGCACTGTCGGCATCGGTGACCCTGCCCGCATCGGGGTCGAGATTGACAGTATCGAGCAATATTGTTCCCAGGATAAGCGTCCCGACGGGACCGGAAACTGTTTCTTCCGCATTTTTAATAAAAAGCTCACCTACAAGAGTGGAAGCGGAACCGACCGGTCTGATATCAGTAAAGATTCCCTCAGGGTACTGTTTCTCATCTGCGTGATGATCGAGTATTCCTGTTATGCAATTTAAAAACTCACTGTGTGCAGTTGATAGCTTGTTGTGGTCGACGAGAATGAGGCTTAAGAGATCTTTGTCATTCAATCGTTTCAAATCGAGGTCTTCCGCAAAAATCAGTTCATCGCTATCAATGCCCGCTGCGTCGAAAAGATATACCGCTTCAGTCCTCAACTTGAAATCGGCCCTGGGGATATTGATCAGAGGGACGGAATTAACCGCCCCATCCAGGCTTTTAAGATAGTAGGCATACAAAACAGCAGTAGCCATGGAATCGAGGTCTGCGGCTTCGTTACCGACGACAACAGTCATCGGCTTATCATAGGATAGGTCATTTTTAATGTTTTTAAGGTATGTTTTAAAATTATTACTCATTATTTAATCCTCCAGAAATATTATTGAATCATTTAACAAATCTTAAAAGAGGAATAACCATCAAACATTTCTATGCTAGCTATAAGTAATTTTAATTGTACTTTATGCAGTGAAACATTCATTATATTTTTAAAAAGCAAAAAAACGTTTCAGATATTATACTGTATTCAGGACTTTGCTTACACAAGGAGAAAAAATGAAAAAAGTTGTTAGTTTTCTATTGCTGACTTCTTTCCTGGCGCTTTCTGTCTTTGCAGAAGGTCAGCAGGATGGTCAGGCAAGCTTTCCTACAAAACCTATTAAAGTCGTTGTCTATCTCGCACCGGGAGGTGCCGGTGATATTCTGGCTAGGAAATTCACCGATATCGCTTCAAAATATACCGATGCCACTTTCGTCGTGGAAAATAAAGCCGGTGCCGGCGGAATCGTCGCTATGGAATATGTTGCGGCGGGAAAAGCCGATGGCTACACCCTGATGTATATGACAAAATCAAATATCTCTAAACTGGTTACAACTGATTCCGAACTGGACCCCATGGTTTTCGACTGGATCTCCCTGATGCAGATCGACCCTGAATGCGTCATCACCAATAATAAATCAGATATAGTCACCTGGGATGATGTCGTAGCCGATGCGGAAGCCAAGGGCGGAAATCAGCTCTGGCTCGGTCCCGCGGCCGGCGGTCTCGATCACGTTACAGCACAGAATATCTGGAAAGCGTCCGGAATTGGAGCCAAATGGGTTCCCTTTGACAGCGGAGGCAAAGCTCTTGCAGGACTTCTCGGTAAACAGGGAGCTGTTTATGTAGGAAACCCCGGAGAAACACTGGCCAACCCCGATTACTCGGTTGCAGCGATCTGCGCGGAAGAGAGACTTCCCCAGTTCCCCGATGTGCCGACTTTTAAGGAGCTGGGAGTTGACGGACTCGAGAATGAAATTATGTGGAGAGGTTTTGCCGTAAAGAGAGGAACTGACGATGCCATTATCGCCTGGTATGATGACATCTTTGAAAAAGTAACCAACGATCCGGAATGGAAAGCTACATATGAACCCCAGGGGAATTTGCTGGTTCACAAAACCCGGGATGAATTCAATGCTATGGTTCAGTTCGATTACGATGCCTACAAAGCTGCAAGATAGAACAAAAATTTACAGGAATTGACTCTGGCGGGGATGGAATGCTTAAGGGCTTTCCATCCCTTTGTTTAGAGTTCTGGCAGGTAAAATGGAAATATTCAAGTTTTTTGAAAAGGGGCCGGGTTTCTGGCTACTTCTGGGAGTTATGACAATTATTCTGGCTGTCATTGCCCTTATTCTCAAAAGGTCATCGAAAAAAGAGTATATCGGACGGATTATCGTTCCTGTTTTTTTTATCGAGATGGCCGTTGTATTCGGTCTTCTGACGCTGACTTTCCCCAATAAGGGAGATGTCGTCGGTCCGGGTGTCGTTCCAGGTTTATGGATTATCTTCATTATTATCTTCAGTATCGTTCTCCTTATGAGAGTGTTTCTGGGGTATGAAGAAATTGATCCCCCATGGGGGCATATCGGAAAGGTCTTCATTTACATCGGTTTGATAGTTGCCTATCTCCTGATCATGCAGCTGATCGGATATTTTCTGGCAACGATCCTGTTCCTCATAACGGGAATGTATTTTTTGACATATAGAAACTGGAAGGTGATGATTTCCATGTCAGTGGGATGGATTCTGTTCTCCTACTTCGCTTTCTACAAACTACTCTATGTCCCCCTTCCCAAGGGATGGATTATAGAGCGCATTTTCGGTTAAGGAGCAGATGATGGATTTATTAGCAAATCTACTTAACGGATTTGGATATCTGATGGGATATCAGCCGATCATAGCTATAGTCGTCGGGGTCATCCTCGGTATTCTCGCCGGAGCCATGCCCGGCCTGTCCCCCTCTATGGGTGTGGCCCTGCTGGTACCGTTTACCTATAATTTATCGCCCCAGGTAGCTCTGATCCTTCTCGTATCAATATACATCGCGGCAAACTATGGCGGATCTATTACCGCTGTAACAATAAACACTCCCGGAACCCCTTCGGCAGTCGTAACATCCTTTGACGGGTATCCTCTTACGCTTAAGGGAAAGGCCGGCGTCGGACTCGGCACATCGCTGGTGGCATCGACAGTCGGCGGTATTATCGGAACGATTATCCTGATTTTCTTCTCGGTCCCACTGGCGAGGCTGGCGGTTAAGCTGCATCCCGCAGAATACTTCGCACTGGCTATATTCGGCCTAACCACAGTTGCATCGCTGGGAGGAAAGAACTGGGCAAAGGCATTTCTTGCCGCTATGCTCGGTCTTTTAATTAATACAATCGGAATCGACCCCATATCAGGGGTAAAAAGATTCACTTTCGGAACCTATAAACTGTTTGACGGTTTCGCTCTCATTCCCGCGCTTATCGGCCTTTTCGCTCTTAGCGAAGTGTTTACCAGAATCGAGGAGTACAAACTGGACAAAGGCAAGGAAACTGAGTTTGAAGAGACTCAGTGGCCCTCTTTTCTCGACTACTGGAAACTGAAGCTGACTATTTTCCGTTCCTCCGTACTGGGAACCCTCATTGGAATTTTTCCCGGAGCGGGAGCGACCATAGCGGCATTCCTCTCATATGACCTGGCGAAAAAGAGCAGTAAAGATCCCGAGAGCTTCGGACAGGGAAATCCCGACGGAGTGGCGGCTGCGGAAGCGGCGAACTCCAGTTCCGTAGGAGGAGCGCTTGTGCCTCTGCTGGCTCTAGGTATACCGGGAAGCGCGACAACTGCGGTACTGGTCGGTGCCCTGATGATTCACGACCTCGTACCCGGTCCCCTTCTTTTCGTCGAGAGACCGGATATTATCTACTCACTCTTTGCCGCTCTTCTCATTGCCAACATCGTTATGCTGGCACTGGGATTATTCGGTGCGAGATTGTGGATCAAAGTAACGGTCATACCGAAAAAAGTTCTCCTGCCATCTATCCTGGCCATTTCGATAGTCGGAAGTTTTGCGGTCAACTATTCCTTCTTTGACGTGGGAACCTGTATAGGTTTCGGTGTGGCCGGATGGCTTCTGAAAAAATACGGCATACCGGGAGCGCCCATCGTTCTGGGTATGGTTCTGGGAAAACTGGCGGAAACGAATTTCAGACGGGCCGTTATCATGGGCGGTTACGGCGTGTTTTTCACCCGGCCTGTGAGCCTTATCCTGCTGATAGTGGCGTTACTCTCATTCGGTGTACCGCTCTACCAGACCCATAAAGCCAATAAGAAGGAAAGAGCCACAGAACAGAAATAATTTACAGCACACCTTCAGGGGAGTTGTTCCATCGCGGGACAGCTCCCCTTTTTTTATCGGACCTCATCGATCCGTTTTATCCCGTTGCTGTTTGCGACGATTCTGTACCGCTTCAGCTCCTCTTCAATACCGGAATAAACCTCGCTCATACCGAGAATAATTGTAAAGTGGTATAATCTGTCAATTTTGACCGTGTTCAAGGTTTCTCCGTTATAGTGCATTCTGAACTCCCGGTCCGTATCCATTCTGTAAAACCACTGTCTCATATCGAGCCTCATAATATCATTGAGAGAAGATATTCTCTTGTGTTCGGACAAGAGCCTGTTGCTGTTGATCACGAAGGTTTTCTGATACTGAATGATATCTTCTGAAACCAGTTCCTTCAGAAGGACATCCTTGTTTTTATACCTGAGAGTCTGAACGGCTGACGGAACAGTGTCTATACTGCGATGAAAGATTCTCTCTTTTGTTTTTCCACAGGCCACTCCAGAACGCGGATCGATGATGATCTGTACTTTATCGGCTATAAAACGGGGTATGAATCTCGTAAAAAAGATCCGCAGGCCATCCTTCATGCGGTCCTTAAGTATGTAGGCGATGACGGCGATTATGGCCCAGTATACGCTTCCGGAATCAAACCATCGCAGAGACAGAATCGAGGCGACTACAGCGAAAGTCATAGCCACAGCAGCAGCGGCTCCGAACATGATTTGGATAAGTCTGTCGATTGTCTTTGTTTCATTTTGAGACATATACATGGAACTTTCCGCCCACTTTTTAATCTGTTGTTCCCGATAGAGAAGATATTCAGTCCTGCCGGGGTTGCTAATGCTGACTCTGGTTCCGTACCCGGCCTGCTGTCTCAAATCAATTTCATCGCTTATAATCTTAATGGAACGCTCACACAATCCGGGAAGAATCTTCTTTTTTGACAACGAGTTATAAAGACGGCCGATAGATTTTTCCATGCGGAGGCTCAAACCTTCATCCACCCAGGAAAAAGCTTTCCGGACGACTTCGGATACGTCCCTGTCCGCCGTTTCAGTCATGAGCTTCCGGATAATCCTGTGTATGGATTCGACCTGATCGAGAAGTGTTCCCGAATTCTCAAGGATGTAATCTTCGGCATATTTTCCGCTTTTAATCCCGCGCACGAGCCTGTTGCTTTTCAGCCGGAGTTCCTTCTGGAAAATGTTTAAAAGTGTTTTCAATTCATAAATGACATATTTTTCATCAGGCTGTCTGTTATCCTTTTTATAAAAGACATTCTGCAAACGGATAAGAGGACTCAGTTCATAGCCGGGAGAGAGAAGTTCATCAAAAGACATAGAGGGTGTTTTGTACCGCGTATGGGAGACGAAATTATGGAAAAATGTCTCCTTGGAATATCTCTCATTGTGAATCCCCAGCTGGGAAGGCGTGTAAATATAGGCATTCAGACAAAACCTCTGCTTTTTTTTCCTCGTTCTTCTCAGGACATAATCCGTTTTTATTTCGATCTGCTTACGGCCCCGTTCCACGATGCTGCTTTTAAATATTTTTTCAACTTCCATTAACTCTCCATTCTTTCTGATATTAAACGAAAAAAGGCCATTGCCTTTCCCCGAAAGGAGAGGCAATGGCCGGAATTAAAACCGTAACCGCTTATTCAGCACTTGCATCGGGAAAAAGAGTATCGTATACAAACTGTGTTTTAGACCAGCCGAAATCAATTCTGTTATTGTATTTCTGAAGAATGACTTTATAGAATTCTTCAACCTGTCTGAAGTCTTCCAGAGTCATTTTGTACTCGACTTCATTTCCGTTTTCATCGACTTTATCGAAAACCGTATCAAAGTCAAAAGAAGCTTCGGTCACCAGTTTCTCACCATCCATAAAGAATGTGCTGAAAGCCACTTCCATTTCGGTACCGCAGGAAAGGAACATAAGAGCCGGTTCAACTTTCTCTTCCAATATTGTCTTACCTGCCACAGGTCCGATAACCGTTTCAGGGGGAAGACCTGTGTTGAGAACCTGGGGATACAGCCTTGAAAAGGATTCGAGAGTCGGTTCGAAAAGATCTTCAAAAGGACCAAAATCTTTGGTTTTGGGCTTAACTTTTATCGCCCAGGCAAATTTCATTCCGTAGGGGGATATATCCGCTTCCAATTCGGGGCTTTTCTCGATATCAGCAAACTCCTCGCCTACAGAAAGGGGAACGCTGATAGCCTTATTCATATCGGAATCTCTGACTTTTATGGTTATATCGTATTTGCTGTCCCGCTCATTCGCTGCTGCTCCAGGTCCTTCATAAACATCCCAGGGGAATCTGTAGCGAAGAATGTAACCCAGGTTTTTAACCATGCCGTAATCTGTATCGAGATACTGAATATCTCTGTAATTCCGCTTCATGGGCTCCTCGAATTCTTCAATGACAACGCCCGTTTCCGCGGCAGCTTCTTTCATCAGATCCCAGAGGATTTCCGGTGAATAATCTTCAAGATTGATAAGCATTTTGTATTCAGCTGAATCAAGTTTTTCAACAATTCTTTCATCATCAAGCAGATAATAGCCTTTTTCCGCGGCGAGGATTCCCCGGTTTTCAGCTTCATCTTCAGACGAGGCTGTATCCGGTGCTGTCGCGCAGGCGGCAAGCATTAATGTCGAGATAAGAAACAAGAGTAATTTTTTCATACTATAGGACTCCTTTCCCATATGATTCCCTCTTTACCCCCCTACAGTCCAATAAAAATATCATATGGTTTCCATTAGATATATTTATGAATTGTTTCAGAAGGAATTCCCTTTTACATAGACCTGAAGTAATTGAAGAAATTGTCTTCGATTTCATCGCGGCTCGGCATAGGGAAATACAGGCTCTTCTCTGCTGAAAAGAACATAAATCCATGACGGAACAGTTGCGGAGGGAACCGATGGACATTGGCTTCAATCTTCAATCCCTTTGTCGTTTTTTCCGGTTTGGCTTTTATTTCGTCAATCTTTGATCTCAATATGGCCGGATGAATCCCCGGAATCGGTGAAGGGATGAGGGGATTCTCGTCGTATTCGATTCTGAACTGTCTGGAATTGAACTCGAGCTGAGCGTAAAAAAGGACCGGAGCGCCTTTGTGCTTTCTCTCATTAATCATATGTTGACCATATTCCTCAAAATCCAGTGTTGAAACGGACATCATTCTCAAGGGAGTGATTCCCGCAAAGATTTTAAACCTCGATGTCTTTTCCGGTTTTACAAACTCTTCAGACTCGATGGGAAGGATATGTCCCGCCGCTGAGGAGAGATAAAGCTTTTTGATACTATCCAGATCTATATGCTCCAGGACCCGGTAAGCCGCGATAAATTTCGTTGCTTTGGGTGTTCCGTCATCATGGGGAACAAGCTGATCCAGCCCCCATTCGATATCGAGATAGTCATGACGGTACGAATTATCGATTTCAGCGAATATCATTCCGCTGTCGTAATTCTGTTTTGACCCAGTCAAATAGTGTTTTCCCAATTCTTCCGGGGATAATTGAGAAGCAATGAGAAAATTACTCGGATATAAAACCATATACAGGTGCTTGTCGTAATTCATTGAAACCTCCAGTTAAAGCATAGGTGCTATGACCAGTGAAATTACAGCCATTAATTTAATTAGAATGTTAAGAGAAGGACCTGCCGTGTCTTTAAAGGGATCGCCAACGGTATCTCCTACGACAGAAGCTTTATAAGTTTCGCTTGATTTATCTATGTTATTGTCCGCTTCCAGCATTTTTTTGGCGTTGTCCCATGCACCGCCCGAATTGGACATAAATGTCGCCATAAGGACTCCCGACGCAGTAACACCGACAAGAATACCCGCCAGCATATAGGCACCACCGAAAAAACCCGTAAGTACAGGGACAGCCGTTGCAATCAATCCGGGCAGTGCCATCTGGGTCAGGGCGGATTTTGTACTGATATCGATACATTTCTTATAGTCGGGTAGAGCTGTACCCTTCAGGATTCCGGGATTCTCATTAAACTGGCGCCGAACCTCTTTGATCATGGCGAAAGCGGCTTTTCCAACAGCATCCATAGCCAGAGATGAAAAGAGATAGGGAATCATGCTTCCCACAAGGATTCCGGCTAAGACAGCAGGATTCATAAGGTCTATAGACGACAGTCCGGCCGCTTTCTGAAAAGAAGCAAAAAGGATAATCGACGTTAAAGCCGCCGAACCGATAGCAAAACCCTTTCCAACAGCAGCTGTCGTATTTCCGACAGCATCAAGGGAATCAGTTCTTTCTCTCACTTTCCTGGATAATTCTCCCATGACGGCCAACCCTCCGGCATTATCAGCTATGGGACCGTAGGCATCAACAGCGAGCTGAATACTCACTGTCATAAGCATACCCAGGGCGCTGATTCCGATTCCATAAAAACCGGCCAGAAAATAACTGCCGAGAATTGTTCCGGCAATAATGAGGATCGGCATCATTGTCGACTGCATACCGACTCCCAGGCCGGCAATAAGGTTTGTCGCCGAACCGGTCTCACAGGATTTTACAATTCGAATGACCGGTTTCTTCTCTGTTCCGGTAAAGTATTCGGTTATCAGTCCGATGGCGACTCCCGCGATGAGGCCGAGAACCGATGTCAGAAGGATCTGATAGACTCCCGTCCCGTCATTGGTTTCCAGTGTTCCGAAAAAATAAAGAGAAAAGGGAATGAGAATGGCCACCGTAAGAACAGCTGCACCGAAAGAGCCTCTGTTGAGAGCTTTCTGAGGAGAAATGCCTTTTTTAATGCGAACCATCATCATTCCGGCGACAGAGGCGATCCCTCCGATCCCGATCATATAAAGAGGAAAGAAAACGAGTTTTCTCTGCATGATTTCCAGTGCCGGAGCGTTGATTCCCAGAATCATAGCTCCGATCAGAGAACCGATAAAGGACTCGAAAAGGTCGGCTCCCATTCCAGCCACATCTCCTACATTATCTCCTACGTTATCGGCGATAACTGCAGGGTTTCTGGGATCGTCCTCAGGAATTCCCGCCTCAACTTTACCAACGAGATCGGCACCCACATCGGCAGCTTTGGTAAAAATACCACCACCCACACGAGCGAAAAGCGCTACTGTGGATGCACCGAGAGAAAAGCCTGTCAGGATGGGTAAAACGGTTTCCCGTAATGTGGTTGTCTCAAAACCGAAGAGCTGCTCTCCGGTAAACAGTACGACGAAGATTCCCAGCACGGCGAGTCCGGCAACGCTCAGCCCCATAATACTCCCGCCGGTAAAGGCCACTTTCAGTGCGGAATTGAGATCTTCCTCAGCAGCTGTCACTGTTCGCGAGTTAGAAGCGGTTGCCACTTTCATCCCTATATAACCGGCTAGAGCTGAAGATGTCGAACCGAGTATGAAGCTGAGGACCTGCCATTTCAAAACTCCTTTGTTTCCAAGCAGCAAGAGTAAAGCAATAATAAGTATGAAGGGAATGAGCACAATGTACTCCCTTTTAAGAAAAGCCATAGCTCCTTCTGAGATGTAATAGGAAATTTCCTTGATTTTCCCTTCTTTGACCGGTTGTCTGAATATCCACAGAGCTCTGTATACAGCAATTATCAGGAAGAATAATCCTATTAACAATGCTGAAAGAACAGCTGGATTCATATGTATACTCCTATTTGTTGATTTTTGTATCAAATAAAGATTTTACACAGCTTTGCTTTTCCTATCCAATTTTCATTTTTTATGAGTTCCATCAGGAAAAATAATAAATAGCTCTACCCTACACCGAATTAAAGATTTTTGATTTCAAGCTGGAAAGAGATGCTTCCGGAAGGGATTAAAGGAAAAGCATAAGGATCTTTAATCGTTTCCATTCAGAATATTTATTGGACATATAAAGGTTAAATAGGGATGATATTTATAGTTCAATAAAGTACGAATCTCAAAAACCTGTCTGCGGAAGGTCCCCGTTGCTGAATTTTTTTCATTACAAATTAAACAGAAAGATACTGTTAGCTTTCTTATTCATACTGATTATCCCCGGTTTCTTCTCTTTGGGTATGAACTATTATACGCGTTATATAACCGTTCATTCCGAAGTGGAAAGCCGGCTGCGCGAAGGGGTTTCGGTTTACTTTAAAGAATTTGAAATCATCAGTCAGAAATGCCAGACCATAGTATCCATTTATTCGGAAAAAGATTTCGTAATCGATCATATTCTCAATGGCGACAACCCTCTCTTCAGACAAGATATCATCGATTTTTACAGAATGGGTGTCGTTGATATCATTGAAATCGAAGATGCGAAAGGAGAAGTCATTTTCAGGGGACATAACCCCGACCGCGCCGGAGACAGCAAGATTGATCAACAGCTTATTCAGGAGGGGCTTGATGGCAATGAGAGCATCGGCTTTGAATCCGGACAGACAGGCTTTGCCATACGGGCCGTAGCGCCTATAAAAAATAACAGGGATATTATCGGGCTGTTTATGGCCGGGGAACGGTTTTCCGATGAATTTGTTGACAATCTGAAAACTCTGACACTCCTGGAAAATGGAATATACCGGAATAACAGCAAGGTCGTTTCCACCTATGATGGGTTGGAAATTCTCGATGAAACCATTCTTGCAAAATTGAAAAAGGGTGAAATCTACCTGGGAGATCAATTACAGATCAACGGTTCGCCCTATCATGCCATTATAAAGCCTATTTTTTCACGGGGAGATTACTGGGGAGCAGTCTGCCTCGGGATTTCCCAGCAGGAGAGTGAACGAATATTTCAATATTCCAATAGACAGGTCATATACATTGTCCTTGGCGGAATCCTCCTGGCCCTCGTTATCTATTTTCTTCTGGCCCGGAACATAAACAGTTCTCTTGAGAAAGTTATAACCGGTATTACCAATTACAGTTTCGATCACCCCAATTTGCCCATAGAGCTGGAGGAAAGTGATGAGTTCGGGATAATTGCCCGGAATTTTAATGATCTGATTTATAAAATCGAAATTTACAACAAGAGAATAGAAACACTCCAAAACGACCTCTTAAAGTCGGCGAAACTGGCAACGGCCGGGCAGATCGCGGCAAATCTGGCCCATGAAATAAGAAATCCGCTCAGTTCTATAAAAATGATGGCCCAGATAGTCCGTTCCAGATACCTGAAGGGACCTTCCGGCAGAGAAGAGATGGATATCATTCTGGAAGAGATTGACAGAATAAACATTAAGGTAAAAGAGCTTCTCGAGTTTGCCAAACCAAGCCGTATGGATTTCTCCCGGCAGGACATCCATCCGATCATCGACAGTCTTCTCAATCTTCTCGCCTATAATCTGTCTGAAAATGAGATCAACCTGACAAAGGATTTTGATCCCGGCCTGCCGGACCTCTATGTTGATGGGGAAAAAATCAGAATCTGTTTTATGAACATTATAGTCAATGCCGTACAGGCTATGCCTAACGGCGGAGAACTGACTATATCTACAAAACGATTTTACAATAAGGCCTACATAACTATCTGTAACAGTTGCGAGCGGGAACTGGAAACAGACAAGTTTTTCGAGCCTTTTTATACTACAAAAGAAGATGGCACCGGCCTGGGACTGGCTATTTCCAAACTTGAGATCGATCGGCATAACGGAGATATGGAAGTTTCAATGATCGATGGATTTATCTGTTTCAAAATCATTCTGCCACTTAATGATTACGGGGAGGATGAATACTATGGCTGAGATTCTTGTTGTTGATGATGAGAAAAATATCATAAAGAGTTTTCAATCTCTTCTCTCCGAAGAGCACAGGGTTTATGGAGCATCTAACCGCAGGAAAACTCTGGAAATCATCGGGAATCAGACAATCGATGTCCTTTTTCTCGACTATAACCTTTCCGGAGAAAACGGACTGGAAATCCTCAGGGAAGTGAAGAAGCATAAGCAGGACCTCTGTGTCGTAATGATTTCAGGACAGGGCAACTTCGAAGTGATCATTCAGGCCATGGCCATGGGAGCCTATGATTATCTTGAAAAACCGCTCGATATTGACAAAATCCAGGTCATTTTGAACCGGGTACTGAAAACCAGCAGAATTGAGAAAGTTATTAATTTCATGGTTGAAGAGCAGAGCAGCTACTACAGCCTGAACCGGATTATCGGAAAATCCGAAGCCATGCAGGGCATTTTCAAGCAGATCGGCCTCCTCCTCAATAAAGATATTTCTGTATTGATTACAGGTGAGAACGGAACGGGAAAGGAATTGATTGCCAGAGCTCTCCATTACGGAAGCCGGAGAAAAAACGAACCTTTTGTCGCCGTGAACTGCTCCGGGTTAAGTGAATCACTATTGGATAATGAATTGTTCGGACATGAGAAACAGGCATTTACAGGGGCCGATTCCCGAATGATCGGAAAATTTGAAAAGGCCGCAGAGGGAACGATCTTCCTCGATGAAATCGGAGAGATGCCCCTCGTTCTTCAGTCCAAATTGCTCCGGGTATTGCAGGAAAGGGAATTTCACAGATTAGGCGGAAACAAAGCTGTAAAAATGACGGCGAGGATTATTGCCGCCACTAATGTGGACATTGAAAGAGAAGTCGAGAACGGGCAATTCCGACGGGATCTCTTTTACCGGATCAACGCCACCAGGCTCCATGTTCCCCCATTGAAATACCGTCGCGAAGATATCCCCTTAATGCTCGATTATTTTGTTTCGGAATCGAACAGAAAGCTGAATAAGAAGATAAAAGGATTACCTGAACATATTCTGGAAAAACTCATGAAGTATGACTGGCCCGGAAATGTCCGGGAGCTTGAGAATACTGTCACAAACATGTGCATTAAAACTCATGGTGAAATCATTGAGGAATCCGCTGTTCCCGATTATCTGATGGAAAAAGGGTCTATGGCTCCTATCGATCATATGGATCGGTTTCTCTCCGATTTTGTCAGAAACAATGGGGAGAAATGCGATTTGCTGGAGCCATTAACAGAAATGATGGAACAGCGGCTCATCAGGATTCTCCGGGATGAATACAATTTTAATAAATCCCAGATCGCGGAAAAAATGGGAATCAGCCGCGTCACTCTTGCAAAGAAAATGAACAGATCGTGATCAATCTTTGAGCATAAATAGAAAAAGGAGGCAGTATAATTTTTATTCAGATTTCGCATCTGCTTACATAAAAAGGACTTAGATAGAATAAAAAAACAATCATATTGTCCTGGTATGATATTTGCAATATGTAGCAGTAGAGGTGAGATATGAAAATAAGGAAAAGAAAAGAAAATCGTACCCTTTCCGGTTTTAATACGTTAAAGCCATTTTGGAAACATCAGAATGCCATAAGTATTTCAAGAAAATTTCAGTCGGAAGGCACCCTGTACGGAGTGATGTCTCTGTTAATAAACTATATATCGGATCTACTGGAATCTACTTCAGAGGGATACAATCACGATGTATTTCTCAAATATAAGATTGAATTGACGAACGCAGATGCTTATGAAATCTGTCCGGAAAAATACATATACATATCAGATATGGAACAAAGCAACATTCGCTTTATTTATCAGATGATAGTCAGGATAACCGAAAGAATCATGAACATTCAGAATTCAATTTTCATGGTTGGCAGATTGTCTCAGTACGCCGAGTTCTTCAGCGTTGAAAAAGAGCTTATAAGTGCTCTTGTGACAATCGTTCAAGGTTATTTCGATTCTCATAACATTTCGGCAGGCGCTGTTCAGCGTTATTCCGAAATAATGGGGAAATTCTCTGTAACGGTTAATCAATTTTCGATACAGAAAAACCTGGTTTCCTGGCAGAAACATACAGAAGAGATTGCGCGTAATCTCAATCAAATTGACGAAAGCAATAAACGAATCCTGACCAGACTGACCAAACTGGATACGGGAATGACAAAAAGAAAAGTAAAAAGAGGAGTTATATAATGTCAATCTGGAATCTTTTTTCCCTGGTAGGAGGATTAGCCGTCTTTCTATTCGGGATGATGGAGATGAACAAACACCTGACATCAATTGCAGGCAGTAAAATGAAGGGTATCATGCTGACCCTGACCAAAGATAAATACAGAGGTTATCTGACCGGGTTGGGAATCACCATAGTCAATCAGTCTTCTTCCGCGACCACCGTACTGGAAGCGGCTCTTGTCGGGGCGGGATTGATGACTTTCCAGCAGAGTCTGGCTGTTACGCTCGGGGCGGAACTCGGTTCAACCTTCCTTCCTCAGCTGGTCGCCTTCCCTTCGATAACCAAATTTTCAACATTTATCGTATTTATAGGATTTGTTCTGCTGATTTCAGCAAAAACCAAAAAGAGCCGGCACATCGGCATGACCATATTTACTTTCGGACTGCTTTTTCTGGGAATGGATATGATGTCCTCTTCTCTGAAGCCCCTGAGAACATATCAGCCCTTTATCGATCTGATGAAGAATGTGGAAACACCTGTTCTCGGAATCATTCTGGGAATGCTTTTTACTATGATAATCCAATCATCGGGTGCCACAACGGGAATAACAATCGCCATGGCCATGTCAGGAACCATATCTCTCGAACAGGCCATTCCCATAAATCTCGGTGCGGCTGTAGGGACCTGTATAACAGCGGTTCTCGGAAGCATAACGCTCAACTGGGAAGCGAAGCGTTCCGCATATATCCATATCCTGTTCCAGCTGATCGGAGCTTTCTGGGTCTTTATCCTCCTGAGTATTCCCTTTCAGGGAGAAAGGCTGTATATCTGGGGGATAAAGTGGTTTACCCTTCATGTTCTGGGAACTGAGAGTCTAGCCCGGCAGATAGCCATGGGATTCACTTTTATGCCGGTTATCAACCATATAATCGTTTTTCCGAATCTTAAACTGATTGTCAAACTCTTTGACCGGTTATTCCCCGAAAGAGAAGCTCCCAAGCCATTCGGTCCTAAATACATTAACAACGGACTTATCGGGAAAAGCGTCGAACTTTCACTGATGATGACCAGAAAAGAAATTATCAGAGTCTCAGAATATATTCAGGAAATGATAAGTGAAATGAAAGTGGCTTTCCGAAGCAAAAATACGGAGATTCTTGGTAAATTCAGTGAACTGGACTCCAAAGTGGATATTCTTCACAAAGCGATTATGACATTCCTCGCCAGACTTTCACAGGAGGAGCTCTCTTCGGAAGAGTCCCGGCGCTGCATGAATTATATGTATATTCAGAATGAGCTTGAATCGATCGGAGATGTCATTGATAAGAATATAATGGTCCTGGCAGCGAAGAAAATAGAGAAGGATCTACTCTTTTCTGAAGATGGCTTTCACGAGCTGGAGCATCTGATTTACAAGGTCAACAAGAACTTTGAATCACTGACTGCTGCTCTCCGTAACGACGATAGTGTCGAGGCGATGAAAGTCGTCAATTCCTATAAGGACAAGGATGAGGAAAAATACAAAGAGATGCACATCGGAAGATTGTCCAAAGGCCTTTCCGAATCAATTGCCACTTCTTCTGTTCACCTCGATCTGATCTCCTATTTCAGCAGAATCAACAGCCATATAGCCTATATAGCCGGACGTTTGACTCCGGCTGATCAACAGTAAAGGATTTCTATTGAATATAAGCCTTATAAACCCCGGTCAGTCTAGACAGACCGGGGTTGTTTTCAGGACTCAGTATTTCCGCTGAGGAAACGATAGATCTCATCCTGAGCTCTGAAAGGAGTGTCTCCCTGCTCCGAGACATATTTATTCGCCAGTGAATAATCGAGGATCCGGGCTTTGACATTATCCCGCCAGTATATTTCAAAAATATCGATGATCTCCCTCCGGAGTTTTTTATGCAATATGGGGCAGCTGACCTCTACACGCCTGTCGAGGTTCCTCGGCTGCAGATCCGAAGAGGTAATATAGACTTTTTCATCTCCGCCGTTGCAGAAAATCAGATAGCGCGAATGCTCCAGGTATTTATCGACAATACTGCGCGCTTCTATGTTGCCTCCGCCCCGTTTCCCATCGAGCTGAAGCGTAAACATTCCCCGGACGAGCATCTTTACCCGAACGCCGGCTTCCGCCGCCTGCAGAAGAGCTTCTCCCATATCGACATCGGCAAAATTATTCATCTTTATATAAATAAAGGCTTGTTTTCCCTCAAGAGCATTCTGTTTCTCCCTTTCGATACAAGCTGTAATGCCCGTTCTGTTCGTTACAGGAGAAAGGAGCAGATATTCCGGAGCTTTGATATAATAGGATCTGATCAGAAACGCGAAAACAGATTCCACCTCTTTTCCGATTTCTCTGCTGCCTGTGAGAAGATAGGTATCGGTGTAGAGCCTGGCCGTATCTTCATTGAAATTTCCCGTGCCGATTGTGCTGTAATATTCGAGCTCCCGCTTCCTGTTTCTCCTCGTAACAAGGCAGAGCTTGGAATGGACCTTCATGCCGCTGAAACCGAAAATGACATTGGCCCCTTCTTCCTTAAGCTTCTCGGCCCAGAAAATATTGGATTTTTCATCGAACCGGGCCTGAAGCTCGACGATGACGGTTACGGCTTTTCTGTTTCTCAAGGCATTGATCAGCGCGTTGACGATGCTGGAATACCGCGCGACCCGGTACAGAGTGATGCTGATGGATTCGACATTGGGATCGATGGAAGCTTCCCGGAGGAAGTCGATGATCGTTTCGTAACTGTGATAGGGAAAGTGAAGCAGCAGGTCCTGCTTTTTCAATACGCCGAGAATCCTGTTTTTGCCCAAGAGAGCGGGATGCCTCAACTGATTATGCCGCTTTTCCTCTTTCAGTAAGGTCATGGAAGGCAATTGCGTGAAATCCTTGATATAATGATACCGTCCGCCCGGTGTGAGAAACTGAGTTTTTCCCAGTTTCATCTTCGAATGGATCAGGCGGAACATTTCATCGGGTATGGTATTATCGTAAACGAAGCGGACCAGAGGCCCCTGTTTTCTCTTCTTGAGGCTCTTGTTGATTTTACTGACATAGCTGGTCTCCAGATCGTCTTCCAGATCGAGCCCCGCATCATTGGTGACTTTGATATTGTAGGAGTGATACTCTTTGAGATTCAGCATCCTGAAAATGGAAGGAAGACCGAAACGCACAATTTCATCAATGAAAATGATATGATCTTCACCGCTTTCCGTTGGGAGCTTTACAAAGCGGGGGAGAATTTTCGTGGGGATTTCTATAATACTGTACTTCTTTCCCCGCTGTTTCAGATGAAGCTCTACGGCGAGATATAAAACCTGGTCTTTGAGCTTGGGAAACTTATACCGGAAATCCAGAACCATGGGAAAAATATGAGAGCGAACTTTTTTGTTGAAGTATTCCTGAACGAAGATCTCCTGTTCGGCGGATAACTCTGTATAGCGCTTGATTATGATTTTTTCAGTCTTCAGCTCTTCGACTACGCAATTGATGAGTTCTTCGAAACGGGCACGCTGCCTTTTGACAATTTCGGCGATCTCATCCAGTACCGATTGGGGATCAGACCCGCCTATCAGTTCGGGATCGATCCGCTCCAGTTTTACCATGTGGATAAGACCGGCGACTTTAACCCGGAAAAACTCATCGAGGTTGTTGGAATAAATACCCAGAAATTTAATGCGGTCGGCCAGAGGGACCGAAGGATCGGCCGCTTCCTGCAGAACCCTCCCGTTAAAGGAAAGCCAGCTGACCTCCTTGTTTCGAAACTGCTCCATCAGTAGGCATCCCCGAAACAGGTATCGATTGCTCTGGCATGGCGTATCAGATCGAGATCTTCCGTAACCAGCTTCAGCTTACCCGCCACCTCCTCCAGAGGCCGGGCGACGATCCGATCCCCCTCCAGGGCAGCCATTGTTCCGAATTCCTCCCGGGCTATGAGATCCGCAGCATATGATCCGAGGCGCGTGGCCAATATCCGGTCCATAGGTGAAGGAGAACCGCCTCTCTGAATATACCCGAGTATTGTCTCGCGTGCTTCGAGACCCGTGAGCTTTGTTACAAGCTTGGCAATATAATGGGCCGGTCTGATCGTTGCTGATGCTCCGCTGGATTTCCTGGGTATGCTGATCCCCTCGGCAACGATAATGATCGAATAGGGCTTCCCTTCATTGTAGCGATGCTCCAGATATTTTTTAATCACTTTTTCCTTGTAGGGGATTTCGGGAATGAGAATCATATCGGCCCCGCCGGCAATTCCCGAATAGAGCGTCAGCCACCCGGCGTGATGCCCCATGACCTCGACGACCATGATCCTCTTATGAGAGTTCGCTGTGGAATGGATGCGGTCAATTGCCTCTGCGGCGATCTGCACGGCCGAATCGAAACCGAAAGTCAGGTCCGTCCCCCAGACATCATTATCAATTGTCTTAGGTAAGGCAACGACATTCAGGCCTTCCATCTGAAGTTTATGGGCCGTTTTCATTGTACCGTTTCCCCCGATGCAGACCAGGGCGTCGAGGCCGATCTCCCTGTAGGTTTCGACAATCTGCGCCGGCTTACTGTTTATGTAATCATCATAATCGACATTTTTATAGGGTTTTTCCCGCGATGTTCCCAGAATGGTGCCACCGAGCGTGAGAATCCCCGAAAGATCTCTCTCCGAAAGTTGACGGTACTCTTTATTGATCAGCCCCAGATACCCCGAAGAGAAGCCGTAAACCTCCATGCCGTATTCGAGTATAGCCGTCTTCCCGACCCCCCGGATAGCGGCATTGAGCCCCGGGCAATCTCCGCCGGCGGTCAGTATCCCGATTTTTTTTCCTTTCGATTTTATCGTACTCATATGGTTAATCCCCTTATATATCTATTTTAATTATTTTGTCATGATGAATTTTATGTCAACCTGACGTTAATTTTTGCATTAACATATAAAAGGACAGCATTTTAAATATGAAAAAGAAAGCAACCCATAGCGGAGTCGTTCCCTACAGAATAAACAGTAACTCTGAAATTGAGATTCTTCTTATTAAAAAGAGAGGCGATTCCCGATGGATGCTGCCCAAAGGGCACAAAGAACAGGGCCTTTCCAATCGGGAAGTTGCTTTGATGGAAGCCCGGGAGGAAGCGGGAATCGAAGGAACGGTTTTTGACTCGGCCTTTACGAAATACGGACATCCGAAAGGGAATAGCAAAGTAAAAGTCAAACTATTCCTGATGAAAGTCAGTCATGTCGCAGAGCATTGGCCCGAAGAGAAAAAGAGAAAGAGAAAGTGGTTTTCCATTGATGCGGGCCGGAAAAAAATTTGGCCCCGGAAATTGAGAAAAAGTTTTGAGCAAATCACTCAGATAATACAGAGCAGAGAGGGTTTTATGAAAGAAATCTGTTTTATCCGTCATGGCAAATCAGCTCATGGCAGTTCCATAATGCGGGATTTCGACCGCCCCCTGAACGCAAGAGGGGAAAAAGACAGCCTGAAAATGGGGAGAAGACTGGCCGCCAGAAACTTCCGGGCCGACCTGATTATCAGCAGTCCGGCTATCCGGGCAGCTTCGACTGCGGAGCGGATAGCCGAAGGGCTGGGTTATGACATGAATAAAATCCGCTTTGAAGAGGACCTGTACCTCTGTGAAATTGGCGATTTCAGAGAACTGATCAGAAGTATGGATGATTCTATACGCTCTATCATCATCATCGGACATAATCCCTCGATAGAGATGGCGGAATACTACTTTACCGGCATGGGCAGAGATAGTTTTCCCACTTGCGGCCTTTTCATCATGGAAACGGAATCCTGGAATGGATGCGGAAAAAAACAGTGCCGGGAAATTTTTTATGATTACCCGAAAAATGTGTTACATTAATGTTAGTAAAAGGGAAAAACTGTGCTGACTGAAATCGAAAATGTGAGACAAATACCCGACGAGGGACAACGGCGGTGGTTTATCGACAGCGATATGGATTTGATCCTCTGGTACGAAGAGGATAAGAATAAACCGACGGGTTTTCAGATATCCTACGATAAAAGATCCGTTCAGAGAACCGTAACCTGGAAAAGCTCCCATGCGGGCCATTCATCTCTGACATGTGACGGTCCGTATAATAAAAAAAGACTTATCAGATTGATGGAGCAGAAAGGAAGCAACCTGGAGCCGGAAGTTCTCAAACTGATACTGGGAAATCTCCGCGATCAGATAACATAGGGATAATAGACGAAGGCTGCCATAACCAGAGCCATAATGGCCGCCATGAGGACGGCTCCCGCACTGATATCCAGTAATTTCTCCGCCAGTTCATGGTACTCGTCAGTAAACATCTTTACCAGATATTCGATAGATGTGTTAAACAGCTCCGCTACGAGCACGAGACCGATGGAAAGAACAATTGCCATCCACTCGTATCTGTTGAAATGAAGAAAAAAACCGGAAAGGACAACAGGAAAAGCAAAGAGAAAGTGTATTTTAAAGCTGTTATCCGTTATGATGGCGATTTTCAGACCTTTAAAGGCATATCCGAATTTTCTTGTAATATGATCAAAGATATTCATATTTATATTTTATCATGGATCTTGTGATTTATACCCTGCTGTATGTATATTTATAGTTATGAAACAGTTGATCCGCACAGTACTTGTCTTTCTCATAGGTATGATAATCGCAGCTATCGGTGTCTATTTTTATTTTGATATGACTTCAGCCCCGAAAGAAACAAGAAAGCTCAATCCTCTTTCCCTGACGGGAGAGGAGGAAGCTTTCATCACAGCCATCTCGGGAGAAGTATTTATTCTCAGAGACGACAGCATCATTGAAGCCGAGACGGGAACCGCCCTCTACGCGGGCGATATAATCAAGGTCGTGGACGAGTCTTTCTGTCAGGTCCAGTTCTCAACCGTGGCTTCTGCCCGGCTCCGGAGCAACACGATCATAAAAATCCGCAGTCTCCTGAATATGGACAGTGCTCCGGATATAAAGACGGAAATCCTAACGGGAACCATGCTCTACCGGGTCAACAAACTGCGGGAAGGGGAAAAACTCGAAGTTAAATCGGAAGACAAGATATATTCCGTCAAAGGCACGACCTTCCTCGTGGACCGCAATGGAGACGGCACATACCTGATTGTCGATGAAGGACAGGTTGACGTGGCTCTTGAAGACGGTTCGGGCGAACTTGTGGAAGCAGGAGCGGGACAGGAATATTTCGTTGTCCGGGGCGAAACGACCGGAACCCTGGCGCCTATGTCCGAATCTTCCAGGGAAATGATCGTCGACGGAGAGAGCTTTAAAATCCTCGATCTTTCGGGAGATAAAGGATCTCTTGTCAAAACGGGTATCGTAACCGTGCCGTCGGACGCTCAGATTTATGTAAACGGTTATCTTTCCGGTCGCGGCCTATTTACAGGCATATTCCCGGCGGGTGAAGAATTAACCGTACTGGTACGCAAAAGAGGATATGCCGATAAAGTCCTGATGATAAACGCGGAAACCGATCTTGAATACCGAGTGGTTCTCGATCCGGAACAGACTGATCAGGAGATTCTCGAACGGGAGCGGGCCATAAGCGCCGAGCAGGGACTGGCCGACAGACTCAGAATGGAACTCGAGTCCCGGACGGAAAGGCTGAAAGAAGTCGAAGCACTGATTGTTGAGCTGAAAGATGAAAACAGCGATCTGATTTCACAGTCTGCAGAAGATGAGAACCGCATACGCCGGATGACGGGAAGAATTCAGGAACTGGAACGGAAACAGATAGACCTGGCTACCGATATAGATGAGCTTGAGAGAAAGCTGAACGAAAGCGAAGCCCGGGAAGCCAAACTCCGCGAATTGATAAAACAGATTCAGGAAATATCCAGTGATCCCGGCGAATCTAGCGATAATCCGTCAGGGGAATGATTTCCATCGTCTCCCCTGTCAGATTTTTGAAGGCTTTTTCAACTTCATCTGACAGGGAGAGAGTTTTCTTTTCAAGTAAATCAATTTTCTCCCGGCATAGGTCGAAGGCGGGGTTTCCCGTTGTGCCCTTATAGTTTCGGCTGGCCAGTGCCTCACGGGCATCGCGGTCACCGAGTTTATCCAGATTAAGCCCCACTTCTTTATAGGCTTCGCGGAAAGTGCTTCCCGCTGCTACCATTTCCAGAGCCGCATCGGTTGCATGGATATCGGGTGTGAACCCCTTAATCAGCTGATCCTCCCGGACGTTCAACCGGCTGACAGTCAGGTCCATGACTCTCATCATGGTGAGAGCCAGCCGGGTTCCCCTGATAAAAGGCTCTTTGGTCATCTGCACATCGCGATTGTAACCGGAAGGTAGCGAACGGATGATGTTTTTAACCTCTGTAGCCGCAGCGGAGAGAACAGCTGAGGCGGAACGGGTCAGCTCGAGTCCATCGGGATTTTTCTTCTGAGGCATGATGCTCGATCCGGTGCACAACTCATCGGGCAGCTTGAAGTAACCGAATTCCGGCAGGGAAAACAGAATGAGATCCTGAGCCATCTTACTCAGGGTCAAACCGATCTGATCAAGAGAGTCGAGAATGATGGACTCGAACTTCCCTCTTGAATTATTGGCATAAATCACATTGTTCTGAACAGCGGGGAACCCCATCAGCCGGGCAGTCATTTCGCGGTCCAGAGGAAGGGGGACGCCGTAACCGGCCGCCGCTCCCAGGGGATTCTGGTTAATCAGTTCGAGGGTGTTATATACGACTTTCAGATCGTCAGCCAGCTCTTCGGCATAGCTGCCCATCCAGAGTCCCACCGACGAGGGCATGGCCGTCTGCATGTGGGTTCGCCCGGGCATTGGCACGGAGCTGTATTTCCGAGCGAAGGACAGTAAGGTCCGGACAAGGGTTACGCCGGTCTCCATTATGCCGATAAGAACGGACCGCCCGTAGACTCGGACCGCTGTAACGGACTGGTCATTCCGGCTTCTGCCTGTGTGTATCCTCTTCCCTGCGTCGCCGCATATCTCCACCAGCCGGTTTTCAATAGCTGTGTGCCCATCCTCATCACTGAGTTTTATTTCAAAATGACCTTCGGCATGATCATGCATAATGGAAATCAGACCCTTTTTCAGGTTTTCCAGATCGGCAGAACTGATAATGCCGATGGATTGGAGCATGGAAGCATGAGCCAGAGAAGCCAGACAGTCGGATGGAACCAGATTCATATCGAGCCGGTAGTCTCTCCCGACGGTAAATTCCTCGATCAGCTTATCGGTCGAATAATTTTTTTCCCACAATTTCCCCATAACTTCCTCCCCGTCTATAGTGCAAAAATGATGGATTTGGCTCGAAAGCGAAGCTGTCGGAGCGGAAGAAGCGCAGAATAGCGGAGCTATTTGAGCATTCTGAGTACAGCGCAGCGCAGCATGCGGGCCAAAGGCGCATTTTTGAAAAAAAGATGTATTTGGGCTGTAGGCAAGGCGTCAGGAGCACAGAAAGCGCAGAATAGCGGAGCTATTTGAGCATGTCGAGCACCGCACAACGCAACATACAGTTCAAAGACACTTTTTTTGTAAAAAAAAGAGGCTGTTGCTGTATATAGCAACGCCTCTTCTATCATTGATTAAAAGAAAGAATTATTCAACATTCAGAACGTTTTTCATAGCGTCCAGAAGGCTGTTTTTGGGAAGAGCTCCCATAGCCATCTGGGGCTGTCCGTCTTTAGGTACGAACAGGAGAGAAGGAATGCTCTGGATTCCGAATGCCGCAGCCAGTTCCTGCTGCTCTTCCGTGTTTACTTTGTAAACATTCATTTTACCTTCGAACTCTGTCGAAAGCTCTTCCAGAATGGGAGCGACCATTTTACAAGGACCGCACCAGTCTGCGTAGAAATCGATAATACAGGGCAGGTCCCCTTCGAATTTCCAATCTTTGTTTTCTGTATAATTGAATACTTTTTCTTTGAAAGTATCCACTGTAAGATGTTCAGCCATTACATCACCTCTTTTCTTTTGTTGATGTCAATATATATAACTTTCCATATATAGTCAAGACATATAAATAATTTTTAATCGTTTCGGCACTTTTTCAATAATATTTGCCATTAGGCACTGTGCACTTATAATTTAATATAATGAAGAAAAGTCACCACAACCAGGAAAAACTTGAAAAACTCTTTAACAATTGTCCTTCCATCGATATAGATGACAGCGATAAAATTGTGATTTTCAGCGATTTTCATTTAGGCGGAAGAAAAAGCCGCGATGATTTTCTCCCGAATTCAGAGATGTTTTTTACCATTCTGCAGAAGTATTATTACGACGGGGGATACAAACTGATCCTCAACGGGGATGTTGAGGAACTGCAGAAAGTCTCGCTGACAACCATCTACAGAAGATGGCATGACCTCTACGAACTCTTCGGGAAGTTCCGAGACCGCGACGGACTCTACAAAATTGTCGGCAACCACGACGGAGATCTCCTTCTGATTAAAAACACCATAAATTTCCGCCCCAATGATATCAACTATCAGATCCTTCCGGGGTTGAAACTGCAATACAAAGACAACACTATTTTCGTTCTTCACGGCCATCAGGCTTCCAATTACCACGGTTTCATCAATTCGCTTGTCGGTCTTTCGCTGAAATACATAGCCCACCCTCTTATGATAAAAAACATCAAGCGGCCCTATACCAATGTGAAAAAACTGAAAGCTGAAGAGAAAATTTACGATTTCAGCAAGGATAAGAAAATCCTTTCTCTTGTCGGTCATACCCACAGAGCCCTTTTCGAAGGACTGTCGGAAGCGGATTACCTGAAATACAACATCGAGCAGAGGATAAGAAAATATCTGGAATCGGATGAGCATGAAAGGGCCAGACTGGAATCCTCCATCAGGGTGCTGGCAGACGCTCTCAAGGAACTCCTGAAGACGGGAGACCACTACGATTCCTTCAGCAGCATATACGACCATATGATTATTCCCTGCCTTTTCAATTCAGGCTGCGTCATCGACAGGAAAGGCATCAACTGCCTGGAAATCGAAAACGGTCATATATCACTTGTATCCTGGTACGACGAAACCAACAGGAAGAGCAATATAACGTATAATCCGGTGACTCATAAAAGGCTCGATGACACCAGTTACTGCCGGGCCCGATTGAAGAAGGACTCTCTTGATTACATTTTCACCAGGATAGATCTTCTGACATAAAAAACAGGAAATCGTTAAAAGGGAAGATTTAAATGCCTCTCCCTTGCAAAGAAAACAGCACTGAAGTATGATTCAATTTTAGGAAATCAGTCATTTATGCAACTAACCAAGGCAATTGAACTGGAAGAGGAAAGCTTCGGACTGTTTGTCTCCAATGAGATGGGCGAACTGCTCTCACTGACAAAATTACTTTCCAGGCAATCCAGTTATGACAATATTCAGCGGCCTATCATAGGCAAATTACATCTCGAATCGACGCGGTGCGAAGAAATCCTCGATCATTACGGCGCAAAGCAGAACAGATTCTGGTACCCCTTCCGTCAGACCATCGCCGTCAGCAAATCCTTTACGACAATTGCCTATAACCTGCTTCATATAAAACAGACCGCGCCTCTTTATAATCTCAGCGAAGTGGACAGCGACTTTCTCAATGAAACAGATAAAATCAGCGATATTATTCTCAAAAGCCTGATACAGAATTCCCGGACCATGATCAGTATCGCTCAGAAAAAAAAGATTCTCATAAATGAAGGCGCTTACGATATTGATGATTTTACAGAGCTCTACCCCGAAGGGAAGCTGCCTAACAACCGCAAAAGACGGAGAACAAGATTCCCCTCGCGCATTGCCATAAACCTGGCCACTTCCTTCCTCAATCTGGCAGAAGAGAGCAAGAGCCTGAAAATCTATAAGAAAATGAGCCGCAGAGAGTACAGAAGCTGTATCCCCGATATAATTAGCGAAGAGGGGATGAGAATACTGGAGAACAAGTTTCACAACCTCCAGTCCATCTACGACACCCATCTGGAATTGACCGATATCGCACTCCATGATAAAAATCTTCCCGTCCTCAGAGGACAGATTTCCCTGGTTTACAATCTTCTGGAAACAGCCACGGTTCTCGTTCATTATATAGAAAGGCATGCCGGCTATTTCAGCAAGAAATGGAAATATAAGAAACATATTGAAGAGGGCCAATGCCTGTCCATACTGATGGATTATTTTATCACCTACTGCGATAGGTTCATTGTTTCCGCACAGGAAGTCTGTCGATCCGTGCTACGCCAGTATTCTGTACCCGACAGGATAACCGTCAGCATTCCCAACTACAGAGGCTTCCATGTCCGCCCTTCGACTCTTATCTCAAAGATCGTTCTTCATTACGGCGGCAATGTGAAAATGCAGCTCCACGATCAGATCTATGATGCATCCATGCCTCTTGAACTGTTCAGAGCCAATGAAGTCATAAACTCCGACAAAAGAGCCGCTGCTGCCAGGGAAATAATGAAACATCCCCTTATCCGGCAGCTGAAAATCGAAAAGCTATCGACCGAAGAAATGAAAAAGAAACTCCGGATCATCTTTCTCGATCTGATGGAACAGAAAACCCTGCTCCTCTACGAAAACAGTTTCTCCTTTGAAGAACTGGATCCCCTCGAGGATGAAAATCTGATCGATTACGTCAAACGGGCGATCACGACTTATCTGGCGCTGGGAAAAATCGACATTTCGAGCAGGCTTACGGTCACCTTCTCCGGAGACAAACGGGTTCTGAAAGATATAGAAATCCTCGCCGAAAACGGATACGGCGAGGACCTCTTCGGGAATAATATTGTTCTGCCTTCCGAACTATCCTATCTGAGACGGTAGTCTTCAGGAAAAAACGATCTCCCCATCCTTCACATCGACTTGGACCGTTGAACCTTCGGGGTACTCTCCAGCCAGGATTTTCCTGGCAAGCGGATTCTGTACAAGATTCTGAATGGTCCTTTTAAGCGGCCGGGCTCCGAATAGAGGATCATATCCCTCATGCCCCAGATGCCGGAGAGCTTCCGGACTGAAACGGAGATCCACTTTCTGCTCTTTGAGCCTGTCGGCCAGCTGTCCGGTGAGTATATCGACAATCCCCAGTATATTCTTTTCCGTAAGCTGATTGAAGATAATGATATCGTCAATTCTGTTGAGGAACTCCGGTTTGAAGGTAGACTTGAGCAGACCGTTCATTTTCAGGCGGAGTTCATCGGAAGGCAATCCCTGAAGAATAATATCGCTTCCCAGATTGCTTGTCATAATGATAATGGTGTTCTGGAAGTTGACGATCCTCCCCTGCCCGTCAGTGAGCCGGCCGTCATCGAGAACCTGAAGAAGAATATTAAACACATCGGGATGGGCTTTTTCGATCTCATCGAACAGAATGACCGAATAGGGTCGGCGCCGGACCGCTTCGGTAAGCTGGCCGCCCTGTTCGTATCCCACGTAACCGGGAGGAGCCCCGATGAGGCGGGACACAGCATACTTCTCCATATACTCGCTCATGTCGATACGGGTGAGCGCCCTTTCGTCATTGAATAGAAAGTCGGCGAGAGTTTTGGCCAGCTCGGTTTTCCCCACGCCGGTCGGTCCCAGGAAGATAAAAGAGCCCTGAGGACGTCCGCTCTCCGAGAGACCGCTCCGGTTACGGCGAATGGCATCGGAGATCTTTTCGACCGCATCATTCTGTCCCACCACCCTCTCTTCCAGAATTCTCTCCAGCTTGAGAAGCTTCTCTTTTTCCGAGCTGATCATTTTCGAGACGGGAATTCCCGTCCAGGCCGAAACGACCTGGGCGATATCCTCTTCTGTCACCTCTTCCTGAAGAAGGCTCTTGCCTGATTGAATCCGGGCCAGCTCCTCAGTCTTATTCTGAAGCTCGGCGTGGGTCTGCGGCAGTTTCCCGTGTTTGATTTCCGCGGCTCCCGCATAGTTGCCTTCTCTTTCATAAATGGTTTCCTGAGCCTGAAAATCTTCGATCCGCTGCTTCAGATCGCGGATGGATTCAATTATGCTCTTTTCATTCTGCCACTGCAGGGAGAGGGAATCGAATTCGCTTTTCAATTCTGCAAGTTCGGCAGCGATGTTCTTCTTTCTCTCTTCCGATGCGGAATCATCCTCCCGGGAGAGCGACTGTTTCTCTATTTCCAGCTGCAGCATTTTTCTCTCGAGCCGGTCGATTTCTTCCGGCTGGCTTTCGATTTCCATTTTCAGACGGCTGGCCGCTTCATCGACAAGGTCGATCGCCTTGTCGGGTAGAAAGCGCGATGTGATATAGCGGTCAGACAGACTGGCCGCGGCGATGAGAGCGTCATCGCGGATTCTGACCCCGTGATGGATTTCGTATCGCTCTTTGATACCGCGGAGTATGGTTACCGAATCCTCGACCGATGGTTCGGAGGTGTAAACCTGCTGGAACCGCCGTTCGAAAGCGGCATCCTTTTCTATATGTTTTCTGTATTCATCGAGAGTCGTGGCCCCTATGGTTCTCAGTTCCCCCCTGGCCAGAGCCGGTTTGAGGAGATTTGACGCATCGGTCGAACCCTCGGCAGCACCGGCGCCCATCAGCGTATGAAGCTCGTCGATAAAAAGGATGATCTCCCCTTCCGACTTCGTCACATCTTTAATGACCGCCTTCAGTCTCTCTTCGAACTCTCCCCGGAATTTGGCACCGGCTACAAGAGACCCCATATCAAGAGCAAGCAGCTTCTTGTTTTTCAGGGAATCGGGAACATCTCCCGAAACGATACGCCGCGCCAGTCCTTCGGCAATGGCCGTTTTACCGACGCCGGGCTCTCCGATGAGCACGGGGTTGTTCTTCGTCCGGCGCGACAGGACCTGCATGACCCGGCGGATCTCCTCATCTCTTCCGATAACGGGATCGAGTTTTTCCTTTCTCGCCAGAGCTGTCAGATCGGTACAGTAGCGGTCGAGAACCTGGTATTTCCCTTCGGGATTCTGATCAGTCACCCGCTGATTCCCTCTGATGGATATCAGCGCCTGGAGGATCGAGTCTCTCGTGATACCCTGCTTTTTAAGCATATCGCCGACTGATCCCCCGGAAGCGGCCAGGGCAATGAGCATATGTTCGGTAGAGATAAAATCATCTTTTAAATCGGAAGATTCCTTCTCGGCTTTTTTCAGCAATGACATGGACTGGCTCGACAGGGAAACCTGCAGCGTGTCGCCGTAGGCCCTGGGGACTTTGCCCAGCAGGTCCTCGATGTCCCGTGCGAGTATGCTTTTTTCGGCACCCAGTCTATCCAGCAGAGGCGAGACAATTCCCTCTTCCTGTCTGATAAGGGCCTGAAGGATATGAATCGGCTCGATCTGACTGTGCTGTTTCTCTGATGCAATGCGTGACGCGAGTTCAATAACTTCCTGCGCTTTAATGGTAAATCTATCCTGCACTTAATATATCCTCCATTATTCTACAACTAATTTACACTGGAAAAATAAGCAGAAAAGAGAGGCATCGTCAAATAGAGAACTATATAAACACAATAAATTAAAATTAAATCAATAAAGAGGATGATAAGAGAATGAAAGCGCCGATTCAGGCAGTGTTCTCTCAGGCTGTAATCCTTGTCTCATTTCTGTTAACTTTACTGATCTGTGTCAGCTGATCGGCCAAGCAACAACCTGAACAGACAAATGGATGTAAAAAAAACCTCCCGGAAACAGGAGGTTATGATTGGGAAATGCTGTGGATTATACGAATTTGTTATAGCTTCGGAGCATCATGAATGTCTCCGAGTTCGTAACACCTTCTACGTTCGGCAGCTCCTCGGTAAGAAACCGCACCAGGTCTCTGTTGGAAGAGACGAGAACTTCCACAAAAAGATCGTATCGACCGGAAGTGAAGGAGACGGAGAGAACGTTCTCCAGATTCGCGATCTGATCTGCTTTCTTCTTCAGCAAAGAGGATTCCGTAATATTAACAGCGACTAAAGCCAACTGCAGATTTTCAAGCACATCGGGGTTGATCAGAGCACGGATCCTTAAGATTCCCGCTTCCTTGAGGCGCTTTACCCTCTGCCGGATCATACCTTCCGATACACCCAATTCCCGGGCTATAGCGTTATTGGGAACAAATTTTTCCCTTAAGATATCGATGATTTTCCAATCTATTTCATCTGGCTGCATATTAAATACATCCTTTCCATATGTTATAGACATATTGTATTCGTTTTTCGTAAATTGTAAAGTGATATTTCTGGATTTCGTAGTTTAATTTTATTGTTTTCATCCTATTACCAAAATTCTTTTTTCCAAGTAAAGTAAGGACATGAAAATGAAGACAAATCTCAAGCAGATGGTACCTTACAAGCCGGGAGTTCTGAAAGAGGGGGCTCTGAAGCTCTCATCCAATGAAAACAGACTCGGACCCTCTCCTCTGGCGGTGAAAGCCGCTGCGGAATCACTTGCGGAAGTTCATATCTATCCCGACGGGAGCTGCCGCAGACTGAGAAACGCTCTGGCGGAAAAACACGGAATGAGTCCGGGCAATTTTGTCGTAGGGAACGGTTCCGACGAAATCATGACTCTCATTGCCGCTACCTATATCGGCGAGGGAGACAATGCCATAACAGCGGAGAGCACATTTTCCGAGTACACATTTGCCACCATACTCTATGCCGGCGAAATCCGTAAAACCCCTATGAAAGAGGGAACTTTTGACCCCGATGGAATTCTGAAGCTTATTGACAGCCGGACAAAAGTCATATATTTCTGCAATCCCAATAATCCCACGGGAACCTATGTATCCCATGAAAAGCTTGATTCCATGCTTTCCCGGATTCCCGAAGATGTTCTTTTTGTTCTCGATGAAGCCTATGCCGATTACAGCGATGCCGATGATTTTCCGGACTGGAAAGCCCTTCTGGCTAAATACGCCAATCTCATGATCCTCAGAACTTTCTCCAAAATTTACGGCATGGCGGCCATGCGGGTGGGTTATGCCATTGCCAGAGAAGAAGTTATCGATCAGATTCTGGTAACGAAGCAGCCTTTTAATGTCAACACCCCGGCGCAGAGAGCCGCAGAAGCCGCTCTGTACGACAGGGCATTTTACGAAAAAAGCAGGGAGATGAACGGAGAGGGCAAAAAATACCTCTATGGAGAACTGGATAAAATGGGTTTGAAATACTACCCGACCCAGGCCAATTTCATCTGCATTCATGTAAAAAGGGATAGTAAGGAACTGTTCCGGACCATGATGGAAAAAGGCATAACCATCCGCCCACTGGCGAGCTTCGGCCTCAGCGAGTGGATCCGCATAACGATCGGTATGGAAGAGGACAATAAATTCCTGATCCGGATACTGGAAGAGTGTTTGAAATGATAATAGCCCTGGCGGGAAAGATAGCCCTGTTCTCAATCCTCCCCGCTGTTTTATTAATTTCCCTTCTCCTGTCATCACATAAAGGAAAAACACCGGACCCAAAGATTTTCTTCAAGCTTTTGTCCGGTGGCCTTCTCATACTGATACCTGCCGTTTTTGCAGTAAGCCTCCTCTCGGGATTTTTTGAAGGAAAGGGTTTTGTTCCGGAACTGCTTTCTCCATTTATTGCCGTATCGCTCATCGAAGAATCTGCCAAACTGACTGTCATCTGGCTATTGCTGAGAAGATTGCCGGAAGGCCGGACAACAGGAGCGGCTATGATTTACTCCACTGCGGCGGCAATCGGTTTCGCCATTGGAGAAAACATACTATACCTGACCGGTACGGACTCCATCGTCCCGCTCATGCTCCTGCGCGGCATAACATCATTGCCGCTGCATGCTCTCTGCGGAGCTTTTATGGGTTTGTTCCTATCGGAAAACCTCCGGAACACGGGGAGCTTCAGCTTCTTGAGTCTTTTCGTTCCTGTTCTGCTTCACGGAACCTACAACACCATACTCCGCCTCCCCTCCTTCTGGCCCATATTGATTTTTCCCCTTCTGGCGGGAATGTTTGTCCTTCTGATAAAACTGAAAGCTTCACAAGAAAAGAATTGATGATTCATTGATCCCCATTTATAATATTCTTCTTTTTTGATAAGAAGCATTGACAAAAAATCCTATTAGCTATAATTTACTGAACGAAACGACGCAGGGTGGAGCAGTTGGCAGCTCGTTGGGCTCATAACCCAAAGGCCGTAGGTTCGAGTCCTACCCCTGCTATAATCTGAAACAGAGTATACGATCCTCCATTTTTTCATTATCTTTGTTTCAGGAACAATAAATTATTAAGCGACGCAGGGTGGAGCAGTTGGCAGCTCGTTGGGCTCATAACCCAAAGGCCGTAGGTTCGAGTCCTACCCCTGCTATAAGCAATTCAAGAAGACTTCCGTAAGGGAGTCTTTTTGCTTTATAACCGATTCAGGGGGAGGACTCGAAAATCAGTAAGCGCCGACCGAATAGGGAGGAAAAGCATCCATGGATGGATGCGTCAGCGACTGATCGGCCTGTAAGGAATCGGCACGATGCCGATGAGTGGAAGGCGAGTCCTACCCCTGCTATAAGCAATTCAGGAAGACTTCCGTAAGGGAGTCTTTTTGCTTTATAACCGATTCAGGGGGAGGACTCGAAAATCAGTAAGCCCCGAAACCACATCCTGAACTCTCAAATAACTTCCGGGCTGTGAGAATAAAAAAATCAGCACCTATTGACCTGGAGTTAACTCCATCTATTAATCTAGGACTCTATGCTGGAAAAATCGGAATACAAAGTTGATAGCCTTCCCGATCTGGATGAAAGCGAATCTCTTCATCTTTATGACAAAGAGGGAATCCTGTTGCTTAAAAGCTCGGGGAAATGGCTTCATCCCCTCTTTGAAGTGGAAACTTATCTAAAATCACGGAATCTCACGGGAGAAGAACTGATCCTCCATGATAAAATCGCCGGTAGAGCGGCAGCAGCCCTGATTGTGCGGCTTGGTTTTCTCAATTGTAAAATTGACCTTATAAGCCAACCGGCTCTGGATCTTTTCAACAAATACAAGGTGAACTGCCGGTATGGAAACCTCGTAGAAAAAATCGACTGCAGGACTGAAAATCTCATAACTGAAGAGATGGATCTCCATAGCATTTATCTGATGATCCGCAAGAGAGCGGGATATGCAATGGGACTATCTCTGGAGATACAGAATCTGTGGACCGGATATGGTTCTCATGACGTTCTCAGGGGGCTGGATCTCACTGTCGAAGCAGGAGAGCATCTCGTCATTACCGGAGACAACGGAACGGGAAAATCGACCCTACTGAAAACCCTGATCGGGGTTCAACCAGTCATTTCAGGTAAAATTCTCCTCGACGGGACAGATTTAAAGAGAAATAGCGGCCCCTCTCCTATTGGATATGTCAATCAGGGACGCCCCGACTCGTCGTTTCCCACAACAGCCGGGGAGATTGTTTCCCTGGGACTGATCGGAACCCGGATCAGCAGGACAGAACAGAAAAACCGTATTGAGATAGCCATGAAGCGAACCGGCTGCCATCATCTGAAGAACCGCGATGTAAACACTCTTTCCGGAGGGGAAAACCAGAGAGTCGCTCTGGCCCGATGCCTCTGTCAGCAGGCCCGGCTGATTCTCCTGGATGAACCGACTTCCTACCTGGACAGGGATTCAAAAGAAGACTTTCTGGAAATCCTCAATCAGGTGATCGCCAGCACAAGCCCTACGGTTCTCATGGTTTCCCACGATCACCAGTGGATTGAAAAGCTGGGATGGGCTGTCAGGGAACTGAAGGACGGAGTCCTGTGTTAGAACTGCTATCCTATCCTCCCATATACCGTGGCCTGATGCTGCTTGTTTTTTCTGGATTCACCTTTCCTCTGGCAGGAGTTTTTGTCCTGCGGATGAACCTCCTGCCGATCCGTTATCTGCTGATGCATGGCGTTTTGCTCGGCGGCGCCCTGGGCCTGGCCCTTCGCTGGAACCCCTCGCTAGTAAGCGTGGCTGTGAATGTTTTCATGATTATCATTCTCAATCAGAGCTCCCGGAAGTTGAAAACAGGATACGGTCATCTGACTATGTTTTTCATGGTTTTCTCCGTTGCGGCGGCATCTATTATCACATCGGTATTTCATGTACCGGCCAAAGACACCCTGACTCTGCTCTGGGGCAGCCTCTATGCCAGCTCCCCCCTTACGGTTGCGATAACCGGTGCTGTCAGTGCTTCGCTCGTCCTCTTTTCAGTATTGAATTTCAGGAAGCTGACAGTAATTTTTCACGACAAACAGGTAGCATCTTCGATGGGAATCAGAGTCTCCCGCTTCGAATTGGCAATAATGCTGATCACATCGCTGGCAGTCGCATCGGCCATGAACCTGATGGGAGCCCTGCTTCTCGATGTCCAGTTGATACTTCCTGTTGTCATAGCGGGGCTCATCGCTTCAGGGTTAAAACAGACTATGGTGTATTCCTGTCTTTTCGGAGGGGCCTTCTCTCTCATAGGATTTTTCACCGCCCTATTGTTCGATATCCCCGTCAGCGCCGGTATTGCCATACCGGCAGCTGCGGTTTTTATCATAATTATATTTTTCAAACGAGGAAAAAAAACATGAAGAAAATGATTTCCATTGTTTCAATAGTGGTTCTGGCTTTTGCAGCGACAGCCGGTCTTTCCGCCCAGTCTGTTCCGAAAGTTCTGGCGACCAATGCCTGGACAGCCGCATTCGTCAAAATGGCGGGAGGAAATGCCGAACTCCTTGCTCCGGCCGACATGGTCCACCCGCCGGAATACGAGCTGAAAGTGTCCGATGTGGTTAAAATCCGCGATGCCGATTTTCTGGTATATGCGGGGTATGAAGCTCTTATGAAAACCGTGCTCGAAAGTTTTAAAAAACCGGAAGACCGGATGATTCAAATCACGACCAGCTATGAATCGGGAACGCTTGAAGCATCGGTGCTGGCTATCGCCGACAAGATCGGAACCCGATCCGTTGCGGAAAAAAATATCGCGGAATACAGGAAGTTTATCACAGAGAGCCAAAACCGACTTAAAGAGAAGGGCATTTTCGGAAGAGATGTACTGGTCAACTTTCACCAGAAGCCATTCGCTCAGGCTCTGGGCTTTAATATTCTGGGAGTGTTCGGTCCCCAGCCGTTGAATCCCCGAGCGATTGCAGAACTGGGTCGTCTCGAGCCGGAACTGATTCTCGACAACATACACAATCCCATGGCGGCTCCCCTTGAAGAGATTCTCAATCTGGACGCAGTCGTTCTGATCAATTTCCCCGGGTTTCCCATGGAAGGGGGAAGGGAAACGCCATCGGATCTGCCCTCTGTGGCTGAACGAAATCTGGAAGAAATACTGAAATACAACCTGTAGACCCTGTTCCGGAAAACGGATAGGAACATAAGGATTCCCGCCCTATCCCGTTTTTCGGGATAGGGCATCATCTTTTTTAACCCAGAATATTTTTCAGCTGTTTTCGAAGTTCATTCATTTTAAAAGGTTTCTTGAGAAATCCCAGAGCTCCGGCTTCACGCAGTTTTTTGATTTCCCTCTTCATGTTGTAGCCGCTCGAAATAAGCACCTTCACAAGGGGATTCATCTCTTTCAGTCGGGTGAATGTTTCAAAACCATCCAGACCCGGCATGACCATATCGAGGATAACAAGATCAATCCGGTTTTTATTTTCTTTGTATGTCTCCAGTGCTTCTTCCCCGCTGGCACAGCTGATAATAGAATGATTATCGCTGATGAGAATATCCTCGAGCATGTTTCTCAGCATCATCTCGTCGTCGACAATGAGAATCGTACTGTTTCTGGCTGTCATGTCTTCGACATTTTTCTGTATTTCCATAAAGTAATCCGAATCTCTATCCAGTGGCAGATATATGACAAAGTCCGTTCCCATGCCCTCTTCACTGGCGAAAGTGATGTAGCCATCGTGTTCCACCACGGCACCGTAAGCCGAAGCCAGTCCCATGCCCGATCCCTGACCGGTATCTTTCGTGGTAAAAAAAGGCTCGAAGATATTCCTTTTCAGTTCGGAAGGTATTCCCCATCCCGTATCACTTATTTTAATTCTGACATAATGTCCCGGTTCCAGATGATTGGATAAAACCAGATCCTCTTCCTTCTCTATCTCCAGACAGATTGTTTCAACGGTAAGCCTGCCTCCTTCGGACATGGCTTCGATTCCGTTTTTAATAATATTGCGGAAAGCTTGTTCCAGCTGATTGGGGTCCCCTTTTACCACGTTACAGAGAGGATCCAATTTCTCTTGGATGGTAATGGAAGAGGGGATTTCCCGTTCCATTTCGCTGAGCAGACCGGTAAGTTTGTCATTGATATCCACAGATTCGAGCATAACCTGCCCTTTGCGTGCAAAAGATAAAAGCTTTTTTGTCAAATCGGCGGATCGAAGGGCGCTGTGGAGAATGTTGTTGGCGAATTTCCTGTATTGCGGGTTCTCCAGCTGATGGCAGAGCATATCGGCGTAACCGATGATCGGAGAGAGCTGATTATTGAAATCGTGGGCTATCCCCCCTGCAAGCTGTCCGATAGCGTTCATTTTTTCAGACTGCCTGAGCTTTTCCTCGAGAATCCGGCTCTCCGTAATGTCGTGAATGGAAGAAATAACCACGTTTCGTCCTTTCAGTTCGGTGGTTCTGGAATTGATGATCACCATTTTGATTTCCCCGGAAGCGCAGCGTATCCTTCCTTCCACATTTCTCCAGTCCCGGTCTTCCGGTTCGGAAAAAATGGCGGGGTCATCGGTTTCTATAAAATCCAGGGCTCTTTTTCCCAATAAATAATCATAGGAGAAACCGCTATTCTCGACAGCGCGGCTATTGGCTTCTACGATAACACCCTCTTCCGTCACAATAATGGCGTCGAATACGGCGTCTACAAGAATCCGGTATTTCCGTTCGTTGTTTTCCGCAGCGGTTTTGGCTTCCAGTAGTTCTGCTTCCATTTTCTTCTTCCGCATACGCGAAAGGTGGAGATCATAGACTTTATCGATTTTGGAGGGCAGCTCCTTTTTCAGCGTTTCCGATTTGACGATAAAATCGAGAGCTCCCCTTTTCATTGCCTCGACAACTGTTCCGATGGAACTGTCCACAGAGAGAAAGATAAAAGAGTAATCGCGGTCTTTCCTTCCCAGAGCGTCGAGAATTTCCAGACCGTCCATACCGGGAAGGCGGTAGTCGAGAAGGACGATATCGGGAGATCCCGTTCCCTCATTGAGATAAGTGTAGGCTTCCAGACCTGAAGAAATTACTTTTGTTCTGTACTTCGATGACTGTAATGCTTTCTCAATAAAAAAAAGGTCATCCTGATTATCTTCAACGATCAGTATTTCAATAAAAGAACTCATCAGCAGAAAATCTCCTTTATATCGCTAACGAAACCCCAGTAAAGGGCAAGCTGTCTGATCTTGTCTGTAAAATCGCTGAAACTGACCGGTTTTACGATAAAATCATTAGCTCCCAGGTTCAGGGCTCTCTTTATATCCTCAGCGCGGGAAGTCGTGGTCAACATTATTACAGGGACCATCCTGAGGGTCTCATTCTTTTTAATTTCTTCCAGAACTTCAAAACCGTCGATCATTGGCATATTTATGTCGAGAAGGATAAACAGAGGCAACCTATCCATCCCCTCTTGATATCGGCTGTTCTTAATGAAAAAATCCAGGGCTTCCTTACCGTTTTTCAGATGGATGACTGGATGTGTGTTCCCCTTCAATGCGGTAATGGTCCGGACGATAAAACGGGCATGATCCTCTTCATCTTCGACGAGAAGGACAGGAGCTCTGTCAACATCAATCATGATCGTCCCCCGATAAAACCGCGGCGGGGAACTCAATGGTAAAGGTACTTCCCCTGCCCTCTCCCGCTGAGTCTGCACTGATAGTTCCTCCGTGCTGCGCAATCACTTTTTTACTGAAAGTCAGTCCCATTCCCACACCTTCTGAATTATTCATTTTCAACCTTTCGCCGGGCTTGAAAATCTTCTCCAGCTGAGATGAGGGGATGCCCAGTCCGTCATCTTTTATCAGCACTCTGTTTTCCAAAGCGCTTATATCCACATTCTTCCCCTCATACATAACAGCGTTCAGGATGAGATTCCGGAAAACCCCTTCGATCCTGGCACGGTCCGCCGAAATAACGGGAAGAGAACCGCAATGGATCTTAACCTTCTCCTGCTCCAGCAGTATGGCCATATCATTTTCAATTTTCCCGATAAGTTCATTGAGGGAAAACCGCGAAATGTTTTTCTTTTCCGTATTGAGCCGCGAAAGGTCGAGCAGGCTATGGACAAGCTTCTGCATCCTCATGGAGTTTACCTGCAGCCTCTCCAGGCAGAATAACCCTTCTTCGTCGAACCTGTCGCCGTAATTTTCCAGTAGCTCGCCGGCGTATCCGTTCATGGATACCAGGGGAACCTGAAGATCATGGGAGGCAATATAAACCATCTCTTCCAGCTGTTCATTGGTCTCTTTGAGATTTTTTTCAATATCCAGCCGCTCCGTTATATCCGTGCCGATACAGAGTGTCTCTTTCAGATTCAGGCTGTCATCTCTTATATATTTCAGGTTCCATTGGATAAAGGAATCGCGGCCTTCCTGAAGGATAAGCCTGTCGACAAAGTTGTCGCTGTTTTTCTTCAGCCTTTCGGAGAGTCCGCATTCTTCAGAAAAAATCGTCCCCACGGGATTCCGCCCTTTGAGCTGCCCCTGCTTCAGAGAAAAGAACTCCTCCCCGTACCGATTGACTGTTATGACCTCTCCGCTGCTGTTGAGCCGGAGAATAATGGTGCTGGCGTATTTTACAAGGGATTCATACTGCCGCTTCTGTATGATCAGTTCCCCGGTTCTCAGGTTCACCTGATGACGGAGCACAATGACAAAGAGGAAGAAAAGGACTGCCATTATGAAGAGAACCGCCAGGGCGGCAATAAGCCAGGGGGGAATGACGACCAGCCGCAATTCCTTACCGGTCATCCAGAAATTGAGAGTTCTGTAGTAGAAAGAGTCCTTCTGCTCTTTCCACTCGATCAGATGATAGTCAATATGGCGGAGGACATCCGCCATCTTCCCTTCTTTCGCTGCGAAATAAATGGAAAAAGGGGAAAAGAGTATGCTGCTGGGAATGAGATCATACTGCTCCGCATGACGGAGACCGAAATGCTGGGGGGCCACACCGGCCAGAACCTCGCCTTTTCGAACGGCTTCAAAAACATCACTGTGTGTGGGATATTCCACGATGATGCTCTCAATTCCCAGTTCGGCCGCCGTATCTATATAGTGCTGGCCGTTAATGTCTTTGGCCATTATAGCGACCCGTTGACCGGCAAGATCGTTTATATTGATTGACTGCTCTTCCGGCCGGGTGAACACCTGGCTCCACAATTCGATAACGGAAACTGTGTTAAAATCCAAGATTTCATCACGCTCTTCCGAATAGGCGACGGAGATCATAAGATCGATTTCCTCAGTCTGGAGTCTCTCCAGCCCCTCAGCCCAGCTTCCCGGAACAAAAACAAACCCCCAGGGTTCCTCTCTCGACATTTCCCGGAGCAGATCGGGATAGAGACCGGCCGCCCGGCCGTCCTCATCGATAAAATTCATCGGTTCAAAGGGAAATATTCCGACTTTGACAGTTTTATCGATATCGCTGTAGGGGTCTGCCAAAAGGGGAAGAGGCAAAGCGAGAAAAAGAAGAAAAAGGATAATCGCTGAAGGAACGGCTTTCATCATGCTATCATTATAGTACAGAAGAGAGCTCTTTAAAAAAATGTATAAATTTTCCCCGGCAGTGTCATTATCCTGAGGATAATCAGGCTTTTCCTCTATGCCTCAGGTACCAGAACCAGGCCTGCAGTGTAATAGCGCTGTTGTAAGGACCTGTCCCGATCTCAGCCGCCAGCTCCTCGACAGGAACCAGTTCCATATCGATCATTTCATGCTCATCGAGATTTCGCTGTCCCAGGGGAACAAGCTCTTCAGCCAGAAAGGTGTGGGAATGATTATTCATAAAAGCCGGATTGGGATTGATGGTGCCGATCTGCGTCATTTTGCCGGCGCGGTAGCCCGTTTCTTCTTCCAGTTCCCGCCTGGCCGCATCCAGAGGGGATTCTCCTGAGTCGATAAGGCCTGCGGGGAATTCTTTGGTCAGGGAGGCGCATCCGTGGCGAAACTGCTGAACAATGAGAAAGCAGTCTTTTCCCCGGCTGTTTTTCACGATGGGGAGAATGGTGACCCAGTCGGGCGAATCTATCAGGGTGAATTTCCCCTTGCGGTTTTCAGCCGCCGTCCTCCATATGCTTTTCACTTTGAAGATCCGGCAGTCCATTTCGGTTTTCTGGCTGTCGGTCTCCCATAAAAGATGGTCTTTATCCATTAGTTCTCCCTGGGATAGGCGTATTCCTGTCCCTCTATATTCCTGAAATAGTAATTTTCTTCATCTTCCCCGACGGAATAATCCTCGGTCAGGGGGATTTTTCCGCCGCCGCCGGGCATATCGACAGCATATACGGGAAGAGCCAGTCCGGAGATTCGTGTTCTCAGCTCTTTCATCAGCTCCCGTCCTCTTTTCAGAGGAACTCTGAGATGAGAGGTTCCCGCGGCCAGATCTCCCTGAAAGAGATAATAGGGTTTGATTCTCAAACGCACCAGAGACTGAAAAAGATCTTCGAGGGCCGAAACCGAATCATTGACCCCCCGGAGCAGAACGGACTGATTGAGGACCGGTATTCCCCCGTCGACAAGCCGGGCCGCAGCCCTTTCCGATTGTGCAGTTATTTCCCGACTGTGATTAAACTGGGTGACAACCCATAGCGGACCATTCCTGCGCAGGATGTCCACCAGTTCGGGGGTTATCCTCTGGGGGAGAACAACGGGGATCCGCGTCGCCAGACGAATAGCCATATCGGGCCGGACCTCTCTGATGGCCTTGAGAATGGATTCCAGTCTGCCGTCGGTGCATGTAAGCGGATCGCCCCCGGAGAGAAGAATCTCATTAACCTCCCGGTGATCCGCTAGGTAGGCGGCAATTCGCTCCATTTCTCCGGATGAGACTATGCGCCCTTCATGGCCGGCGAAAGACCGGCGGAAGCAGTGGCGGCAGTACATGGCGCAGCTATCGGTGACCAGCAGCAGAACTCTGTCGCGATACCGGTGAATCAATCGGGGAACGGGGCTGTAGGACTTTTCGCCGAGAGGGTCGGTCAGCTCCCGCTCCAGTATGGTGTATTCACTAAGGAGGGGAAGGAACTGCCGGCGGATGGGATCATCGGGAACATCCTCTGCAAGAGAGGCGTAATAGGGATTGACGAGAAACTGAAGGTTGTCCTCCTTCCCCTGGTGAGAGAAGAAAGCCTTTTCCTCTTCTGTGAGAGTGAAACCCTTAAGATCGCTCAATCTCCGCCATGATTTTTTTAATATATCTGACCACTCGGAATCTGCCATAACCGCGATAATATACCAGTTTCGCTTTTTATTCGATAGTCCCGTCCCGAGGTTTATGTTGTCTTTAAGCGGGACTTTCTCTATATTAAAGAAATGAATGATTCTATGGACCGTATCACGGAAATGATTATACAGACCTATAAGGAGAAAGGGGTTCTCAACCATCTGGAAGGCCCCAACCTACCGTCGAGAAAGAGCATCCGCGAGATAATCCGGAATTACGAGTCTATAATTTTTCCCGGTTTCGAATCGGAGGAAAATCTGGACAGCGAACTGATTTCCTACACCATCGGAGCGAAAATCCAGCAGCTGGCCAAAGATCTGACCCTGGAAATCCGCAAGAGCCTGAAGTTCGGCTGCAGAATGAAACATAAAACGGAGCATTGCACCGTATGTGCCGAAAGCGCTGAACAGATAACTCTCGCCATACTCAACAAGATTCCCGAACTCCGTGAAAAAATCCTCCTCGATGTGGAAGCCGCTCTGGCGGGAGACCCGGCGGCCAGGTCCAGCGAAGAAGTCATTCTCTCCTATCCGGGACTGGAAGCCATTGTGGTCCACCGGTTCGCCCATGAGCTGTATCTGAAAGAAGTTCCCCTTATCCCCCGTATGATGAACGAATACATACACCGCCACACAGGGATCGATATCCATCCCGGAGCGACCATCGGCGAACGCTTTTTCATGGACCACGGCACGGGTATCGTTATCGGAGAGACAACCATTATCGGAAACAATGTCAGCGTCTATCAGGGTGTGACCATCGGTGCTCTCAAAGTTGTTAAAGAGGAAGCGGAAGTGAAGCGCCATCCCACGATCGATGACAATGTGACAATCTATTCGGGAGCCACCATTCTCGGCGGCGAAACGGTGATAGGGGAAAATACGACAATCGGCGGTAATGTGTGGATAACCAGCTCCGTACCGGCTAACAGCCGGATTTACCTCAAGCCGCCGGAATACATTATAAAAAACGGCTTGGCTTGACAGATCCCCTGTAGACTGTAGTATATAAAATGAGCAAATAAAACAACAGGAAGGATTCATGGCGGAAAAAAAAGAGAACAGCTGCGGCAACTGGACATTTCTGACCAATCATGCCCATGTTCTCCTCTGTCTGGCCGCCGATTCGGCTATGAGAATCCGGGATATCGCTCTGGAAGTCGGCATTACGGAAAGAGCGGTACAGCGGATTATTTCGGAACTGACCGAATGCGGCTATATCAGCATAGAGAAGAGAGGGCGCAACAATATCTACAAGATCAACAGAGACTTGCAGCTCAAGCACAAAATTGAATCGCACAGAAAAATCGACGATCTGATCAATCTGATTTACAGCTGATTTTTTTTATTTCAAAACACGAATTATTTTTCATGTATTCTTTTTCATGTAGCTTGACTCTGGAATTACAGTTCTGTAGACTTAAAAAAAACTCTAAAAGGAGTAGATTGATTTATGGATAAAATAAGAACTCTCGGTATCATCGGTTCCGGTGACGCCCCAGTAGAGAGAGAGAGGATTATCAGGTACATCAACCTTAAACTGGCATCCCTCGGACTTCCAGTGCAGGATACACAGGATTCGTCGGAACTGGAAATTGCCCGGGACCTGATTGAAAACTACAAAGAGAAGAATCGCCTTCTCTCTACCTATCTCTGTCCCGTAGACCAGAGGATTCAGAATTTCCTGGACAGGTATCTCGATGATTTGAATCTTGATTCCAAACCGGAACTTCCGACAGATTCACTTGTCCTGGACCGCTACGGACTGGCGCGGGAACTGAGCCTCCCTCCGGAGAAAAACGAATTTATCACCGATATCATCAGCTCCTACAGAGTGAAACAGGGTGTTTTGAATAACCCGAAGAACGACAGGAGAACGACAAAGGGGTCTTTTCATGTGGCCGAAGGCGGGCTCCCCGTTCCTTTCGATAAAAAATCCGTTCCAAAGCAGACTTTTGCCGCTTTATTGAGCAAAGCTATAAATGATGCGCCGGCAGACCTTAAAGTCCTCCCCTTTACATCGGAGCAGGATGAAAAAGCCCGCGTTTTTCTCTCTCTCCTTCTGAGGCCGGTCGTCGTTCCCGAAGTGGAAGGGTTTACACCGAGAAAAACCATGGAGATCCGGTTTTTCGCTCCCGGGAATCTGGTGAGCAACCTCGATTTCGTCGAATCCATCTTCGGAAATGCCGGGGACCCCTATCTGCCGGAGCACGATGCGGCTCTCGATCCGGAGCACTGGACCGGCCATACGGGCTGTGTTATCCTGGCGCCCCATCTTATTGAAACAACGAAAAAAGAGGTCGGCCTGCCCCATATCAGTGAAGCGACTGACCGCCAGAAAGCGGAAGGGATGTGCTGGGAGTCGGAAGAGGAGCTTTACAACGACGGTTCTCCCTTCAAACTGACGGCACGCGATGAGAGCGGTGTTATCGTCACTCTTATCGCCGACAACTATTTCGGCTATTCCAAAAAAGAAGTGAAGACCCAGATCGGCTATTCGGCCAACCTTCTCGGTCTGGCCGAGGAGGAACATGCCGGCGGAGCCCTGGCTTTCCCCAGTTTCAACCTGGGAGCCCAGTTCCTTCCCGATACAAATATGCATTTTCTCCACCTGGAGAAAGACCACAGCTTCGACAACTTCAAGGCCGTACTGGGCGAGGATTTCGTCGAGCAGAAAGAGGGCTACGGGATCGACCGGAACTTCAGCAATATCATCTACATTCCCGAGGATGCCCGTATCGATCTGGAAACCCAGAAAGCCCATTGGACACACGAGGGTAAAAAGAGATCGCTCAGAGTTCTTCCCGACAATATTTACGTTCATCCTTCGGGCTACAAAGTGCGGATGGAAAAACATCCCGCATCTCCCGCCTGGAGACTTGTGGGAACTGTTGCCGAGGGAACCTTCTGCCACAAACCCTGTACGGTTTCCGGCGGCGGTAAATCGGAGATTTCCAAATCCATCAGCGACGCCATGACCTACGGCTCCGTTTTTATCGGCGATTTCAAGACCGATATGGATAAAGCCGAAGAGATCATCAATTACAATTACGGCGAGAGATTCAAACCCGAATACAGAAAAACCCTGAAACCGGGGCATACGACCAGACCCCTTCTCAGCGAAGAGCGGTCTCTCGGTTCGGTTATCAAGCTCCTCTCTCCTTCGTCGAACAACACCGATGAGTTCAACCAGTGGCTGGCTACGATTCCCTTGAGGGTAAAAGCTCTTGTTTTCGTCGTCAAACGGTTCTATCAGCCTGAATGGGGCAAAAACTGGCGGGACAAGTTCTCCGTCGATATTATCAACTCCGAACCGGGCCATGTCCTCAAGTTCGAGAACCGCGAGCTGGTGGGCAGTTACCTGAAAGTGGGTACGGACAAGAACGGCAGCTGGGTAACCAACAAGCTGCGCCTCGATTTCATGCCGGCGGTCAAGGTTCAGATGGAAGACGATATATCGGCGTCCATCGTTGTTCCTTCCCGGGAGGTTCAGGGACTTTCCGAAACCAACACCTACCCCAGTATCAAGATCGTGGAGAACTGCGAAAACCGCTTCTTCCAGAGGCCCGATGACGCCATTCACCGCGGTCTGGACAAGCAGGCCGAAGCGGATCTCGCTTCCAGAGGGAACTTCATCTGCAACTTCGAGCCCCTGAATAAGGAAAACGCCGTTGATCTTTATGAAAAGACCGCCGGTTACTACGCCTATACCGAACCGATGCGAAAAGTCATTAAGAAATTCGCTCAGAAAGGAAAAGAGGGTGAGTACTTTATCTCCTCCTCCCACCCGAGAATTGTCGATGGAGTACCGACGAAGAACCAGAGATATCTCCAGCTCAGACCGGATCATGTGGACGGTACATCCAAATACCTCGGCGAAGTGGGAATGCGCCTGTTCAGGAAAATTCCTGCGGGATCGCCCCTTTCCGTTCCGGTCAACGCCATTCTGGCGGGAAGACGGAACAACCCGGCGGACCACAAGGCGGGAATCCGTCCTCTGGCGGTTTACGGACCGATCCACTTCCAGGAACTGCCCGAGCTGTTTATGGACTTCATCTGCTCCCTCACGGGAAAATCGCCTTCGACAACGGGAGCCGGTTCGGAAGGAGCTCTGACCAAAGCGCCTTTCAACGCTCTGACGGCAACGACCGACCTGAACAACGCTCTGCTTTCTTTCATCCTCACGGGTTACAACGGATTCACATCCGCCGCGGGATACATCGGGACGGATTACAAAGTCGATCATGAT
>NZ_JACHGJ010000009.1 GCF_014207565.1 Spirochaeta isovalerica | reverse complement strand
GTGGCAACTTTAAACCGGAATGGGTGGCAACTTTCGTCCGGAATGCCCGGCAACTTTGAACCGGAACAGGTGGCAACTTTCAGCCGGATTCTCTACATGAGCAGACGCTGAACGCTTGTATGGAGTATTACTTTGCAGAGGAAGAGGACTATAGAAACTATGTAATTCCCACCAAATGGGATGACATTAAAGTCGGGGACTACATTGGAGTAGACTTCCGCATACCGATTGAGGTTTTTAGAGCAAATAAGCTTAAGCCTCCTGCTGATTGTGTACTGGTTGCACAGGTGCAAGAACGGACTGAGCGAACAGACGAGTCTGGTAGTCGAGAGGATCTTCTAAAAGTTGTACCTCTGGAAAATATCATGTTCAGAGGACTGCTCCCAGAGAAAAAAGAAATGATGATTACCCGATCATACAGTGCTTCTATTCACGACTTCTGGTATCAAGGGATTCAATTAGTACATAAGGTTCAATCTGTGGATGATCTCAGAAATGCCATGATGCGATCATTTCCGCTTCATTGGCGTAAGCCTGAATGCTTTGAAGAACGCTTATTTGATGCTCTCTCAAGAGCTGATAAAGAACTCGGTGATTCGCATTTCACACTGCGTACCAAGTTCGGTAAAAAAGCACTTTCGGAATTAGGAGTACAAATGCAAGAACAGTGAAGGCTCATCGCTTGAAATCTGTATAGACAATCACTTACTCAATTGGACGGAGGGAGTCGAGATTCAAACCAGGTCTATAGAACGAAATGATGTTTGCCTAAGTTGACCTCACCCCAAAGTTCGACCACAAGTTGAAAACAGAGGATTTGGAATCAGTCTGAACGGATCCATATATGAAGCCTATGTTTTTTCTATTCTGATCTTATACCAAAGTGATTATAGTAATCTTTGACAAGTATTAGTATGTCATCTCCCTTACTTCCGGGTGTGCCATTGACCTCACCCCTACATTCGACCACTCGTAGGATTACTTTTCCGCTTTTTCAGCATACCTTCATATTCTAAAGGTGTCATTCCTTTTAACCTCTTCTGAGGTCTTTCAACATTGTATTCTTCCCACCAGTCAATGATTTTTTCTTTGGCATCTTTCAATGATAAAAAATAATGAGAGTTCAGACACTCATTTCGATACGTTCCATTGAAACTTTCAATATGACAGTTGTCCGTTGGTTTTCCCGGCCTTGAGAAAACGAGCTTAATTCCATTTTCATAACACCATTGATCTAGCTCTTTACTTCTGAATTCCGGTCCGTTATCACATTGAATATATTCAGGTTTTCCATGCTCCTCTTTTGCTATCTCCAACCGATTTGCGACCTCTTTCCCATTGATAGAGAATGCAGGATGAATCAATGGAGATCTATTACTCACTGGATCAATAACAGTCAAGATCTTCAGCTTCCTCCTATGAGCAACAGAATCACTGACAAAATCCATTGCCCAGACTACACCTGGGTTTTCTGGAAGCTCAACAGGCTGCCTTTCAACAGCGGCAATCTTCTTCTGACGGAGTTTCATATGTACCATCTCGCATCCATATTTCTGGCTTTTCTCCAGAATCTTAAAGATCTCTTTGATATTTTTCTCATCATCATTTGGTTTGGGAGTATATAAGTATGTAGATCTGGCAATTTGAGCCAGAGTACAACTGCGCCTGGTTGAAAACCCGAAATACTTTTTCAGATGGTCAACGACCTCTCGTTTTATTCCGGGTCGCAGAACTTTTTTATGATTTCCTTCTGAGCCATATTATCAAGAGATAGGTTAGCCACCAGCTTCTTTAAACGCTCATTCTCTTCTTCAAACTGTCGCAGCTTAACAATCTCCTGCTTTGTCATATCACCATATTTCTTCTTCCAGTTGAAGAATGTATTGGTACTGATTTCGTACTCTCTGGCAATCTCTTTTACCTGTTTGCCTAGTTTCTGCTCGCCTAGGATTTTGACGATCTGTTCTTCTGTAAATCTCTTTTTCATTTCAGTCTCCATTGTATTTTGAAGCTGAAAAGTAATCTACCTTATGGTACAGTTTTAAGGGAGGGGATCAATATGTATACAAAATCCAGAGTTTTCCCCCCGAAAATCAATAGTCTCCATGAGTAGAATATCAATCTTTAGCCATATCTAAATTCAATCTGTAACTGGCAGAACGGCCTCCACCTCCATTCTTGAGTAAAATCCCTTTATCGAGGAGATCCTTGATATCTCTTTTAGCCGTCTCCGGACTAATCTTTGTCATTGATACATATTTTTTGTTGGTCAGTCCGCCTTTAAATTCTTCAGGATATGGTGCCAGTAATTTATCAATCACCTTTTTCTGTCTTTCGGTTATTATGAGATCATTCAATATTCTATAGAAGGTGTTCTTAAAGATAGAGCTTTCGATTGTCATGAGAGATGCGTCAATGCTGCGGCTGAACATCTGTAGAAACCAGTTCAACCAGTCTGTTATATCTCCGTTTCCTTTTTGTGAATTTTCAAGGATATCGTAATAGGCAGTTTTCTCTTTAATAATTTGTGATGATAGGCTGTATAATCGTTTTCCTGTTTTCTCATCCTGAGCCAAAGCTCTATCTGTTAATGCTCTTGCTATTCTCCCATTTCCATCTTCGAAGGGATGAATTGTTACAAACCGGAAATGAGCGATAGCAGCACGAATCATCCCATCAAGTTGAAGATTCTGATTATTCCACCATTCGATAAATCTGCTCATTTCCAGCTGTAATGATGTTGTAGGTGGCGCCAAATAATGAATCTTTTCTTTACCCATGGAACCGGAAATTACTTGCATCGGGGTTGGTTTTTCCCTCCATAGCCCAACCTGTATTTTTTGAAGACCTGAATATCCTGTTGGAAAGAGAGCGGCTTGCCATCCCCATAAAGTTTCAAAAGAGAGAGGGGTCGCATAATTTGCAGTAGCATCAATCAAGACCTGAACCAGTCCATCTGTTTCCCTTCTTGTCTCCGGTAATCCTGCAGTCGGTAGCCCCAATCGTCTGGCTACTGATGATCTGACGGATTCGCGATCCAGTTTTTCGCCCTCAATTTCAGAAGTCGTCATGGCTTCTTCGGCTAAGAGACTACTGAGTTCTCTTAACTCTAGAGTGTCTCCTTTACCGAGGATTATGCCTTGTTTTTTTCTGGCTGTTGCCAATGAATCAATTATGTTTTCTGAGCTCCAGAGAAAGTTTGTCCAGTTTTCTTTTTCCCAGATATAATTCATCTTATGTCCTTGCATGACCTGAATAATTTAATAAAAGGGTCATGTTGTGACCTGATTGTAGCACTTATTCAGGTCATTTCAAAGATTATTCCTGGATTGGATAAAATGAATTTGTGAACTACTAATGAAATACCAACTGTGATTATATTGTTATGGAGCTAAAGAAATGGGGCGATTCTGATTCAGTCAGATTTTTCACATTTGAAATTTTATTCCAATTCTTTCTCAGGAATAATCTCGTACATTTTATATAAATACGATACCAACATTAGTACAGTCCCTATATGAGCATGATGAAGCTGGTCAAATCTTTTATGAGAGATTATTTTGAGAATGAGAATATGTTTGGGAATAAGCAGAAAAGATCATTATTCTTTTTGCGCTTTGTCATTTTTCATGATAACGTTATTCAAAATTAAAAGATTACATAAAGTATAAAAAATAAACATTTGCCGGAGTTAAAGTGAAAAAATATCTACTCTTCTCACTATTGATGCTTTTATTCTTTTCGTGTACTAACCCTGTACAGCAAACTACCGAAGATTCGTGTAAATTAACTATTGAAAATAATTCAAGTGATAATAATATTACTGTTCACCTTGGATATTTCGGTACACCCACTACAAGAAGCTCTGATGTGTCGACCACTCCTGTCGGGATAGGAGAAACAATTGACTTTTACGAAGCACCCTTAAATAGAATAGTAAACCTTTGGTACACTCATACATCGGGAAACACAAACTGGACAACTGAGTTGGTCAGTTCTGTCACAGGTGATACTTTTGAGTTCGTTTTTGAAAAAGATAAAAACTACTCGCTAGTTCTGAACGATTCTACTTTTGAATTTTACTCTGATGGAGTTGATATTAACGATTCCAACCCGCAAACCGTTTTATCAGAACCTATCTTTTCAAGGGATACGGGGCAATACACAGATAGTTTTTACTTGAGTCTCAGTACCGATTCCGGAAATATTATATATTACACAAAAGACGGAACTGATCCCCGCTCAAGTGCGACGAGAAGCCGCTATTACAGTTCAATCCTTATTTCGGATACAACAACAATTAAAGCAGTCTCCTATGATTATCAGAACTACAGCTCGATCGCTGAAAAGTCATATCAGTTCATCGGACTTTTCTCTGTATATACAAACAGCTCGATATTTCCCACCAATACTACACCGCTGGCCGTTGAGTTTGATTTCGGCAGAGAAGTCACAGAACTGATATTGGATCAGATTGCCGTTACAAACGGTACGCCTTCCAACCTTTCGACTTTGGATAATATAATCTATACCCTTGACGTAACACCGGTTTCTGATGGAGATGTCACAGTTCAAATAGAAGAGGGGGCGGTTACGGACACAAATGGAAATAGTAACGCATCAACAACGGCTACTTTTATTTTTGACGGGACTCCTCCTTCGGTAACGATAAATCCTACAAGTGAGCTTGATACATATTACGATACAGTAGAATATGAAATAATCTTTTCGGAAGACATCTCTTCCAGCTTATATTCTTCTGACTTAATTTGTACTAATGGAACAGTCTCTTCCGTAATGCTGGATTCGTCATCTATTGAAACGAGATACACGTTCAAAGTGTATCCTGAAAATAAAGGAGATATAAGCGTTTCGCTTCCTGCAGATACTGTTACAGATTCAGCCGGGAATGAAAATATTTCGGCTACTGCCTCTGCTCTCGTCAATTATATACCTATAGGAGAGGTTCGTGAGATCGCAGTAAGCGGTGATTCAAGCTGGATGTATGCAATCGATTACGATTACATGAACCTCATCAAACTCGACACAGCAAACCAGAAAATTGATTCCCTTATTCTATTGCCGCATCCCAATCCTGTATCTATAAAATACTCCCAGTCTGATGATATTCTTTATATAGCATATAGATACAGAGATATTATCAGCCGATATGATTTAGCAAGTAACTCCTTTCTTTCAGAACTGGATTATGATACTTCAAGCACTACAGGAGAAACATGGAGTATAGATATCGCGCCCGTTTCAAGAAAGCTTTATGCTCTATCTCCGGCCGGAACCTTTGATGATTATTTGAGAATCATAGACCTGGATTCGGGCTCATTAATCGCTTCTGGCACTGTTGACGGATCTCTTATCGGAGTTACCGATTCCACAGGTGAAATTCTTATCGGAAATGAAGGAACGTCACCCTCGACACTGCATCAGTATCGCGAAGGAAGCGGAAAGACCATTATAGAGTATCAGAATGTCCGACTGGGCGGAAACGGCCAGCATATTGCCGTCAGCCCCGATGACAATCATGTCATTTTTACAAATGGCGGAGGTAATGGAACCGGATATACGATCTTCGATATACTGCCAGCTGATATTAGTCAGAAATATGGAGAGTGGGTTAATGACAACTACCCTGAATACGGTACTTTCAGCCACGATTCTCAGTATTTTTATTCGAATAATTACAACGATGGAATATTAATTTTTGACATGAATTATACCCGATTGAAAACTATAGACATTCCCAATCGTCAGGATTACGTTATTTTTACTCCTAACAGCGATGGAACCGTTCTGGCAGCATTTTCATATGATACTTATTATGATCGTGAGTACAGGTTCTACTTCTATACCGAAATCAGACCGTAAAATGATTAAGACCTGTGGACAGGATTTCCACAGGTCTTAATGACATGAATTTGAGTCAGGACAAACTCTTTTTTATGATGTAGTATATCGATATATTAAGGGGACGACTCAATGGAAGACATCCGGTGGATTCAAAGGCTCAGTAATTTCAGTAAAGCTCTGTCGAATTTAAAAGAAGCGGTTGATACGGCCAAATCCAGAGAACTGAACAAGCTGGAGAAACAAGGCTTAATTCAGAGTTTTGAGTATACATATGAGCTGGCCTGGAATACGGTAAAAGATTTTTACACAGAACAGGGTGAAACAGGAATCCAGGGAAGCCGAGATGCCTTCAGGATGGCGTTTAACAGAAACCTCGTTTCTGATGGGGAGACCCTTATGGAAACTATTAAAAGCCGTCAGAAAACCAGTCATTCCTATAATGAAGAAACAGCAGAGGAAATACTCCAGGCAGTCATTAATCATTACTATAAAGCGTTTGAGGATTTAGCCCGGCAGTTGGCTATAGAGAAGGATAAAGTCTGATCCATGTACGGTTTAAGTGAAGAGACGGTCAAACAACTGACATCCATATTTCAAAACCGGAAAGAAATAGAGAAAGTGATTCTTTATGGCTCCAGAGCCAAAGGAAATTACAGAGAAGGATCAGATATTGATTTGACAGCCTTTGGCAGGAACCTTACCTTAAAGACGATCTATAATATTGAAGAGGAAATTGAAGAGTTGCTTCTGCCTTACCATATTGATCTTTCCATATACGATCAAATTGATAATAAGGATCTGATTGAACATATTAAAAGAGTCGGTAAGGTCTTCTTCAAGAGAAGCTTGTGAGATTTACTTGTATACAAATTGTAGACAGCTCTAGTTGATCATTGTCATATTTCTGCTGAGAAATCAGCGATAAAACATCGATTAAACTCGGTAAAATGACAATAAACCAAAACTTAGAAAATTAATTGTCCTCTTCCAGGCATCAAATCAAAGCATTTTCAACGGAAGGTGTTTTTTTTATTTCTGATCAGTGTCCGCTTGAAATACCTTTTAGATATGATTGCTTTTTTAGAGCAAAATAGATCTTTTGTAAAAGGCGAACTCTTACATTATTCTTTATTCATGATTGTAATTGTTAACGATTTAATGCAGAAGAATTATCAGTATCTCCTGACCGAGCCGGAAGGGGAGAATTATCATAGAGATTTCAAACCGGATTTAACACCCAAAGAAATGCTCCAAATGGGGGTTTTCGGAGGAAAGTACATGACAGACTGCCGGCAAGAGTTTCCCGATGATTGGTTCAGAAATGCAAAATTATGTCATGACTTTCATAATCCCGATTTAAATTACTTTAAAATAAATGCATCGAAAAGTTTAAATTACTGGATAGAAAGAGGTTGGATATATCCGGAGGACCCCCGCGGTTGGTTTCAATGGTATTGTCGTTATTATATGGGCCGGCGATCTCCTTACGATGAAAAGCAAATCAAAAGATGGAAGCAGATGGTTCGGCATATTGCTCAAATAAGAAAAAACTGCGCCCAGGGCGATCTGGATTGCCGAAGAAAACAAAGGCAGGCATTACTTCACTGGGCTTATGATAGCCGTAAATTTTGATATCTAGCCGGTTAGTATTATTCTCCGCAAACCACCTGATTCCGGCCCTGTTTCTTCGCTTTGTACAGGGCGTTATCAGCAGAGTTAATCAATTTTTTTGTTATTGAGTTGATATGAAAATCTCCGGGTTTGTTTTTCCTCGATTCTCGGTTTGTCCATTTATCAGATACTTCGGGGAAATTATCAGCTGTTGCTTGAGCCACACCCAGGCTTATAGTCACAGGGTGATTTAAACCGAAATTGAATTTTTCTATAGTCTGTCTTAGCTCTTCAGCCAGTTTGGCAGCCCCATTGAGATCTGTATGAGGGCAGATAATAAGAAACTCTTCGCCGCCCCAGCGACCGGGGATATCGGATTGACGGATCTGATCTTCTATTAAACGGGAAATGCTTGTTAATACACGGTCTCCTTCCAGGTGTCCGTAATTGTCATTTATGGATTTAAAGTGATCAATATCGAGTATTATGATCGAGTATATTTCTTGATAGCGGCTTAATCGTATCTGCTGTTCTTCCAGGGAGCGGTCAACTTTCTGGCGGTTGAACAGACCAGTAAGTTTATCGGTAACAGATATAACTTCAAGTTCTTTCTGGGCTGTTATGTTTCTGCGAACAGCCATATACCCGTATATTTCACCCATACGGTTTTCCAAAGGCGTTACATCGGTATTCACCCAGTAAAAAGTCCCATCTTTCCTTTTATTTTTCATCTCGCCACTCCATGCTCTTCCGGAGGTGATCGTTTCCCAGAGATCTTTAAAGAGTGTGTCAGGCATATCGGGATGGCGAATGATATTGTGTCCGACTCCTATCAGTTCTTCCCTTTCATAACCGCAGATCTGACAGAAAGCATCGCTGGCATAGGTAATGATTCCATCAAGATCTGTCTGGGAAACAATGACATACTTATCATTGATAGCAACATAACGTTTGAGTTGAAAATCTCTATCCCTTTCAGATGTTATATCTCTCTGCACTCCGAAGTGCCCTGTGATCCTTCCTTGAGAATCCCATAAAACAATGTAATCCCCTTCTACGACAAAAGCGCTGCCGTCTAATCTCCGTTCGTCAGTATCGATGTGAATTCGTCCTTCATCAAATAATCTTTTCCACAGTTTTCGTCCCGCAATAATATCATGTTTATAAAAATCAGATGGAGTCAGACCCATGAAGTCTGTCTCGGTAGCATGATATTGCTTAAGCATTGCCTTGTTGATTTTTGTGATTCGCTGATGCTGGAAGATATAATCGAGAGCTGACTCCTTATCTATCGAATCGTTCCATTCTATCGGTTCATCGAGCATCATAAAAAAGAAACCGTCCAGAGACTGCTTGAAAAATAGAGAGAGCAGGTATTCACTCTCTTCCAGTTCTTCCTGTAGCTTTTTCCGCATCGTTTCGTCTTTATCGACGCCTCTATATCCAACGAGTTTCCCCGATTTGTTCTCTAAGACCGGGATGGCATTTCTAAGAATAGATATGAGCATCCCGTCCCGGGTTTTCAGCCTGGTTTCCATGTCTACAATCGGTTTGCCCTTTTCCATTAAATCGCGAAGTGAATTTACCGCTTTATCTTCCCTGTCTTTTGAGGTGTAACTGAAAATGGAAGATCCCAGTAATTCATCCTCCGTATATCCGAGGTTGGATTCCCCATTACCTGATATGTAAGTAATGATTCCTGACCGATCTGTTTCCCAGATTATATCCGATGAGGCATTGATTATATCCTTCAGACGCTTCTCATTTTCCCGGAGCTGTTGATTGTACATCATCCGGAGATAATTCAAAGTCGTAGCAACAGCTACGGCTATTATGATGAGAAAAATTATGAGATTGTGATAGGGATGATTGTTGCTGAAACCATGTATCGGAGTGATAGCTATCTGCCAGGATCCGTTTGGAAAGAGAACCATGCTTTTGATAGAGTCTTCTTCCTCGAAGATTCTGCTGTCTCCATAGAAGACGCTTCCCGATGACCCCGTTCCGTTGATGCCCCGCATTGACAGGTTCAACTCATTCTGATCAAGAAGAGGTTTCAGTTCATTTATCAGGGAATCCAGGCTGATCAGTGAAGAAACAATACCCCAGAATATCCCGGAGCCATTATCTTCATAAAATACCGGAGCCCGACCCAGAATTCCCTGACCGCCCTGAAGTATATCAATAGGACCGGCAACAACCAGCTCACTTGAATCTCTTGCTTTTAATACAAGGGGTAACTGGTCTGGCAAATCGCGGTAGTCTACTCCGATAATGGCTTCGTTGCCTGTTTTTGGATACACGTATGAAAGAACCAGATCCGGCGCAGCGGCGAGGTTGGAAAGTGTTTTGGAATCCCCGAAAATCTTTGAGGCAAATCTGATAAACTCTTCTTCGGAAATGTCGGGATTAACTGAAATATAGGCAGCAGTAGAATTAACAATTAGCAGGTCCCTGGAAAGCATGAGTTCTATTTTTGCGCGGATATTACCCGTTATTTCCTGTAAATCCTCCCGTTCCAGGATGTTATAGCGTTCTACAAGAAAACTGTGAATTATGACTTCAATACCTATGCCCAGAGTTATAAGACAAAGAAAAGTAAAAACGCTTATTAAAATGATATTCTTTTTTAAAGGCACACTTTATCCCTTAAGAGTCATATGTATATTAAATACTAGATTAACCACTTCAGCTGTGCAAATGACAAATAGGTTTTAGTCGTGATTTTGAGGTTTTGTATCAGTTCATAAAAGCTTTTAGTATTTATAAACTTCCAATATCAATATTGTCCAATAATCATGATTAATATGATCAAAAGACAAACGGCATAGTCTACTGTATAAAGGCGGTATACCTCTATTCAGGAGACAAGAATGAACATCAGGAAAAGTTTCAGAGAGACAGTAAAACTTCTCGCTTTCGTCCTGCCTGCTTTTGCTTTCTATTCCCTTTTCGTTCTCGTTCCGGCTTTCGGCGGTTTCTATTACAGCCTGACTGACTGGAACGCTTTAAACCGGACACATAATTTTGTCGGATTGAGTAATTACATAGAAGCCTTTACGGAAGATCCCTATTTTATCAAATCCATATGGTTCACCCTGAAGTTCGTCCTTTATATGGTCGTTCTTCAGAACGTTCTGGCCCTTTTTCTCGCTCTTCTCATCGAGAACAGAAAAAGAACCAAAACATGGTTCAGAACCATTTTCTTCATGCCTAATATGATCAGTATGATTATCGCCGGTTTCATGTGGCTCTTTATCTTTACCAGGGTTCTGCCTAAAATCGAAATTCTAAATAGAACATGGATCGGCGATCCCCGGCTTTCTTTTTTCGCAATTCTCATCGTCTCTCTGTGGGCCGGAGTCGGATACCTGATGATTATTTATATCGCTGCCATCCAGAGCATTCCCGGGCACCTGATCGAAGCGGCTCTTATTGACGGAGCTAAAAGAATGGCTCTGCTGCGATATGTGAAGCTTCCCATGATTCTTCCCGCCGTCACTATCGGTCTTTTTCTATCGCTCAACAGCTCCTTCAAGGTGTTTGAAGCGGTATACGCCCTGACGGGAGGAGGACCAGGCCGTGCGACACAGGTCATAGCGCTCAATATCTTTGAAGAGGCATTCAACATGAGCAACCGTTTCGGATATGCCAGCGCGAAAGCTATCATTCTCTTTTTTATTGTCGCTATGATCACTTTCATACAATTGAAGATAATGAAGAACAGGGAGGTTCAGGCCTGATGAAAATATCCTCTGCAGATAAACTGTACAGTCATTTCACTTTTGTCATGCTGATTCTGATCTCCATGATCACTCTCTTTCCCATCTACATGGCTTTAATAAACTCTCTGAAACCGGACGGAAAGATTTTGAGTGATATTATGGCTCTCCCCGCAAACCCTCTTTTTTCCAATTATGCTACGGCTTTTGAAAAGACCAGATTTGCGAGAAGCTTCCTCAATACGCTCGTTGTTCTTACCACCGGCCTGGCGGGTATCATCTATCTCTCATCCATGGCCGGGTATAAGCTTTCGCGGTCGAAGGGGAAACTGAGTTCCTTTTTCTTTTTCCTCTTCGTTATGTCCATGATTATCCCTTTTCACTCCATCATGATTACTCTTACAAAGGTGGCCAGGGTTACCGGAGTCCAGGGATCGGCATTCGGTCTCGGGCTGATCTATACGGGGCTGGGAGTACCTATGGCTGTCTTTCTGTATCACGGTTTTGTCAAATCCATCCCAATGGAGCTCGATGAAGCGGCGCTCATGGACGGATGCGGTGAATTCCGGTATTTCTTTTCGATCATTATGCCATTGATCATGCCCATTACGGCCACTGTCGCTATTCTCAATACGCTCTGGATGTGGAATGATTTTCTCCTTCCGCTTCTGATGCTCACTGATTCGGACAATTATACGATTCTTCTATCGACCAACATGCTTTTCGGGCAGTACAACAACAACGACTGGTCGGCTATTCTGGCCACGCTGATTCTCGCTATGATGCCGGTCATGATTTTTTATTTTACCCTGCAGAAATATATAACCAGAGGAATTGCCGACGGAGCTATCAAAGGATGAAAGGTGTGATTGAATTCAATAGAGATGTTGAGGGCTTTGTCTCGGCTTCGGGAAAAAAGACTATCAACGGCAGGGGCTGCGAGATCCTCCTGAGGGGCGTAGGTCTCGGAAGCTGGTTTCTACCCGAAGGGTATATGTGGTGCTTTCCTGACCAGGGAGACCGTCCAAGACGAATTGAGAAAATGATCCTGGAACTTATCGGTTCCGATAAGGCTGGCGAGTTCTGGAGAACATACTTCGACAGCTTCATAAGTGAAGAGGATATCAGGCGGATTCGTGAGGAAGGATTCAACTCTATCCGTCTCCCTTTGAGTTACAGATATCTGCAGAGAGGATCTGAATCTCTTGAGCGGGTCGATAAGCTGATCGAATGGTGTAGAGAGCAAAGCCTTTATGTCATTCTCGATCTGCACGGCGCACCGGGAGGTCAGACGGGAACCAATATCGACGACTCTGAAAAGGATCAGCCTGAACTTTTCATGGATGAATCACATGCCCGGGAAACTGTTAGGCTCTGGAGGGAACTGGCGCTCCGCTATCGCGATGAATGGATCGTAGCCGGTTACGATCTGCTGAACGAACCGCTGCCTGAGTGGTTCAGCGATTACAACGACAAAGTTATGCCCCTTTACAGAGATATCATCAGGGCTATCCGTGAAGTTGATACAAGGCATATGATTATTCTCGAAGGGGTTCACTGGGCTACAGACTGGTCAATTTTTACGGAAAGACTCGATGATAATCTTATGCTTCAGTTTCATAAATACTGGAACAGTCCCGACAGGGAAAGTCTAAAGCCCTACCTTGAAAAAAGGGAAGAGCTTGATGTTCCTATTTTTATGGGAGAGGGGGGAGAGAACAACTGCGATTGGTACAGCGGCGCTTTTCAGCTCTTCGAGGATCTGGATATCTCCTGGAATTTCTGGACCTGGAAAAAAATGGAGAGGGATAATTCCCCCTGTTCCATAGTGAAACCTGAGAATTGGGACTGTCTCGTTACCTATCTCGAAGGAGGAGAAAAGCCTGATCGTGAACTCGCCGAGACAGTTCTTTGGGGTTTTCTCTCTTCTCTGCCTATCGATAAATGCCTTTACAGGCGGTCTGTGGTATGGTCGCTGTTGAGACGACCTCCGGTGAGAATACCGGCGGTTTTTTACAGCAATTGTGGTCCCGCCAAAGCTTATTCCATTCATAAGAATTTGAGACAGCAGGCCATCGGTTTCAGAGACAGTGAAGCGGTTCCTATAGGCTTTACCTCGGGTAAGAGAAATTCTGTCGATTTCAATCATAGCGGCGGAGAACCATGGGGAGAAGATGACTGGATGTATATCCGGCTAGATGAAAAGGACTGGATCTTATATGACTTCCTGGCTGACAGTCCCCTGGAAATGAATGACTTTGAGTTTGTTTTGAAAATCCGTGGAGTCGAAGAAACGGCTTCGATAAAATTATCGATTGAATCTCCTCTTCTCGAAGCTGTCTGCACGGCTTCCGACGACTGGACGGAAGTTAAGGTTCCCCTTGTTTTCCGGCTTGAGAGGGGAAGGTGTAAAATAAAGTTGACGGCTTGTGATAATCCGGTACAGATTGAAAGAATCTCTATAATTCCGGTAAAGGGGGAATAAGTATCAGATTTTACAGGCAACTGAGCATCAGATCGAGGCTTCTTCTTATTATGGTCTGTCTGGCCATCGCCCCCGTTCTGATTTTGACATGGACCGCAGCCGACAATACCCTCTCTTCTGTGGAAAAGGAGATAATCGCCGGTTCCAGAACACGGGTTAACTGGGCGGGTCAGTATCTGGAAGAATTGATTCTTCGCTTTGATGATCTCTTCTATTCTCTCCAGATCGATGAACTGATTATCAAAGCTGTCGAAAAGGAAGCCGATGAGGTGACGATTCTCGATACGCAGAAACGGCTTATCTCCGCATATTATACCCATTCGCGGATGATTGATAATCTGGATCTCTACATCCATTCCTCCGGAGAGGAGATCTCTGTCAATGCCCTTACGAGCGGCCGTATCTCCAGGCCGGATATACGAAGTGGTAAATGGACTCCCATTTTAAATGGACCGGTCAGTCTCCGTCTGGAAGAGGTTTCGGGATCGGTCTACGCCCTGCACAGCATCAATACTTTTATGGAGCGGAGACTCCTCGGAGGAATGGCTGTCAGAATAGATGAGGATGTTATCGATTTCGTAATGAATATTCTCAGGCCTGATGATGAGGGCCATGTCCTGCTGCTAAACGAAGCGGGAGAGCTTCTCGCCGGATCTCCGGTCTCGATTCTTTCCGGTGAGACTCTGGGCTGGTTAGACTCTGTCGAATATTTCGCCGATGATGTTCCGCTTTTCAGAGACGGAACATCTCTTGTTTTCGCGAAAAAACTTTATAAAGAGCGGCTGACAATTATCAAAACTCTGCCTGTTGAAGTCATCGATGCCAGTTCCAGAAGAATTCTCGCAGCCGGACTACTGACAGGGGGTATTCTGATTCTGGCCACAGTCCTTCTGTCCATACTCTTTTCTATGCAGATAAGCAAACCTATTGTCAATCTGGCCAGAACCATGGAGGAGACATCACTTCTCGACTTTGAGCATCTGAAGGTCAATCGACACAATGAAGTCGGTCTTCTGGAAGAGGGGTACAACACTTTGATGATGCGTATGCGCGATCTCGTGGAGAAAGAATATCAGCGGGAGATCGATCTGAGGAATGCCAGGCTCAATGCTCTTCATGCCCAGATCAATCCCCATTTCCTCTACAATACCCTTCAGCTTATCGGCGGCATGGCTATGGCCAAAGAGGCTCCGGAGATCTATCAGATTTCCAAGGCCGTGGGCGATTTGTTTCGCTACACAACAGCCAGCGAAGGGGAACTGGTGCCTCTGGAAAAGGAGCTGAAACATATAGAAAACTATCTGGTAATACAGGAAATGCGATTTAAAGGACGCTGTACAGTCGGAATCCGGATCGATGATTCGGTCCGGGATGTTCTGATTCCCCAGTTTACTCTTCAGCCCATAATTGAAAACGCCTTTGAACACGGTCTGCAGCCCAAGCCGGGAAAGTGGAATATCAATGTCAGAGCTGTAAGGAAAAAGCGCGGCGTCCTGCTGCTCATCAGTGATGACGGCGTCGGGATGGAAAGCGCTGCGCTTCACAGACAGAGAGCGCTTCTCTTTGAGAAAAATATCATTAAAAACACGGCGGAAAGTCATATCGGAATGAAGAATGTCGATACCCGGTTGAAACTCCATTTCGGGAAAGACTATGGATTGAAGATATTCAGTTCTCCGGGACAGGGCTCGCGCATAGTCATCAGGCTTCCGGATAAACGGGGAGAAGAGTAAATGGCTTTTGAAGTTCTGGTAATAGATGACGAGCCCTGGTCGAGACAGCTTGTCATATCTCTGATCGAGTGGAACAGGCTGGATCTCCAGCTGGCCGGCGAGGCGGAAGATGCTTCCCAGGCCATGTTGATGATCGAGAGCCTGAATCCCGCCATTGCCCTTACGGATATGCGGATGCCCGGCATGGATGGGGATGAGTTCCTCAGAGAGCTGGAGGTCCGATTTCCCGAGGTTAAGATAATCGTGCTGAGCGGCTATGACGACTTCAACTATCTTCAGCAGGCTTTGCGGTCGGGGGCGGTCGACTATCTCCTGAAACCGGTGGACCGCGATCAGCTCAACACCACTCTGGAAAAATGTACCGGGGAGTTGAAAAGCCGGTTGCTTCAGGAGCAGACTCTGGTATTCAGCAATTCCGCCAGACTGAACGAGTACATCGAATACCGGAATCGCATCTTCTCCCATCTGCTCGAACTGGATAGACAGTCTGTGAATGACGGGCTTTTTCTTTTGAAGAAATCGCTCTTTCCCGATAATCTCTCTTCTGCAGATAAAGAATCTCTGGACAGAATATTCCATGACTTTATTGTGATGCTTGAAGAGTTTACCTCACGTTTCGGTCTCGATTCCCGTTCGCTCGAATCTCTCCGTCCCGAAAAGATACAACGCGGGCAGGAAGATGTCTTTACGCTGATCGGTAATCTCTATGGAAAAGCAATAGATCTGATTGAGGACTACCAGTCCCGCAAAGGATCGCTCGATCTTTCCGAGGTCAGGGATCATATTGACCGATACTATCGGGAGCAGATTACCCTCGAGTCGGTTTCCAGACTGTTTCTGGTAACGAAAGAGCATATGAGCCGGTCTTTTAAGAAATCATTTGGAGTGACTTTGAATGATTACATAACCGCGTTGAGAATGGATCACGCAAAGATCCTGATTGTCGATGAGGGTTTGGAGATCAAACAGGTCGCCTTTCTCTGCGGCTATACGGACCTGGCTTATTTCTACAGAGTCTTCAAGAAGCATTTCGGAAGCCCCCCGGGAAAGATGCGTGGTAGTCAATAAAATGCAAAAGCCTATGTTAAGATCGGTCATATCTTTCCGGTTCCCGCTCCTGTATTAATATAAAAAACAGGAAAAAGGAGTTGTTATGAAAAAGACAAAAACAATGTTTATCTCTATTGTCCTCGGATTGTTAGCCGCAACTGTATGTATGGCTTCGGGAAATCAGGATGCCGAATCCGGCGGAAAGGATGTCCGGAAAGTGGAACTGAAGGTCTTTATGAGTTTTCCCCGGTTTCAGGAGCAATTCGAAGCTTATTTCGAGCAGTTCAAAGCTAAAGAGCTGGCTGAGAAGAACATCGATGTCAACATCAAGCTGGAAATGCCTAATGCCGATCAGGCCGGTCAGATTCTGAAAACGAGATTTGCTTCGGGCGATGCTCCTGATATTTATACTCTTCATGCCATTGCCGATATTCCGACCTTTTACAAAGCCGGTTATATGGAAGATCTTTCAGAAATGGACTTTGCCGGAGAACTTTTCGATGGAGTAAAAAATACTGTATCCAAAGATGGAAAAGTGCTGGCTCTTCCTCTGGAAAGCCTCTCATGGGGTTACCTCTATAACAAGGATATATTCAATAAGCTTGGGCTGACTCCTCCTCGAACCGTCAGCGAAATGGAAAAAGTAACTGCTGCCCTCCAGACTGCCGGCGTTACACCTTTCGTTCTGGCATTCCAGGAATCGTGGATTCCCCAGCTGATGATGGCTCTGTCTCTCGGTGGTGTGGTCAGCTCCGATGTTACCGATTTCGTTGAAAGAATGAACAGTGGCAGCGCCTCCTATGAAGAAGTCAGACAGGTCTTTGAAATCATTGATGTGATTATGGCCAACGGTACGGAAAATCCCTTTGAAGTGGGTAGCATGGCCGGTTCGACCAGCTTTGCCAAAGGCGAGGCTGCCATGTGGGTTCAGGGCCCCTGGATGGCTGAATCCATTCTTGAAGTCAACCCTGATATGAACTTCGGCGTGGCCCCCCTTCCCGTTAGCGAAGACAGAAACAGCGCCATGATCAACCTGGCCACTTCAACGTCTCTGGCCCTTTCTCCCGAATGTGAAAACAAGGATGTAGCTGAAGATCTGATGAACTACATTCTCGATAAGGAGGATTCGGCAGCGTTGTTTGAGGAACTGAAGTTCAATCCCGTTACATCATACCATGACTATGAAATCTTTCCCTGGATTGAAGAAGCGCTTTCCTATGTTGCAGAAGGATATGCGTATCTGGATCTATCCTTACCGGGAGCGGTAACTGACGAAACGGCACAGCTGCTTCAAAGTTATTATCTGAAAGAAGTCAGTCAGGATGAGATTATCGAGAGACTCGATAAGACATGGGCTAAAGCCGTAAAATAAAGATGGAAAGGCTGATTGTTCCCCGGGAGCAATCAGCCTTTTTTCTACAGAGGTAATACCCTGTTCAGCACGTCTTTTATTCTTGACATTGTGTAGGGTTTTTCAATTATATCGATAAACCCTAAAGCCTCATAATCAGCTAATTCCTGGCTGGCTGAATAACCGCTGGAAACGATAACTTTGGCGTTTTCATTTATTTTCTGGATTTCAATAAGAGCTTCTTTACCTCCCATTCCGCCGGGAATGGTTAAATCCATTATAATAATTTCATAAGGTCTATTTCTGGCAAATGCTTCTTTGTATTTTGCGATAGCCTCATCCCCGTCGGCTGCCACTTCAGTTTCATGGCCCAGTAAGGCGATAGTTTCCGATAAAGTCTCCCTGATAATTTCATCATCATCCATAATCAGAACTCTGACATTCTTTTCCGGAACCATTTCCGTTGAGCCGGTTTTGTCCTCTTCAGCGGCATGGCTCTGCCCCAGCGAGGGTAAATAAAAGGAGAACGAAGTACCTCTTCCCACTTCTGATGAGACTTCTATATGTCCATCATGTTTTTTTATAATTGAGTAAATTGTAGCCAGACCAAGACCATGGCCGGCCTCTTTTGTTGTAAAGTAGGGATCGAAAATTTTATCGAGATATTTAAAGGGTATCCCGGTCCCCTCATCCTTTATTGATATCTTCCAGTAATCACCCGGTTGCAATTCCGGAATGTCATCTTCACCTATTATACAGCGCTCGATAGAGACAAATAGAGAACCACCTCCCGGTGTTGCCTGCTTGGCATTGATGACAAGATTGGATATGACCTGTTCGATCTGCCCTATGTCAACTTCGGCTATGGATTCTTTTTCCGAATATGTAAAGACCGGTTGAAGATTACTGCCCGATAAATCAAAAAGAACCGTCTCCTTAATGAGTTTGACCAGGTCGGTCTTCTTCTTTACCGGTTGCCCTCCTTTTGCAAAAGTCAGAAGCTGTCCCGTCAGTTTTCTAGACCGTTCAATCGATTCTTCTGTTTTTAACAGGTATGTATATGCTGGATGGTTTTTATCCAATTTCAATAAAGCGATGGATACATTTGAATAAATGCCTGTTAGAAGATTGTTGAAATCGTGTGCTATACCTCCGGCCAGGTCTCCTAGACTCCTCAGTTTCTCCATTTTCAGAAGCTCGAATTCAGTTTTCTTTTTGTCTGTAATATCCCGGAATTCAACAACGCGGACGTTTTTTCCCTTATAGGGAACCTGCCTGGCTTCCAACCTTATTGGATACTTCTCTCCGCTCTTTCGGACTCCTATTGCTTCATAAGCCTTTTCATACCCTGAGTTGATGTTTTTCAACACCAAATCCCGTGTTTCTTCTGCAATCAGCAGCAACCCGTTCATTCCGATCAGTTCTTCATAGGTATAACCGGTTATTTGAGAAAGCCCCTGATTGCATTCGAGAATAATCCCTTTGTCATGTATGGTTATCCCCCCAAATGATGCGTTATGAAGAGCTTTGAATCTCTCTTCGCTTTCCCTTAGAGCTTTTTCCGCTTCTTTCCGTTTCGTTATATCAATAACAGAAGCCAGCGCGCCATTATAATTTCCTTTCTGATCGAAGACAGGCGTTGTTTCAAGTAACAGATAAACCCGTTCTCCGTTTTTTTTCATGAACTCGAAATCGTGTTGATCCTGTAATCCACGCTTTCTGCGGGCTAACAATTCTGTGGCATATTCAACTCCTTTTTCATCCATAAAAGAAAAGAGGTGTCTGCCCAGCATTTCATTGATTGAATAGCCCAGAATCTCAGCCATTTTGCTGTTTACATAAACGGTATTGCTGTCTTTATCTAACTGCCAGAGACCTTCCTGCAGGGTTTCTGTTAATTTCCGGTATTTTTCTTCTTCGTTTTTCCGCTCTGTAACATCTGTCACAAGACCTTCAATAGCAACAGGCAAACCGTTGTTATCTTTAATCAGCCTGTTCCTCTGATTGATCCACTTCATTTCATTATTTTTGCAAATAATCTGATATTCATAGGTTCGGTTGATTTTTCCCGCTAGCAGCTCATCCATTTTTTTGTATAAGTAATTTTTCCAATCCGGATGAATCATTCTCTCTATTAATAACGGGTTGTTGTAAAACTCTTCCGGTGTATAACCTGTTATTTCGGTTGAAGCAGGGCTGACATATTCATATATGCCTTCGGGCAAAGACATTCTGTAAAGCATATCCCGTGAGTTTTCTATCAGCTTCCGGTACATTCTGAATTGTTCAAAGTCTCTGGAGCTCAATAAAACTTGTGAGACATCGCTATCAGTCTCTTTTTGAAATGTTTCAACTTCTTCACCTGGTTTCACTTTTTTAACAGTGTATCCATTTGATTCGAGCAGATCTTTTAATTTCGAGTCAGAGGCGGTAGAGTCTTCAGCGTTCACTAAAATCACTTTCTTTATCATGAATTAACCCTATCTGAATTCTATGTTACGGATATTCTATCGTCAAATAGAGTATTTCGATCTTCTCAACTTCTGCAGGATTCCTCTAAACCATTCCTGGACTGGTACCATAATAAACCGATCACCTTACTTCTGGGATATATTTCTCCACAAGAGTTTGAAATGGTATATTATGAACAGGAAATTCGTCTGGCAGTTACTGTCAGGCGCTTATAATATCATCTCCGGGATAAGGGAGTTTTTTTTATCATTTACTTTAAGGATCAGAGGAAATTACATGAGAGATATCCCTAAAATACCAATGCTGATGATACTGCTGGGAGGAGAAATCCTGGCATCGGCTTCTGTCGTTTTTATACGTTTATCCTCAATCGATCCCATTTTGCTGGCTTCTTTTCGCATGCTGGTTGCGGTTGTGTTTCTTCTTCCATTTTATTTCCGGGAACTTAAGCGGGACCATAAGGATGTCGTCCCTTTTTCCCCGGCTGAGATTAAGCCCGTATTGGTTCCCGGCTTACTGCTGGGGATTCATTTTATAACCTGGATATACGGGGCGAGGCTCGTTCCGGCGGCCAATGCATCACTTATAGTCAATCTCACCCCAGTTGCCACACCGTTTTTTATATACTTTTCAGCAAAAGAGCGGGTAAATTTTCTGGAAGTTCTTGGAAGTCTTATAGCCATATTGGGGTGCTTTCTCCTTGCCCGGGGTGATTTCAGTATGGATCGTCAGTATTTTCTGGGGGATCTGGTTATTTTCAGCGCCATGTTAACCTTTGCTCTGTACCAGGTCTATGCCAAAAAGAGGATGACCGGTCTCTGGCGCTATATGGTGCCGCTGTATCTTGTAGGAGGTCTGTTCTGCCTGATAGTTGCCATATTCACCGGAGCGTCATTTTTAAACTGGACCGCTCATGATGTAATAGCCATTTTCGGACTCTCCCTGCTGTCCACAATCGGGGGGCACAGCATTTTCAATCTGGCTATGAAACATCTTCGGGGGCAGATCGTTTCCGTGTTTCATACGACTCAGTTTATTTATGCCGGAATCATGGCTTTTTTTATACTGAGAGAGGTTCCCGGCAGAAGCTTTCTCCTGGTCGCGCCAATAATTTTGACCGGATTGTTCATCACTATATCGGGACAGTGGAAAATTCCCGGTCGTAAAAGGCCTGAAAAAGAGACATCTCATGTAAAGTAACGGCCCGGGGTTATCGGGTTTTATAATCTTCATGTTATAAAATTTGATGCGGCCGGGATTGAAAAGTAGTGTAGAATTGTCAATATGTTTACTTGCGATGAGATCTTATGCTGAAGAGTGTTAAGTTTTTTTACAAATTGTTCATAGCTTTTCTCCTTACCGGAATCATACCCATAGCTCTTATAAGTACGGTTTTCGCCTTTCTTTCAGGTGATATTATTACCGGCTCCTATAAGCAGCAATCGAAGATTACGGTTGAGAGAATCGTCGAAAGCCTGAACCGGCAATTAGATAAATACCGCCATACCGTTTACGCAATGAGCGAAGATCCGGAAATCATGACCGGTCTTCTGGAGAACAGACATCTTGAGAGACCTGATCTTCTCAAACTGTATCAAAAGATGTACACAGCGATTTCCGGCAATATCGATAATGTTTCGCTTCATATTATAAGTCTCACAGATTTTCCTTCTCTATCGACGCAGCAGATTCCGGAAAACTACCTGAATGGGGGCGAAGAGGCAGCCGGAGGGATATTCTGGCTATCTTCTGATCAGCCTCAAAAGACCGTAACTGTTTTCAACAATTTTACAAATGCCCGCGGTGATAGAGTCATGATGACTTTTTGCAAATCGATAACTGATGCCAGAGGCGAGCTGCTGGGATTTGTCGTTCTCGATATAAATAAAAATCCCATTGCGGAATTATGTGAAAAAGAGAACAACAACTTTTTCAATGAGTTGTTTATCGTTGATCCCCTGAATAATCTGGCAAGCGATCTCAATCACGATGAAAATGATGGGAATTTCAGTTTTCTTCCCTCATTATCCGATATTCAGCTTGAAACGGCGGGACAGTTTAATCGGGGAGACAGGATGATTGTTCATCAACCTCTGGATTCCGGGCCCTTTCAAGTTGCCGGTTCCGTGCCCATGAATATAATCCTGTCTAATCTGTCCTATCTGATCAGGATTACTCTCTGGGTCATTCTCTTCAGCATTTTTCTGTCTGTTCTGCTGGCTTTTCTTGTGTCCCGTTCCATATCGAAACCCGTTCATCAGCTGGCTGTTGCCATGGGGCGGGTGGAAGAAGGAGACCTCTCTGTCAGGATTAAGTCCTCGAGAGATGATGAAATCGGTTTGCTCAACAAGCGTTTTAATATCATGACCGAACAGATACACAATCTTCTCGATGAGATGAAAGAAGAACAGGCGCAATTGAGAATTGCCGAGCGAAAAGCTTTGCAGGCTCAGATAAATCCACACTTTCTCTATAATACCCTGAATACGATAAAATCCATCGCCAAGCTGGAAGGGGTAGGCAAGATTACGGAAATCGTCACAAGGTTAGGCAAGCTGCTCAGAAATACGATTGACAGCAACAGGGAGATGGTGACTCTCCGGGAAAGTGCCGAATTGATTGAGGATTATCTGGCAATTCAGAGAATCCGTTTTGGAGACAGGCTTGATTTCAATATCGATATTCCTGAAAGCCTGAACAATTTTCTCCTTCCTAAGCTCATTCTCCAGCCTATTGTAGAAAATGCTGTTATACATGGTCTCGAAGGCAAGGTCGGGAAAGGGACAATTTCTGTGACTGCATCTGTCAGACAAGGCACAATACTGATTGAGATCGTTGATGATGGAGAAGGTATGTCGAGACTCTGGTCTTCCCATGACAGCCCTGAAGATGAGGGGATCGGGTTGTCGAATGTGCATAAGAGGCTTCAGCTTCTATTCGGTAACTCTGCCGAGCTTGAGATATCAAGCTCTCCGGGGGCCGGTACGACCGTCAGGATAGTTATCCCGGAAATAAAGGAAGGAATGATGTGATAAAAGTCGTTCTGGTGGAAGATGAAGAATATCTCAGAAAAGAAATTGCATTAACGACTCCCTGGCAGGATCTGGGCTGCGCACTGATCGGTGAGGCTGTAAACGGTGCTTCCGGATTTGAACTTATTGAGAAGACGAGGCCGGACCTGATCATTACAGATATAAGAATGCCCGGGATGGATGGTCTTGAGATGCTTTCCCGACTGAATGAAAGCCTGGGAGATAAAAGACCTTATGCCATTCTGCTGACAGGTCATACTGATTTTGAATATGCAAGGCAGGCCATTCGCATCGGTGTGGGAGATTATCTTCTGAAGCCTGTTGATGACACACTGTTCCATTCCCTGCTTTTAAAAACTGCTCAGAAGCTTGAAAAAAGAAATGCCCGCCGCAGAGCAGAATCTGAACTGGAAATTCTCGATAAGGGACGCCTGGCTCTATTTAAGGAATTCGGCGATCCAGTGGCTGGCGACAACAAGGACGAGTATGTGAAACAGGCCATTGAATATATACGCGAACACTATATTCAGGATATCTCTCTTGCTGATGCCGCTGGGAATATGGGTATTACACAGGGGTATTTATCCCGAATTTTCAAAGAAAAAACAACATATACGTTCCTGGAGTACCTGACATATTACAGACTGAGAAAGGCCGTGAAACTGCTTCACGACCGCTCTCTCAGAATTAATGAAATTGCCCGCCTGTGCGGCTTTCAGGATCACGGTTATTTCTCCCAGCTATTCCGCCGGTATCTGGGGGTGACGCCGGGTCAGTTCAGAAAAGGTAATAGCTGACGGTTTTCTCCAGCTCCTTTGCGAAAGTCCCGGCATTTTCAAATAAAAAAGAAGGGATTCCTTCCTGCCTTGCCGCTGCAGTTAGAATTTATCCTTTTCTCGAGGAAAACACAGAGGCCCCGGATACGAAGTACCGGCTCATGGTAAAGAAGAGAATCAACATAGGGATGCTTCCCAGAACGGCAACAGCCATCATGGCCCCCTCGTCGGTATACTTCTCGGCGGCAAACTTAACAATATATAGCGGAAGCGTTTTCATTTTTTCGCTTTGAGCAACAAGGAGAGGCCATAGAAGATTATCCCACTGGCTTCGGAAAGTCAGAATGGAGAGAGTCGCTATGGCCGGGGCGCAGTTGGGGAGTACAATATGCCAGAAAATACTGAGTTCTCCTGCACCATCGATTCTTGTTGCATCGAGAAATTCGTCGGGAAAGGGCAGAAGATACTGACGCATCATAAATACGCCGAAAGCATTCACTAGAAAGGGAATGATCAATCCGCCGTAACTGTTCTGCAAATGAAGTTTCGTCGCCACGAGATAGAGGGGAATCATGATTGCCTCGAAGGGAATCATCATAGTTGCCATTATGGCCAGGAAAACGATATTGCGTCCTTTGAAACGGAATTTCGCCAGGCCGTATCCCGTCATGCTTGAAAGAATGACAGTCGTAACTGTAACAACAGCGGAGACTATCACTGAATTGCTGAAGTTCCGAATGAAAATGAAACTTCCATCATTACCGGCAATCGCTTTGGTGAAATTCTGCCAGTGAAATTCTTTCGGGATCCATGGGAATGGCATTTTCAATATATCTTTGCTGGGCATCATTGATGCTGAAAACATGAATACTATGGGCATGAGGGTAAATACAAGCGCGCTCGTGAGTATTATCCAGATCAGTAATGAGATGGGGGATATTATTCTGCCGGGCCTGGAAATCAAATTGGTGTTAGTCATTTCATTCTCCTAATAGCTCACGTCGTCGGCTTTTGAGGTTTTGAATTGAAGCCAGGTAAAAAAGAGCATTATAAGAAATAGGATAATGCTCATGGCACTGGATCTTCCTATGAGATGATCCCTGATTCCCGTATTGTAAATGTTTAGTGTAATGACATTTATGGGCGCCTGCGGAGACCCGGATTGTACAAATAAATACTGGGTGCTGAAGGTTTTCAGACATTGGAGCATGGACATGACCGATACGAGGATTATGGTCGGCTTCAACAGAGGAAATGTAATCCTCCAGAAGCTCTGCCACTTGCCCGCTCCGTCGATAGTCGCAGCTTCATAGAGAGAGCCCGGAATGGCGGCCAGGCCGGCAATAAAAATTACCACGAAATATCCGATGTATTTCCAGAAATATACCAATATTGTTGAGAGCTGAACCATAGTGGAATCGGCCAGCCATTTGTGATCAATGCCGGGTGTGTTAAATAGAAAATTGAGAATCTGGTTTCCGAGACCTCTGGGGTCGAATATGGACATCCATATAACGGCGGCGACGACTGAGGATAATACAGCCGGAGCGTAGTAGGCCAGCTGGAGGAATTTCTTCCCTTTTTTGATATTGAGAATTAAAACAGCCAGCAGAAGGCTGAACACCAGAAGGGGTATAAAGGTTCCAATGGTAAAAACGAATGTCGCTCTGATAGAATTCCAGAAATCATCGGATTGCAGCAGATATATATAATTCTTCAACCCGATGAATGTCGGAGGCTTGAGCGAAAGGATCTTTTTCCTGAACAAACTTGTAAAGCCGGCGTTCAGGATGGGGTAAAAACTGAAAAGAGAGAAAAAAAACAGCGACGGTGCGACGAAGAACCATCCCCATCGGGAAAGTTTTTTTTCGATTCCACTATATGTCTTCTTCATGACTCATCCTTGAAAAAACGGGGCGCCAGCCGCCCCGTTCTGAATTGTTAATCAATAATCTGAAATGATCATTCCTGATCGAGTACTTCCTGAGCTTTAACCTTCAGGGAAGCCAGTGCTTTTTCCGGAGATATGCCGCTGAGCATAACACCTTCGATTGCCTCTTTGATTAGTTCCTGAATCTTCGCGCTGTTCTCGGCATAATAAACGATGTTTCCCTTTTCCATATCGGAAGCGAATACATCGGCATAGGGGATGCTAGCGAAAGTCGATGAAGACATCAGTTTTTTCGTAGGCTGGATTAAGCCGACTTCTGTCAGATATTCTTCCGAATGGGAAAGCATATAAGTAATAAACTCCCAGGCCGCTTTCTGCTCTCTCTCTGGTTTCTGGCTGTTCACCATATAAAAGTGTCCGTAATAAGCGGAAGCGACTTCCTTAACAGCGTTTTCAAACTGGGGAAAAGGAATGACCATCCAGTCTCCGCTTTCGTAAAACTCGGGGTTGTCGGCTCTGATTCGTCCTTCCTGGTAGAGTCCGCTCATTGCCATGGCCATATCGTTGTTGTCGGCATTGAAGAGTTTTCTGGCGTTTTTATAAGTCGGCGAACCGAGATTCAACCCGCTGGGACCCCAGTCAGCCATAAATTGAAGAAGTTTCAACCAGGCGTCATCTCCTACAATTGCTGTTTTTCCATCATCGCTGATTAACTTCCCTCCGAGCTGTTCTACCATGGGGACTACGGAAACCAAATAGTAGGGATAACGGAAATCAAATCCTCTTCTGGTTATGATCTGTCCTTCTCTCTTGACGATTTTTTCGGAGACGGCAACTATATCTTCCCAGGTTCGAGGATAATCCTTTTCCGGATCAAGTCCGGCATCACGGAAAATTCTTTTGTTTATATAAGGCGCCCAGTTCGTCAGTTCCAGCGGCAGTCCGTAGATGTTTCCGTCCTCGGACACAGCGTCGAGAACACCTTTTACGTAGGAGTCTCTAAGTTCATCGTTGCTTTTAAATCCAGCGATAACCGGGTCGATAGGAGCGACTCTTCCATTGGCGATATAGGCGTATCCATCTTCTATCTGGGTATTGAAAATGTGTGGTCCTTCGTTAGCGGCGAAGGCGGTCAGAAGTAATTCAGGCATTTTCGCACTTGAATTTGTGACTCTTTCGATCGTTATTCCGGGATGGGATGCTTCAAATTCAGCAATGTACCTTTCCTCGATCGTTGTTCTGTTCGGGTCTTCATGGGTCCAGAATTTAATGGTGATCGGTCCTTCCTCTTCCTGGGCTCCACCAGCCAGCAGGGGAAGCGCAAGGACTGCAAGCGACAGAAAAATCATCAATGTCTTTTTCATATTTCCATTCTCCTTTGTTATTTGATTTCATCTTAAAGCAGGTTCACAGGGGCTACAATGTGACATTCCTCCACTTTTTGTTGCGATTCTGACATCCTGTGGTTTCGAATTGATTATTGAATTAGGATATTATTATGGAACAATTGTTATGCCTGCATAATGCTGAAATATACACAGGGACCATGAATATCCCATCCGGTGCTGTCATAGTCGGTAATGGAAAAATCCTTGATGTCGTGGGAAGCAATCGTCTGGTAAAGCTCAATCTTCCCGAATCCACGCGGTTTATCGATTTGAAAGGGTCGATCCTCTGCCCGGGATTTATCGATTCTCATATTCACGGATTCGGAGGATACGAAACCTCGGATGCCTCGGACGAGTCGATTCTGAAAATTTCAGAAAGCCTGACGGAATACGGAGTCACATCTTTCTGCCCCACCATATACACACAGGAAGACAGAAAATTCTCTGCCTGCATAAAAGCCGGCGTCCGGGCTGTCGGCCGGGAAAAGGGGGCGCGAATAATCGGCCTTCATCTGGAAGGACCTTTTATTTCCAGGCTTCAGTCGGGTGCGCAGGACGCTTCGGCTTTGAAAGAAGTGGATATGGAGAGAATGCGCTCTTATGAAAAAATCGGTAAAGGTAAGATAACTCTGATTACCGTGGCGCCCGAATTGAAGAACATGAGAGAGCTGGCCATTTATTGCCTTAAAAAAGGAATCATTCTTTCGGCAGGGCATACAGACGCTTCATATGAAAACATGCTGGAAGGCATGCAGGCGGGTATCATGCACTCAACCCACTTCTTCAATGCCATGAGGAGACTGCATCACAGGGATCCGGGCTGTATCGGAGCCATTCTCATTCATCCGGAAATCTCCTGCGAAATCATTGCCGACGGACATCATGTCCATCCGGCCCTTATCAAACTGCTTCACAGAGATAAGCCTCTGGATAAAATCGTGCTGGTTACTGACGCTCTCGGCCCGACGATGCAGAGCGAAGGACATCTTATGGCTAACGGCGAACCTGTATACCTTGAGGATGAAGTCTTCTACAGGGAATCGGATAATGTCATGGCCGGCTCGTCTCTGACAATGATCAAGGGGATCGAGAATCTGGTGTCCTGGGGTATTCCCCTCTCCGATGCCATTGCCATGGCGACCACAAACCCCGCTAGAATTCTCGGATTGGATAAGGATCGCGGACTCATCATGCCGGGACATTCTGCCGACCTCACAGCTTTCGATGAAGAATTCAAGATACTGCTTACAATTGTCGAAGGGAAAATTGAATATGAGTTATAATCATTTAAGCGACCTCAACTGTTCAGTCAGACAACACAGCCATAAACAGATCGAGCTGAAATTGACCTATCCCCTGAAATCGAAAAAGCTGTCCGCATACAGACTGGACTGTTATTTCTTTTTTCCTCCCCAGCTTCACATTACGGAAAAGCGGATCTCTCATCTGGATTTCCTCAACAGTATGCAGATTAATACGAGATTTTCCTCTCCTTTGATCCCCCTTGAAAAGGTTCTCGATCCTGATTTTGATTTAAGCCCCTTAACGAGACTCGAAACTCTTCTCGAGTCGGTGGGGGGAGAAAGACGGGGTTTTGAGAAATCTGTAATTTATGAACTGCAGACCCTATGCAATCTCTACAGAGCTGAAACCCGAAACTTTGTGGATTTGATCAGGAGGGAGATAAGAAAAGACAACCTGTCGGAAATTTACAGGGAAAGGGTTCTCGATATGCTTACCACTGTTGACGCCTTTCTTCATAGGTTCCGCAGTCTTCACGCACGTTTTCTCGATCCTCATATTAATGAAACGCTGAGGGAAGCTCTTCGATGGGCTGATGAATCAATCAGCATTATCACTGAAAAGAGCTTTATCAGTCTTCATGGTTATTGTGATCCGGAATCGGATATCCCCCAGCGGAAAATGATAGAAGATCTGTTGGCCGGGGAAGAGAAATACAGACAATCCATGAATTATGAATATCTCTACAATGAAAATCAGCCTCATTGCGGAGAGAAGATGGCTTATAGGGACAGCATGCTGAAAAAGTGGTCCCAGAGCGCCATGTATATGAATAGCCAGTACAGCCGAACCCCCAATCGAATAGGACATCTGATTGCCGGGACGGCTGCCGGCCTCGCCATGTTCTTCGCTGTAACGGCGGCGATTGTAGCAGATAAAGTCTCACCGGAAAACAGCTCTCTGTGGATTCTGGTCATGGTGATCTCCTATATTATGAAAGACAGAATCAAAGAGGTCCTCAGAAAGGTTTTCGGGAACCTCCTACCCGGATTGACAACGGATCAGCAGATAAATCTCTTTGACCCGGCTCTGAAAACATTAGCCGGCCGATCTTCGGGTATGGTTGAGTTTACGGAACCGGTAAGATTACCGGGAGATATTCTCGATATCAGATTCGCGCGGGACAATCCCTTCCGAAAGATCATTCCCCCCAATACAGTCATACATTACCGGAAGATAATGAAAATCAGGGGAAACGCCCTGAGGAGCAACCACACGAGGCTGGAATCTCTAACGGAAATAATCCGCTTTCAGGTTGATTCCTGGCTAAAGGAGATGGATGATCCCAAAGAGACACTTTATCGACTCGAAAAAGGGAAAATGAAAAAGATCCAGGGTACCAGGGTCTACAGGATCCATATGGTCATAAAGCTTGATGGAGAACTCAGCCATAAAGTGCTGGTTCTGAAGAAATCCGGTCTGGTGAGGATTGAAAACTATTAGCGGAATTACCTTATCGATTATATGCAAGAAACAATTTGACATAATTGTAAAGGAATCTTAACATTAAGACAGTTAAGAAATCTTTACAAAGGAGAAAAAGATGAAACGATTAACCGGATTGATGTCAATGGTTCTTGCTCTCTTCCTGTTTTCAGGTTTGAGCCTGTTTGCCGGTGGTGCTCAGGAAGAAAGCGCCGCTCCCGCCGTTGACGAAAAGCCCATGACACATGAAGAGCTGGTTGCAGCAGCTCAGGCTGAAGGAAAAGTTGTGGTGTACTCCATCACCAGCCGGATCGCCAACGCCGCTGAAGCTTTTACTGCCAAATACGGAATAGAAGTCGAGGATACGAATCTCAAAGACTTCGAACTTATTGAAAAAATATCCAAAGAAGGAAGCACCGGAGCGGTGGGAGCGGACTTTGTTATCGCCCAGGATGGCGGACGGGTCATGGGAGAGCTGATTAATCTCGGTTACCTCTACAACTATGTTCCTCCGACAATGAAGGATATTATTCCCGAAGAGTTCCAGAATCCTCTTTCCTTTGCTTTTATTAACAAAGTATTCATTTACAATGATGAAGCCGCACCTGTTCCTCCCTTCGATAACATCTGGGCTTTGACCACTCCCGAATGGGCCGGTTTTTTCCAATTCAAGAACCCCTTCCAGGAGGGGGTGAATGCCAACTTCCTGACCATGGTGACCAAACCGGAAATCGCTGATGAGATCGCGGCTGCCTATAAAGAATATTTCGGAAAAGAAATCCGGCTGACAACGCCCAATGCCGGGTATGAATGGATTAAAGCCATTCTGGAAAATGATCTTATTCTCACCACATCAGATACAACTACGGCAGAGACAATCGGTATTAAAGGCCAGAATAAACCGAATAATGCCGGACTCTTCGTATTTTCGAAGTTCCGGTACAAGGAGTCAAAGAATCTGGCACTTGAACCCATGATGAATGTGAAACCCTTTTCCGGATTTTATTATCCCATTTACGCTCTTATGGATTCTAACGCGGCTCATCCCAATGCGGCAAAACTCTTCATTGAATATCTACTTACTGAAGAGGGATTCGCTCCATGGGGGAAAGACCTGGGAACATACTCTTCCAACCCCAACATTCCCCTTCAGCCTCTGGACCATCCTATGACAACCTGGGTTGAGATCCTCGTCGCGGAAGATCCGGCTTACTGTTTCGAAAACAGAGCTGATGTTGAAGAATTCCTGAACGAGTATATTTACTGATAAACCGGGCGGGGATATGCTCCCCGCCTTCTTCTCAAGGATATAGTTTTGAATTACCGAAACAGACTGAAAACGTTTCTCAAAAAGCCGCACAATGTCATTTTGCTGTCTCTGGCTTTCATCCTCATCTATCTGACCGTTGTGCCTCTTGTCACGATCATACTGGATACCTTCACTGTCCATCAGTCGGAACTGATGCGCGTCAAAGGCGCGAAAGTGGGGGACTTCACACTCTATCACTGGAGTAAAGTTCTTATCGAGTCCACAAGCCGCAAGGTTTTCTATCAGCCGTTCTTCAATACTCTGGTCGTGGCCTTCGGAACGTGCTTTATCTCTATAAGCCTGGGCGGACTGGTCGCCTGGCTGGTCACCAGGACAAATATCCGATTTAAAGGAATGCTGTCCACGCTGTTTATTTTTCCCTATATCATGCCATCATGGACTTTAGCCATGGCCTGGCTGAATTTTTTCAAGAACTCCAGAATCGGAGGGACGCCGGGAATTTTTACAGCATTGACGGGTCTGGAAACCGCTAACTGGTTCGCCTACGGACCCTTTCCGATTATAGTCGTCCTGGGGCTTCACTACGCTCCTTTCGCTTATATCCTCATAGGCGGAATTCTTCGCAATATGGATGCGAACCTGGAAGAAGCCGCTCTTATTCTGAAAGCTTCCAGAGGAAAAATCATGCGCCGCATAACAATTCCCATAGTCATGCCAGCCATGCTCTCCACATTTCTTCTCGTCTTTTCAAGCGCCATGAGCGCTTTCGCCGTACCGGCTTTTCTGGGAACGTCTGTACGTTATCAGGTTCTTACGACTCAGATGTACAGGACACTGAACGGACTCAATCCGGGCTACGGCTATATAATGGCTCTTATTATGATTGCAATCGGCGTTCTTATTCTGGGAGTCAATCAGCGGATAGTCGGAACGCGGAAAAGTTACACAACGATCACAGGGAAAAGTTCCAATATCGCTTTGATTAAACTGAGATCCTTCCGATGGCCTGTATCGATTTTCATGATGCTATTTGTTCTGGTCGTCTGTATTGCACCGCTTTTTACCTTTGCCGTCGAATCATTTATTATGGAACCGGGCAATTATTCCCTGAGCAACTTCACAACGCTCTTCTGGACAGGAGCGGGGGATCCGCAGATAGCCAACGGTGAACCGGGAATTCTGAGAAACACAAGTATTCTCCAAGGGCTCTGGAATTCGGTAAAACTGTCGGTTCTGGTGGCTTTCATCGCCGGTTCTGTGGGAATCCTGGCCGGTTACGCCATTGTAAAAAAGAAAAACTCGAAGCTTTCCCTTCTGGTTAACAATCTGGCATTTTTCCCCTATCTCATGCCTTCCATGGCTTTCGGAGCTATTTATCTGTCCATGTTTGCCGCCAGAAGAGGATTTATTCCCCCTCTATACGGAACCTTTGCTTTACTGGTTCTGGTGGGAGCTGTCAAATATCTGCCATTCGCATCCCGTGCAAGCGTCGGCGCCATGCATCAGCTGAGTAACGAAATTGAAGAGGCCGGTACAATTCAGGGGATCAGATGGTTCAAGAGGATGACGAGGATCATCATTCCCATCCAGAAATCGAGTTTTCTATCGGGATATCTTCTTCCGTTTATTTCGAGCATGAGGGAGCTTTCCCTTTTTATTCTTCTGGTTACGCCATCGACCAGAATTCTGACAACGATGCTATTTCAGTACAACGAAAAAGGGTGGAATCAATATGCCAATGCCATCAATCTTCTGATTGTTCTGTTTGTCGTCTTCAGCAACACGGTGGTCAATAAAGTGACCGGGGCATCCATAGACAAAGGTATAGGAGGGCAGTAAAGTGCCGGAAATAAAACTTGTAAATGTAACAAAGCGGTTCGGAAAGGCTGTTGCCGTCGATAACCTGAACCTTACTATAGAAGACGGGGAGTTCGTTACCCTTCTGGGGCCTTCTGGTTGCGGTAAAACCACGACTCTCAGAATGATCGCCGGACTGGAAACTCCTTCTGAAGGAGAAATCTATATCGACGGGGAATGCGTTTTTTCCTCAGAAACCGGTGTGGATATCAATCCTGACAAAAGGAATGTCGGTTTTCTCTTTCAGAATTACGCCCTCTGGCCACATATGACGGTCTATAAAAATATAGCCTTCGGCCTGGAGAATATGAAGTGGGAGAAATCGCGAATAGAGGTCAGAGTGAAGGAGCTGCTTCACCTGTTGAGAATCGATGAGTTTGCAGACCGGTATCCCTCGGAGCTTTCCGGCGGTCAGCAGCAGAGAGTGGCTATTGCCCGGACTCTGGCGACGGGACCGAAAATACTTCTCATGGATGAACCGCTTAGCAACCTTGACGCGAAACTGAGAATGGAGATGAGAACCGAGTTGAAGAGGCTCCACGTTGAAACGGGGTCGACATTCGTCTATGTGACCCACGATCAGCTTGAGGCCATGACTTTGTCGACAAAGATTTGCCTGCTCAAAGACGGGTTTCTGCAGCAGTTTCAGCCTCCACTGGATATCTATCGTTATCCCGCCAACTTTTTTGTAGCTGATTTTGTAGGCAGTCCCAATATCAATATCCTGAAAGTCAAAGGAAGCAATGTCAATCTCGACGAAATAAAGCTGACTCATGAAAAGATGGAATTCCTTTTCGAGCCTGTTTCGTCAAGTGTGACGATTCAGGCTGACCAGGAACTGCTTCTTGGAATCCGGCCTGAAGATATCGTTCTCGATGAGAAGGGAGTCGTTGAAGGCAAAATTTATTCCACCCTTCCTTCGGGAATGGAAACGATAGTAAAAATCGATATAGACGGATCTATTCTCACCAGCGTTGTGTTCGGTGATGTCGACTTTGCTGTAGGAGAAGAAGCCAGGCTCTCTTTTCCCGGAGACAGGTATGTTCTCTTCGATGGAAAGACAACAAAGAATATAGCCGGTGGAAAACTGATGTAGTACAATCGTTTTATGAATGAAAAAACCATTCTCATCGTAGATGATGAAAAACATATTCTCACCATGCTGGAAATGAACATGAAGGCCAGGGGCTTTAACAGCCTTACCGCGGAAAGCGGAGAAGAGGCTTTGGAGATAGCTCTGAAGAAGTCTCCTGACCTGATTCTGCTTGATATCATGCTTCCCGGCATCGATGGTGTTGAAGTCTGCCGGCGCCTTAAAGAGGATGAGAGGACGAAAAGAATTCCCGTTCTCATGGTCAGCGCGAAAAGTGAAGGTAAGGATAAAATTACCGGTCTGAAGAGCGGGGCTGATGATTATGTCACAAAGCCCTTTAACCTGGAGGAGCTTTATCTCAGGATCAACGCGGCGCTGAGGCAGGTGGAACTTCTGACTTCCTCTCCCGTGCCGGTACTGTTATCTCTTGGAAACATTACCCTTGATAAGGAGAAGTTTCTCGTCAGGGCTGCTGATGAAAAAATCGAGCTGACCCAGACCGAGTTCAGAATCCTCCTCATCCTGCTTCAGCATAAGGGATTGACTGTATCCCGGGAGCGGCTTGCCAGAGAAATTTTTGATCTCTCTCCCGAAGAGATGGGCCGGACCCTCGATGTCCATATCAGGAACCTGAGGAAAAAGCTCGATGAAAAAGGCGCCCGGGGATGTGAAATCATCACTATACGCGGAGAAGGCTTTAAAGCCGGATGACTGGTAAATGAAAAGAGGATTTTATCCTGTTCTCCTGACCTTGAATATTTTGACTCTGCTGATTTGCGGTCTCATATTGTTTCTCTTTTCTCTGAATCTGCTTGTGAAGCAAACAGAAAAAAGGGGCTTTGACGACATTGAACAGATCCGGCGGGAGCTGAAGCACAGCAGCTTTCAGGTTGTTGCGGCTGAACAGGCTGAGATAATTTCGGCTCGTGTCGTTATCGTTGATATGGACTCCAACCTGCTGGCCGATTCAAATCTCGGTTCGGAGCTGATTCCAGGCAAGTTTATCAACGCATCTCTGATGGAAGCGAAAAACTCAGGCTTCGCCGAGAGCATTTTAAGAGGTGTCCGTTCGGGAATTCTTACAATCTCAACGGCGGGAAAAGTCGAATTGAACGGCGAGGATATTTTAATCTCTCTTACATACAATGTTGATGAAGAGAGAAAACTCATAATCTTTTATGGCGGTATGATTTCTCTGATTATTCTGCTTGTTATCCTCCTGTCGGGAACCGCCGGAGCCTATTTGCTCAGTCGTTATAAAAAACCGCTCAGAACCTTACTCCATCATACGAGAGAAGCGGCGAAAGGCGGATTTAATAAAATATCCATCAACAGCACGGATGGAGAGCTCAATCAGCTGGCTGAGGAATTCAATGCTCTTGTTGACCGCTACAACTTTCTGGTGGAAGCGGATAACAGCAAGTACAGCCGGATCAATACTCTTCTTTCCAACCTCCATACTGGAATACTCATGGTTGATAATAATCTCGAGGTGACTCTTGTCAATCCCGAAGCGGAGAAGCTTTTGAATCTGAACAAACTCAGTTTGTTTCATATCCGGGGACAAAGGGAAAAGGACTGTGAAGCTCTTTCGGAGATACTCGACAAAATAGATGAATCCTCCGATCGGAGAGAGGGATATAATTTTACCATAAAGCAAAAATCGGGAGTGGAACTCGATATCGATGTAGAAATCGTCACCAGTAAATACGAGCCCTACACCCGCTCCGGTTATCTCATCATTCTCAGAGACGTAACGGAAATGAGACGTCTTGAAAGGCTTAAAGATGAGTTTGTCGCCAATGTTTCTCATGAATTGAGAACGCCTCTGACAGTCATCAGCGGTTTTGTGGAAACCCTCAAATCCTATGACACCCTTCAACAGGAAGACAGGTCTCTTGCTCTGGATATCATTGAAGTCGAAACGGAAAGGCTTAAAAAACTCATTAGCGAGCTCCTGCTGCTTTCGAAGATCGAAGGAGAAATGGGACATGTTACAAAAAGCCTGATCGATCCCGTGCTGGCTCTTGAGCAGGTTGAAAGAACTCTGGCTCCGATGGCCGGTAAAAAATGTATCCATACGGAAATTGAGATAGGCAAAAAAGTGATGCCGCTATTCGGTGTTCCCGGATGGTTTCGTCAGATCGTTTACAACCTTTATGAAAATGCCATTAAATACACGCCGGAACAGGGACGGGTCTGTCTGAAGCTCTTTCAGATTCCCGGTGCGCTCTGTCTGGAAGTGGAAGATTCCGGCTGCGGAATTCCTGATACTGACAGGGAACGGATATTCGACAGGTTTTACAGAGGCGATAATACCATGGGGAAGGGCTTTTCCGGGAACGGTATAGGTCTGACAATCACCAGACATATGGTCAATGAGTTTGAAGGAGAAATCTCTGTTGAAAAGAGCGTTTCCGGAGGAGCTCTATTCCGGGTTATTCTCCCCATCCGTGAAAAAAGGGAAAATAGAAAATGAAACATACTTTCGATTCGGACATTTTAAAAGAATGCGATATCAGGGGAGTTGTCGATCGTAACCTCGGTGATCAGGATGCCTATTTTGTCGGCAGAGGGTTCGGTACTATGCTCAGACTTAAAAACAAGAAGAACTGCCTAGTGGGAAGAGACGGTCGGCTCTCATCAAAAAGGCTGGCGGAGAGCACCATCTCCGGATTGATTGATGCGGGTATCGATGTCGTCGATGGTGGCTTAATCCCCACTCCAGCGGTTTATTTCGGTGTGAATGCGCTGAAAATTCAGGCGGGGCTTATGATCACGGCAAGCCACAATCCGCCGGAGTATAACGGCTTTAAATTTCTCACAGATGAAGGTTCCTTTCACGGAGAGGATATTGTGAATCTCGGCAGCATTTGTCGGGAAGGAGTGTTCGCAGTGGGAGAGGGATTGTGTTCTCAGAGAAATATTATTCCGGAATATATGGATTATCTGCTCAAATTTCTTGATACACGCTTATTGAAAAATCTAAAAGTCGTATGGGATCCCGGAAACGGAGCCGCCGGCATCATTCTCTCTTCATTGCTCGAGAAGATTCCCGGTGATCATATTCTCATCTGCGGAGAAGTGGATGGAAGGTTTCCGAACCATCATCCCGATCCTTCTCTTCCTGAAAACACGATTATGCTCAGCCGGAAGGTTCTTGAGGAAAAAGCGGATCTTGGAATCGCTCTTGATGGAGATGGAGACCGTATGGCCGCAGTTGATGGAAAAGGGCGATTGCTTTACGGAGATCAATTGCTCGTATTGTTCTCCCGGGATTATCTCCGCCGTTTCCCCGGCGCCACAGTTATGAGTGAAGTCAAAGCGAGCCGTTTTTTTTATGACGAAATTTTCGCCATGGGAGGCAGTCCATTAATGTGGAAGGTTGGACATACCAACCAGAAAGCCAAGATGAAGGAAGAGGCAATCGGTCTGGCTGGAGAAACCAGCGGTCATTTTTTCTTTCAGGAGAATTATGGATTTGATGACGGACTCTTTGCGGCTATTAAGTTGCTCAATTTTCTTAATGGGGAAGAGGATTCCCTCAATGAAATTGTTGACAGTTTTCCCGTCTATCATGACAGCGGGGAGATCCGGGTATCACTGACTTCGGAGGAAAGGCACCGCGTTATCGAAGAATTGAAAAGCCAATTGCGTTCCGTAGGTAGGGATCATACGGATATCGACGGTATACGAGTTTCTACGGAAGAAGGTTTCTGGATGTTAAGGAGTTCCAATACACAGCCCCATTTGACAATTCGATGCGAAGCGTTGACTAAGTCGGGGCTGGAAGAAACAATGAATGAACTGCGGGATCTCCTTTCTGTTGCAGGAGTGAAAAAAGACGACCTTTGGTAAATGATTAACCCCCCGATCTTTAATTTTGGTATTACATTAAAGAGAAGGAGAAATATGTGGAAGATTTTACCTTTAATAATCCAACAAAAATAATTTTCGGCAAAGGAAGAGAACGCGAGGTCGGCAAAGAAGCCTCGGCTTACGGGAAAAATATACTCCTCCATTATGGGGGCGGTTCCATAAAGAAGTCCGGTCTTTATGATCGGATTGTTGCTTCGCTCAAGGAGGCGGGGTTAACTGTCTTTGAACTAAGCGGCGTGAAACCCAATCCCCGTCTATCTCTCGTCCGCAAAGGAATCGATCTGTGTCATAAAGAAAATATTGACCTGATACTGGCCGTCGGTGGTGGATCCGTTATCGATTCAGCAAAAGCCATTGCCGTTGGTTATTACTACAAAGGCGATGTCTGGGATCTTTATACAGGAAAGGGATCGGCGGATAAAGCCCTGCCCGTAGCGACTGTCCTGACCATACCCGCGGCGGGAAGTGAATCGAGTACGGGAAGCGTAATAACAAAAGAAGAGGGTAATTTTAAAAGACCCTTTGATCATGAAGTTCTATATCCTGTTTTTTCCATTCTGAATCCCGAGCTTGCATATACCCTTCCCGATTTTCAGGTAGCCTGCGGCATCGCCGATATGACGGCCCATCTTCTCGAAAGATATTTCACCAATGCCAAACCGGTCGGACTGACAGACAGGCTTATTGAGGGAGCATTGAAAAACATCATGGAGTATGCTCCTGTCGTTCTCTCCGACCGTAAAAATTATGACGGCTGGGCCGAAATCATGTGGTCAGGCACTTTCGCCCATAATAATTCTCTTAATACCGGCAGGATAGGAGACTGGGCTTCCCATGATATCGAACATGAGCTTTCCGGTATTTATGATATCGCCCACGGAGCCGGCCTGGCTGTGATTTTTCCAGCCTGGATGAAGTATAACTACAAACATGATATTAAGTTATTTGCCCAGTGGGCCGTCCGGGTTATGAACGTCGAGCAGAAATTCAGATCCGATGAAGAGACAGTTCTTGCCGGAATCGCGGCATTTGAGCAATTTCTCGAGTCTTTGGGACTGGCTGTCCGTCTTGATGGCGTCGGCATTGATGAATCCAGACTGGAGGAAATGGCTGATAAAGCGACGAACGGCGATACAACGACAGTCGGAAATTTTGTCAAATTGAAGAAGTCCGATGTCTATAATGTCTTAAAGCTCGCCCTGTAATTATCCGGGACGTCCTCTCCTGCTTTCCTGTGGATCAGTCCTGTACGATTCCAGTACGGCAGGCGAGAGGAATAAGGCCGGTGGAACGATGGATTTTGATTGACAGCAGGGCGTCATCTCTTTAATGTTTTCTTATGATATCGATTGAAGAGATGCGGGATCGTACCGTAAAAAGACTGGAATACAGTTATGCCCACGGAGAGATTTCTCTCGAAGAGCTGGAAAAGAGAATAGAGTTGGCTATAAACACGGATCTCAAAGAAGACCTGGAACGACTGGTTTCCGACTTGAAAGAGGAAGAGCCGGAAGTTAAGGATGAGCCATCTTCTCCGGATGAAAGGGAAGAAACCATCATGGGTGTTCTCAGCGGGATTAAGCGGAAGGGAAAATGGAAGCCGGCCCGCCGTAATAAAATAATGGTCTTTATGGGTGGAGTCGAACTGGACTTTACCGAGGCCGAACTGGAGCCCGGTACCACAGAATATGAGTACTTCTGTGCTCTCGGCGGTATCGAGCTTCGCGTCCCCGAAGGGGTAAATGTCGATGTCTCCGGTCTGCCTCTTCTCGCCGGAATAGAAAATAAGCTGTCGGGAGATTTCCACCCCGGCAATCCCACCATAAAGCTTCATGGAACTCTATTTTTAGGCGGTATAGAAATCAAACCGTCAAAACGGAAAAAAAGACGATAATCCCGGAGTAGATTGTGAAAATACATGTTATTGAACCTCTTGCTATTAAAGATTCGGCCATAAAAGAGATAGAGAAGAAATTCAGGGAAAAAGGTCATGTCATCCGGTTCTTTCTTGATCGAAATACCGATCCCGATGAAATAATCCGCCGATGCGATGGGGCTGATATCGTCGTTATCGCGAATCTTCCCTTCCCGGCCGTCTGTGTAGAATCCCTCCCGTCATTAAAGCTCCTGGCTGTAGCATTCACCGGCGTGGATCATGTCGACCTGGATGCCTGTGAAAAAAAAGGTATAGGGGTCTGCAATGCATCGGGATATTCCACCATTAATGTGGCAGAGCTGACGATCGGATTGATAATAGACGTGATGCGGAATATTACGACCCTGGATCCAGTTACGCGCTCCGGAGGAACAAAAGAGGGATTTATTGGAAACGACCTGGCCGGTAAAACTGTCGGAATCATCGGCATGGGAGCTATAGGACAGAAGGTCGCCCGGATTCTTCATGCATTTGACTGTTCGCTGATGGCCGTGAAAAGAAAGAACAGACCACTGGAAAACGAACTCAGTATCAGATATGTGGAGATGGATGAACTTCTTCGGGAATCGGATATCGTCACTCTTCACTGTCCCCTGACGGAATCCACCCGTCATCTTATCGGTGAAGATGAATTAAAGCTTATGAAATCTACGGCCTATCTCATAAATACGGCGCGGGGGCCTGTCGTGGATTCCGTCGCTTTGACTGCGGCGCTGGAGTCGGGAGAAATTGCCGGTGCGGGAATTGATGTTTTTGACAGGGAAACTCCTCTCAATCCCGATTTTCCGCTGCTCGGTTTGAAAAACACTGTCGTGACTCCTCATGTCGCTTTTGCCACTGAAGAGGCATTTGTCCGCCGGGCGGAAATTGTTGTGGATAATATTCTCAGCTGGATAGATGGCAACCCGAAAAATGTCATTCTTTAAAGGTGTCTGGTATGATAGATGTTGCTGAAAGGGAAAAAACGGAATCTCTGACTATAGGTGATGCCGTAAAGCTGACCGGTTTATCAGCCGACACGCTCCGCTATTATGAAAAATCCGAAGTAATCGGTCCTATTGACCGGGAAGAGAGTGGGAGAAGACGCTATTCCAGAAAAGATATGGAGTGGCTGGATTTCGTAAACTGTCTCAAATCAACAGGCATGCCACTTGATACGATCAGGGAATACAGACGGCTGATGATGTTGGGCAATGAAACAGCGGCTCAAAGAAAAGAGCTGATGGTTCTTCATAAAGAGTACCTGGAGCATCAGATGACTGAGCTCCAGGCCGCAATGAACCATATCAACTGGAAAATTGAATTTTACGATGACATTCTCAACAGCTCAAGTCACTCGTTCTGATTCATAGCTTCTCTCATGGATTTCTGCTCACTCAGGAGATGGTTGAGCAGCTCCTTGACTGTAAAATCCATATTGGGAATGGTCGCCGTGGCAAAGATAGGCCTTTTCAGCTTCGTGCTTTGAAATCCGCTCAATGCCTTGTCCAGTTCGTCATGGCCGATTCCCGCCCAGACCATTACGGGCGGAAGTTTTTCCGCATCGATAATTTCTCCCTGAGCCGAGCCGGAAAGAACATCTCCGACTTTTTTCTCCAGGGCGTCCAAACGACAGGGAATCACTTCTATATTGTTAATGCTGCTCCCGGAAAGATAGGAACTCATTGACCTGTGTTCCTCTTCTGTATAGCCGCATATGAATAAAGCTCTGGGCCCGGGTAGTGTGCCCTGGTCCTCTATTTTTCTGAATGCCATTTTACTCTCCTTTACAATAATTCAGCTGCATCGGCATTGCTGTGAACCTGGGCTGTGTTTTTGCATCCCGGAATCACAGCAGTGACAACCGGATCTTTCAGGCACCAGGCAAGAGCCCATGATGCCATGGGAACACCTTCGGGAACTTCCTCTCGGTTTATCTTTGCCACTTCTTCAATCTGACGTTCCAGCTCTTCTTTGTCTCTGGTCGCCCTGACATCGGAACCCGTGAAAACATGACCTTTCCCATACTTGCCGCTGAGCAATCCGCTGGCCATGGGAACTCTTGCCAGAACGCCGAGGTTCTGTTCTCTGCATGAGGGAAACACCTCTTTTTCCGGAACTCTGTCGAGCCTGTTGTAGACAACCTGAATTGATTCGGCTCCCACATCTGTGGCCCGGGATGTCTGGTATATATTATCATTCCCGCTAATGGAAAGTCCGATATGCCGTATTTTCCCCTTTTCCTTCTGCCTTTCCAGCTCTTCCCATAAACCTTCGGTATGGAACTCATCGTCTTTGGATGAATGCATCTGATAAAGATCGATATAATCCGTTTTGAGACTTTTCAGCGACAGATCCAGCTGCCTGACAACATCTGTAGGATCGAAGTGTCTTGTCCGTTCGAGAAAGTTGTGAAAGTGGTGGCCGAATTTAGTGGCGATGATCCATTTGTCCCGGTCCCGGCTGGTCCTTTTGCCTATAAGACTTTCCGAGAGGTGATCGCCGTAACATTCCGCTGTGTCGATAAAATTGATACCTCTTTCCTGTGCCGCATCGAGAATATCGTTGACTTCTCCCTGAGTGAAGTCTTTTCCCCATTCGCCTCCGAACTGCCAGGTTCCAACACCGACAACGCTTATATTCATACCTGTTTTGCCCAGTATTCTGTACTTCAATTCAATCCCTCCACAAATTCATTAACCATCCGCCGTTCCGGAAGCGCCTTCCTTTCTTCAGGCCATCCCAGAGGGGTCACCATGGCTATATGCATATTCTTTCCGATCCCCGTCAATTCTTTGACATCCTCTCTATCCATTCCCCCTATCCAGCAGGTGCCCGCGCCGTGCTGTGCAGCCGCCAGAACGAAATAGGTGGAAGCTATGGCTCCGTCCTGCTCGGGGCGTCCCGTGCCGGCCGGATCGGAATAGGCTATGACAGCCATGGGAGCCATTTTTATCGGTTTGGATGAAGATCCCCGGATAGCCGACAGTTTCTCCAGGATTTCTCTGTCTCTGATGACTTTGAAATAATACGCCTGAGAATTACAGGAAGTCGGAACATAGCGGCACTCTTCAAAAATATTTCTGAGAGTTGCTTCCGGCAGAAGAGCGTCGGAGAACTGTCTGATGCTTCTTCTGCTTTTCAATAGCATGCTTCCTGTCATATGGGATTCAACAGGGTGGAGAAATGTCTGGAATTCAACATTTCTTCCTTCGGGATCTTTTGTGAAAAAATGATAGATACGGTATTGTTCTGTAATTTTCGGAGGGGCTGCCGCGCTTTCTTTAAACTTCCGGTAATATAAATCGACCTCTTCTTTTGTTTCAAAGAAAAAAGTGATCATTCCTTCTGTATCAGCTTCATCTCTGTCGCAGAAACCGAGAAGAAAGTTTCCCTTTTGCAAGATAGTACAGCCGCCCTGCTCAAGCCAGATGCTCATTCCGATCTTTTCTCTGTAAAAACTGATGGTTTCTTTGTATTTCGTTGATCTATGAAAGGTTAAACCGGACATGGATGCTCCCCTTGCGGTGTTTTTCCTGCTGATTAGGCAGGTGCTCTATTTGGAAAATAATATAACATTCGATATAATGGAAGAATATTTGTTAAGAAGTGCAGCTTTTCTATTCAGGTTGTATTCCCTTAGCGGATAAATAAACCAAAGGAAAAGTTATGAATATTCAAGAAAAAAGTGTTGTTTCCATACACTATAAACTCACAGATGATAAAGGAGAGGTTATCGATCAGTCCCAGGATCAGCCTCTGGCTTATATCCATGGAGTCGGGGCTCTGATCCCCGGTCTGGAAAAAGAACTTCTGGGAAAAGGCGCCGGCGATAAGCTGCAGGTTTCCGTTACTCCCGAAGAAGGTTACGGTCCCCATATGCCCCAGTTGATCCAGAAACTCCCCCGGGACACCTTCCAGGGCGTTGATAAAATCGAAGTCGGTATGGAATTTCAGGCTTCCAACGAAAACGGCGAGACTATGGTCGTCCGCGTGGAAGAAGTTGCCGATGACGAGATTACCATTAACGGGAATCACCCTCTCGCGGGAATGACCTTGAATTTTGACGTGGAGGTTGTTGAAGTTCGTGAAGCTTCGGCCGAAGAGCTTGAGCATGGGCATGTTCATGGCGAAGGTGGTCATCATCATCATTAAATCCTCGGTCTTTGTTCCAATTTCTACGTTAGTCTGATAATTGGGGGTGCTCATGTGCTGTCGCACACTGTGCTCCCAAATCATCAGACTGCCTTGAACTCGAAACAAATACCATCGGATTTTCGTTGTACAAATTTGTTTTTTCGGGCTACTCACCGCTTCGCTGGAGGGCGCGGTTAATAAGCTTTATTTCCTTTTCTGTAAACGTTGCAATCTTTTGAGAATTCTTTAAATTCAAAATAATCTTTAATTACACTCTGAAAAAGATAATCATTATTTTGGGCAATTTTATTGCTTGCAATATTATCAATTGCGCATCGGATTTCAATTGCTGAGGAATTGAAAGTCGTAAAACAGATTTTTTCAATTTCAGGTATTATGGAACTGATTATTCCGTTACCAATCAGATCTTTATCGAGCCAATAACCTAATTCAAAAATTCTTTTTTCATCATCATTTATGAAAAAGCCAATCATTCCAATTATGTTATTTTTATACAGGATTTTATAATTCATTCCTCGTTTGTTTTCTTGCAGGATAGCACTTCGATTGAAAAAATTTTCAAGATCTTCCGGTTGTTGGACGTTATCGATCCAGGGCAGATATGGTTTCAGAAATAATCTGTTTTTTTTGATGAGTTGAAATAATTCAGATTGGTCTTCATAAACGAGAGTATCCATCTCGATTTGAAATTTTTCTTGAGTATCCATTTCTCGCTTTATTTCGTCCTGCTGCTTACTCTCTCTTCACTGTTTAATGCCGCGGCCTCATGGGGCATAGTCCGGTGGTAGGGTCTGAAATAGGTTTTGGGTGAGTAGGCATAGAGGTCCGAAACCTTTGTCATGTAGATACAGGCATATTTTTCAACCTGCTCGGCATAGCGGCTTTCGTCGTATCCGGCGCGGAGGATTTCGCCCCAGTAGGGGTTGAAGAAGGCTTTGTACTGGCGGAGGAGTTCGGATATTTCCGTATTCAGGCCGTCCATTTTTTCAAAGAGCTTATTGATTTTATCATGAGACACTCTTTTCCCTTCGTACCTCAGGTTGTCCAATCTATTGATTTCCCGTTCCAGGGTTTGCTTCTGATCCATTAACTCTTCAATCTTTTTCTGAACCGGAGCGGCTTTTCTCAGGCCGTCCATTTCCGCTTCCAGGTCGCCCAGCACCAGGGCCGTTCTCCAGTTGCAGGTTTTTTTTATGGATACGACGTCTCCGTAGATGTGGTCTCCCAGGTAGAGAATCTCGCTTCCCGAGTAACCGAGGTCTTTCTGGAGTTTGCCGAACCAGCCCCCCTGATAGATTCCTTTGACGATGGGGCCTTCATGGTTACTCATCAGTCCCGTTTCGGGATCAATGCGGAGGAACCGCCCCTGCCTTTCAAAGAAACGGGGTTTGTCGGCAAAGGTTATGACTATCTCAAACAGATCCGTCCAGCTTTTATGTTTTTTCAAAAAAGGATCAATGGCGTAATCGAGCAGTTTCTTCGTGTAGTTGTAGTCCGAGTTGGTTATGATTATCAGCTTTTTACCATAGTCGACATAACGTTCGAGCATTTTTGCCACGTCGGGATCCTTAATGACGTATTTTTCGAAATCGCCAGTCAGAACGGATTTTATACTGTCGTCCTGATGCAGTATGTCAATGCTCCGGTTTACGTCATCAGCGATCTGGTGATAGGCGGGAATTTCCGAACCTTTGGACTTCAAGTCAACAAGCTGAGAGTAGAGGACTCCGTTTGAGATGGCGAAATTAGTATCAAGGCTTCTGAAATCGGGAGATCTCAGATCTATGGCCATTTCCTGATAAATCCGCCTCTGCTCTTTAAAATCCAGAATATCCAGTCCGTGGTAGGCTAGTTTGACTTTGCCGTGGCGGCTTACCTGGAGAAGGTTTCCATTCCTGACATCGATCACCAGCCCCACGATAGCTCTGTGAAAATCGAACTCGAGATCTCTCACTTCTTCCGGATAGCCGAACTGGCTGACGAGTCTGTCCGCCGCCAGACGGTGGGTGAGCTCTTCAAATCTCTCTGTGTGATAGCGGACCAGAGTATAGTCCATATCGAACCCGATGACTTTTATATGTTTAAGATTTAATACGCGGTTTATAAAGACTGACATATTGAAAGACTAAACGGACTGTTCCACTTTTACAATACATTTAAAACTGCCATAATCTTTTTTATGCTAATTCTTTTATCACCGACAAAGCAAATGAATTTCAGCGGGAAAGCGGCTTTTTTGCCCGGGTTGAGCGAACCGGTTTTCAATGGGGAAGCCTTCGAACTCAATAACCTTCTAAAATCTTACAGTGCCGCTGAAATAGCCGGCCTCATGAGTACAAGCATGAAGCTGGCCGAATCGACCTCTGAACTTATAGAGAATTTTGGAAAGGAAGGTTGTGAACAGGGGGCCGCTCTGCTTTCCTATTCCGGGACGGTTTTCCAGCATATGGATATTCCGTCGCTTGGAGAAAAGGAATGGAATTACGCAGCTGCCCATGTGAGAATCCTCTCCGGATTATACGGGTTTTTAAGACCGGCAGACAGAATCTTTCCCTACCGCCTGGAAATGAAAACCCCGCTTGAAAACCGAAGGGGATCGGGGCTTTACCAGTTCTGGAAGGAAAAGATCTCCGACTGTCTGATCAAAGAAAATCAGCCGGTTTTAAATTTGTCCTCTGGGGAATACAGTAAAGCTGTAAACTGGAAAAAACTTGCCGTACCTGTGCTTTCCATCCAGTTCAAGGAGAAAAAAGGCAGCCGCTATTCGACTGTCGGAATGTACAGCAAAATGGCCCGGGGGCTGATGGCCGGCCGTTTGATTCGTCAAGGCGTGGAAAACCGGGAAGATCTGAAAAACTGGGATATAAACGGATATGGTTTCAATGAGGAATTAAGCACCGGAAGCGAATGGATATTTTCCGGCAATTGGAGATGTTAAACATGAAGAAATTAATAGATAAATGGAAATCGAAAAAGCTCATCGATAAAATCGGGGATATTCTTTTCCTGGGACTCCTCATCGCTATGATTATTCCTTCGAGCCGGATGGCTCTTACTGTCGCCGTAAAAAGGGTTTTCGCCTTTTCTCCCCGGGAAATCAGCCGCGAAGAAAGGGTGTCTCTCATTCCTGACGAGTACAATTGGCTGATGGAGGATGAGAGCGGGAATGTGGTCAACCTGGCGGACTTTATCGGAAGGACTCTCTTTATCAATGAATGGGCTACCTGGTGTCCGCCCTGCGTTGCCGAGATGCCCAGCATTCAGAAATTATACGATCGTTTGAAAGATGATAAATCCGTAGCATTCATCATAATTACAAATGAAAAGAGAAGCACAGTGGAAGATTTTATGGATAAGGAGGGGTATACCTTTCCCTATATGATCGCCCGTTCCAATCCTCCGGAACCATTTGCCGTAAGGTCCATACCCACGACTTTTCTCGTCGCTCCCTCAGGGGAAATCGTTTTGAAAGAGGTCGGATCGAAGAAGTGGCATGGAGAGGATACGGTAGAGCTGATCAGTAATCTATCCCGGCGGCCATAACGTTCGCCGGATCAAAGGCGTGGCAGGGCGTCACGCCGTAGACCATGCCGCAGCTGCACCGCGCGGCAAAGGTTTCCATCTGAAATGATTCTCCGCAATTGGTGCAGTCAATTGTCATGGGGAGGGGCATCATCTGCCTGTCGAATCCCATCATTCTCACTTTGTCGACAACCTGTTTGCCGTTCTCGAAACTTCCTGAACATCCGTCGTGCATATTGATAACTCCTTAAAAACTTTCTCTTGTCAGTATTTCTCCCCGGCGCAATGAAGCCCGGAGGTTCTGTACTTTTCTGTCTACTTTTTCTATTTCCTCAAGCATGGCCCGCTCTTCAGAGGAGGTTTCTATGATTTTGTGGATGCCGCCGTTTTTGATTACGATTCTCTTGTCTCCCAGCAGCGCGAGCATCGGGTCGTGAGTGGCCATAAGAACAATCTTTTCCTGGGAAAGGAGGAACGAGAGGGCTTTCTTCCGGTCAATCCCCGCATTTTCAATCTCATCAATCAGAATGATGGGAGAGCGGCTCAATATGGCCGTGTCGGAAATCATCAGGGCCCGGGACTGACCGCCGCTCAAACTGGTTATCGGTGTGGTCAGTTCAAATTTTTCTCCGGCCAGATCATTGGCGCAGCTGATGATTTTCCTGACGACTTCATCTCTGTTTTCCACCATACGGCTTTCCGCGTGGAGGTGAAGAAACTCCTCCACGGTCAGATCCATGACAAAATTCATATTCTGGGACAATTGGGCAACCAGTTTATCCGATGTGGAAAAGCGCCATTTGCTGTCGGGGACTTTTCCGTTTATGAGGATTTGCCGGTTCGTCGGAGTATCTCTCTGAGCGACCCATTCGATATCACCCAGCAATCTGCTTTTGCCTGAACCGGTAGGGCCCACGATGGCGATAATCTCGCCGGTACGGATTGTGAAGTCATCAAATCCCTCCGGCTCTCCCGACTTATCTGCACCGGAGAGAATCGACAGAGAGCTTACTTTCTGTTCTTCCTCTCCCAGAAAAGCGAGCATTTGCGCTATGTAGCTTTCCAACCCTTCGATAAGGGCTGTTCTGTCCAGAGCTCTCTCCTCAATTTCATCCTCCGATAAAGAAGATAAATATTCATTGAGAGACATATTCTCCCGGCCTTCGACCTTAAGATTCTGCTGTTCCAGATAAGCTGCGGCGAAAGGGTACTTATTCAGGATTTCTCCCAGGGTCGACTCTTTTACTGATAGTGACATTCAGCTTTCCTCCAGATTGATTTTTCTCACATTGCCCATTTGATACTGTTCGCCGATTCTTTTCTCGCCCAGGCAATAGGAGCAGAGAGCCGACGGCATGGAAAATCGCAATTCTTTTCCCTTCAGCGTTTCCGTATCGAGACTTCGATCGTAGAGAAGGGTGGAAAGCTCAAAGCTTCCCTGTCCGGTCAGACCATTCACATGCATCACTGTGGCGCCGGGGTTCACTGTGTGAACCCGGGAAGCGAAGACTTCCCTTTCCGCCTGAGAGACAATATCCCCTTTAGTGATGACGACGATATCAGCGCTCTTGAGCATGGGTCCGATTTTTTTCGGCGTATTGATTCCGCTCAGGTTATCGATGACGCAGATCGCTTTTACATCTTTGATATAGGGTGAGCAACGATTGCACAAACCGGCTGATTCGCTGATAAGCACATCGAAACCTTCCTTCTGCCCCCATTCAAAAGCTTCTTCTATGTTGCTGACAAAATAATGATCCGGACAGAGTCCCCCGGAAAGTCCTTTCCGTACGGTAATACCGGCTTTTTCGTAGAGAATATCATCATCTGTATAGAGGCAATCGAATTTTATAACCCCCACGTTTACATTCTGCTTTTTATAGGATTCGATGGTTTTGAGAATAACGGCGGTTTTTCCCGTTGAAGGGGGACCGGAAACGGTTACGAGATTCATTGAGCTGGCTCCTTTGAACTTTCTTCGAACAGATCCATACATTCTCTGATGAGCGCTCCTATGTCGTTGTCTCTTATGAAGTCCCATCCGATCCACATATAGTTGCTTTCTTCGAAGCGGTTATCCACATCGCTTCTCAAAGAAGGAAAACGGCCCTGATGAGCCAGAATCTCTCCCACATCTTTTGAAGCGAAGAAATCGACTACCGGTTTGAGCTGCCGGGCTTTATCGGCCCGGGAGAGCATAAAAATGGGACTTATGATGGCTCCGTCTTTCGGCCATACAGAAATAAGCGGTCCCTTTCCCCCTGTCATCCTGGTAAAAAAGGATGGCATAATTGTAACGACAGGCTTATTCCCTTTTCGGGTGGCGCTTTTAACCATCTGCGACGGATGAAGGTCTTCAAGAAGACTTCTTCCCAGTTTTCTGACACCTTCCGGACCGTAATTTTTATAGATATTGAGAAGAATGGCATTGAACAGATCGAAATCTCCGACCGGCAGTGATACTGTGTTTTCAAACTCCGGCTTCAGAATCTCTTCCCAGCTTTCGGGTACTTTTCGCCCTCCCAGCTCTTCTGTGTTGACGAGGAAAACGGCGGGAACGGCTCCGATTATACTGTAAAGCCCTTCGGGGTCGATGATTCCCATGCCTTCGAAATCACTGTTTACGGTATCAAAGTCCGTTAAATCTTTGAAAACTCCGCTTTTTCTGAAATGACCGAATTTCTCCTCATCAAAAAAAAGATCAAATCCGGCAGACAGAAACAGATCGGGAAGTTCTTCTGCCGAATCTCTGCCGAGTATATGCTCTTCCACCCACTCAAGCCCGAGCGAGGCGGCCTGGAGCTGATAGTTGAGAACGATTCCCTTTTCCGCTGTAAAAGTGGAAGCGAATTTTTCAAAATTCTCCATCAGCGGAATTCGGACCGGACAGGGAAGGAGACCCATGATGCTCAATGTCTCCCCGGTCATTTCCGCGGTCTTCACCGGTCCGTTCAGAAGAGTGACATCCTGCTGGCTAATTCCTTCTACCGTTTCCCGCAGGAGGTTTAGGAAGCTCTCGGAATTAATTCCCTTGAGCATCAGAGCGGTTTTCAGGTTTATGGATTTCCCGAAGGTTAATCTCTTCTCCTCATCTCCCATCTGGGGAAATCCCCGTGATACAAAAACATCTATTGTTTCGGGATGGGCTTCCGTGATTTCGTAAAGCGTATTCTCTATTGTCAGGGAAAACTGTTTATTCATATTCTCCTCTTTTCTTAAACATCATCTAATTTGTGAACATAATATACATGGTCCGGGAAAAGTTGAAATTGACTCAGGTCAAATTCGGGTATTTTTTTTCAAAAAGTAGTAAACTGGATTTATGGACATCGAAGCATTTCTCAGCCGGACTGAGCTTTTCTCCGGGCTGATGAAAGAACATCGTGAAGAGATATTACGAGAGGGCACAGTTGCCGCTGCAGAAAAAAATGAGCAGATTTTCAGGGAGGGGGAATCCGGTTCCCGGGTTTTTCTTCTTTTAAGCGGCTCTGTCAAGCTTTACCGGGGAACAGAAGAGGGGCGGGACATCATCGTTCGAATACTCTCGGGAGGAGAGCTCTTCGGTGAGGTCGTTCTGTATCTAGATGATATTTATCCCGTATCAGCCATGGCTCTTGAAGATTCAAATCTCTTTTATCTCAACAAGAAATCTTTTTATCGCCTGATGGAAAATGAAGATTTCAGAAATGATTTCATTGCCGTCCTGATGAATAAGCAGAGATATCTATCCGGAAGGATTCACTATCTTTCAGCCTACGATGTGGAAGACCGCTTTTTCCGGTATCTGAAGGAAAATTACGGAGAAAAAGAGGTCTACCTTATTTCCCTGTCTAAAAAAGATCTGGCTTCGGCAATTGGAACCATTCCTGAAACTCTGTCACGGCTACTGGCCAGATTGAAGAAAAGAGGGATTGCCAACTGGGAAAAAAAGGAATTGATGCTGAAAGAGGACTTCTGGAAAGAATACGATTGACCGATAATGGAGACGATATGAGTTGGAAGAAAAATGTACCGGTTGAAGAAGATTTTAATGATTTTATAAATCATTTTTCCTGTTCTCTTCTGTCCTATGCCCGTTATGCTATAACCTCGGCGGACAGACGGAATATTTTAAATACATTGTTTCTCGGAAAGTCCCATGCCGTAGCGTCCAGGCTTGAGGAGGTTCTCGATTATTACAACGCGAAGAACAACAGCAAATGGGCGGCTTTCAGGGAAAATACATCGACGATTAAGACCTTGACCGATGTCTCTTATATTACTCTTCATCTGCGATCGACCTCACCGCAATACAAATTGCTGAGCGGCATCGATCTGTTTTTAAAGGAAACGGACAAAGTCCTCGAAAAACTGGCAAAATCTCTGAAAACCAGCTTTAAGGATATTACGAAAAATGCATCGCGAAATGAGCTGAAAGAATGTTCAGTCATCGATAAGAAAAACCTTCATTATATTGAATTCCCCGAAGGCAGGCTGGAATCGGATTTGAAGCGCAGAGAGGTGACCAACCCTGAAAAAGTCATTGTTAATCTGGCAACCAGCTATCTCAACCTGGCCAGCGAAAGCGTTCTCCTCATAGATCTTGAAAAGCAAAGAACTGGTAAATATTCGGAATTGATTCCCAATATTTATAATGAAAGCCGTATCAGATTGCTGGAGAATAAATTCCACAATCTCCAGAGCCTCTATGACACATATATTTCCAATACGGACAGCGAGGATATGGATCAGGATCTACTTCTTATCCGCGGGCACGCGTCCATCGTCTTTCACCTTCTCGAGGCATCGACAAGCCTGATCCATTATTATGAGCGTCACATAATGAGCCTCTCCGGCAAGGATACGAAAATCTATAAGCCGCCCGTGTCCGATAAAGAGATTCTGGGCATTATTTTTGATTACTATCTAAATTACGCATCCCAGTTTCTGTCAGCCGGTGTCAAGCTTTCCCGACAGGTCATTTCCAAATATGCCGAGGAAGGGGATCTGCAGGTCTCTGTTCCCAGTTACCGGGGATTTCATGTCCGGCCCTCGACGCTCGTGGCCAAAATTGTCCAGCATTACGGGAGCAAGGTTTCTCTCGTTTTGGGTGATGAAACCTATGATGCTTCCAAGCCGATGGATTTATTCAGAGTCAACGAAAAAATCAATGCAGAGAAAAGGCGCAATCTCGCATTCAGTATCTGTAACCTTCATTCCGTTCACGATCCGGAATGCAATGAGAATTTTGAAAAGGGGTTGAAGGAAATTTTTCACGAACTGCTCGAAGAAAACAAGATCATTAATTATTCGACAGAGTTCTCTCTTCCCGATTTAAGCCAGATCAATGAGGAAACGCTCGGAGAATTTGCCAACAGGGCCATAGCCTATCTTCTGGCACAGGGGAAAATCGATTTGAGAACCGACCTGAAGGTTTCGTTCAAGGGTGACAAAAGAGTTCTCCACGATTTACAGGTTCTGGCGGAAAACGGTTATGGTGAAGACTGTTACGGAAACAACATCGTTCTCCCCGAAGAACTCTCCTACCTGAGCCGCTAGATCAGTTTGCAATCTTAAAGACATCTTTTAAATAGGTTAGATAATTCTCATCCTTGCACATCCCCTTGCCGGGGCTGTCGCTCAATTTGGCTACGGGCCTGTCATTGCAGCTAATGATTTTCATAACAATCTGAAGAGGTGTAACGCCTTCGAAATCATTTGTCAGATGGGTTCCGATCCCGAATGCCACCTGAATATAAGGGCTGAGCTGCTCGTGTATGCTGTTCGCTTTCTCTATTGTCAGGTCATCTGAGAATATGAGGGTTTTGGTTCTGGGGTTTATCTCCAGGCTTTCATAATGGCGGATGATTTTCCAGGCCCACTCTATGGGTTCTCCCGAATCGTGCCTGACTCCGTCATAGAGTTTCGCGAAGTATAAATCGAAATCCCGCATAAAGGCATCGACGCCGTATGTGTCGGAAATGGCTATTCCCAGGTCTCCCCTGTATTCGTCGACCCAGGCCTGTAGCATCTTCTGCTGTGACTTGACCAGAGGAACATCGTTCTGTCCTGCGCCGGCCATGATGAATTCGTGAGCCATGGTTCCGATCGGCTTGAGATTGTATTTCATGGCGTAATAGACGTTGGACGTTCCGGTAAAATGGGGAAGCTCTTTCAGTTTTTTGAGAACGGTTCCCTGCCAGAGAAAACTGTACCGCCGTCTCGTTCCGAAATCGGAGAATGGAATTCCCGATTTTACAGCCGCTTCAAATTTCTTTTCCAGTTTTTCCAGGCCGCTTCGAATAACGGGATTTTCGCTGTTTGAAGGATCGTAGACAAAGTTTCCTGTTTTTTCAAAGTAGATCTGATTGATGATGGCCAGCACCGGCACTTCGAATGGCAGCGTCAGATACCAGGGGCCTTTGACCGAGATCTGAAGTTCTCCCTCATCATCTATCCAGAGACGAATATGGTCCCTGTTGGGCTGATAAAGACCGAGGAAATCGATGAAGTCACTCTTCATGAAGGGAATGGTGTGAAGGTAGTCAAGTTCTTCTTTTGTGAAGCGAAGGGAGCAGAAGCTGTCGATTTCGCAATTGATCTCTTCGAGTATTTCCGCTGTCCAGTTTGCTTCATTTCTGCATTTGAAAGAATATTCCACTTTTGTGGTTGAAAACTGGTGCAGAGCAGTCTGCATCATTGTGAATTTATATAAGTCCGTATCGAGAAGGCTTTTAATTATGGCCATAGAATACAATATAACCTTAATAATTGAAGTTGACTATTCTTTCAATGGAAGCGACGACGCTTTAAGCAGCTTTACAATCTCATCTTTACTGACCGGATGACTGAAATAATAGCCCTGCATCCTTTCGCATTTTTTATCCTGAAAGAAGGCGAGTTCCACTTCCGATTCGATCCCCTCTGTCACATAATCCATTTCAAGGGATTCGGCAAGGTTGATGATGGAGTTGACAACTTTCCTGTTGTTCGGGTCGTGCAGTTTCGAAACGAAGGAGAGATCGATTTTAAGGATATCCGTAGGGAGGTTGGCCAGGTAGCTGAGAGAGGAATAACCGGTGCCGAAATCATCAATCAGAATTTCGATCTCCGGAATTTCGCTTTTCAGCAAATTCATTTTTTTTATGGTTTCGTCCGGAGCCTGCATGATTCCCGTTTCGGTCAGCTCGATTTTCAGGTTGGAGGGATTGCATCCTGTCCGCTCGATCACATGGGTTATCGTATCGATAATATCGGGCTGTTCAAATTGCTTCGTAGAAAAATTCACCGTGACATAAAGGTTTTCATAACCGTTATTGTTCCACTCTGTAATATCCTGACAGCTTTTTTCCAGTACCCAGGTTCCTATGGGAACGATCAGGTCCGTCTCCTCGGCAATGGGAATGAATTTATCCGGGGGAATGAGCCCCATGACCGGATGATACCATCGAAGGAGAGCTTCCAGTCCGCGGATATTTCCTGAACTTCCGACAATGGGCTGATAGTGGACTTCCAGCTCGTTTCCCGCCATGGCTTTTTTCAAGCCCTGTTCCAGTTCCCATCGCTCGTTTATCTTCTGCACCATTTCTTCAGAGTAAAAGGTGTAACGGTTTTTTCCGGCGTTTTTGGAGCCGTACATAGCCAGGTCGGCTTTTTTTGTCAGCTCGTTGACATCTTTTTCGCCTTCGGAGATAAAGACAATCCCGATGCTGACACCCACGTTGACGGCGGGAATCGACTTGTCTCCCCTTTTCAGGTAGAAAGGCATGCGGATCGTGTTGAGGATATTTCCCGCGACCTTCGAGGCGTCTTTTACTTCTCTTATTTTCCTGATCAGGACTAGGAATTCATCTCCGCCGAGACGATAAACCGAATCGCTTTCCCTCAGGCAGTCGTGGAGCCTTTTCGCCGCTTCTTTCAGTAGCATGTCGCCTGTATCGTGCCCCAGGGTATCGTTGATGTTTTTAAATCCGTCCAGATCCAGGAACATAAGGCAGCTGAGGTTGAATTCCAATTGAATATTATCAAAGTGCTCCTGCATATCCTGAAAGAACAGATCCCTGTTCCCAAGACCTGTCAGCTGGTCATAATAAGCCAGTTTATGAAGTGTCCTTTCCGCATTCTTGCGCTGAGTAATATCCCGGATGATACAGGTCAGGGTTCTTTCCTCGAAGTTCTTAGTATTGCCGAATGAAATCTCCATGGGAGAGATGCCCCTCGTTTTATGGCGGCCCAGTATTTCGAGAGAATTGGTCATGCCCATTTTTTCCCTGTCCCGGCTGTCTATATAGAAATACTTCCGAAGATCATCGTGATAACGTTTCAGTATTTCCGGTGGAAAGAGAATTGACAGGTTCTTCCCGAGGATCTCATCGGAGCCGTAACCGAAGATGTCTTTCATCGCCGAATTGGAATAGATGATATTAAAATCCTCATCGATCCGGATTATGACTTCATTCACGGTCTCTGAAAGAGCGTCGTAGTTGTCTTCCAGTTTCTGCAATCTGTTCTGCAGTTCCTTTTCCGGCGAAAGGCTGTGGATAATCATTCCCATGACACGTTGATTGTCCCGCTTGTAGAAACCGATCTGCCCTTCCAGGGTAATGAAGCTGCCTGATTTGTGTATGATCTGAAATACAATATGATCGCCCAGAGGATCGGTGCCGGAAAAATGGTAGGAAAAAACGGCTTTGTATTCCGGCTTGATAATATGGTAGAGAGACCTCTCCATCATGTCATCACAACTGAAGCCCGTCAGCGCTTCAATTCTACTGTTACAGAAGCTCAGGTTCCCGTCCTCTTTCACTTCCAGAAAGGTATCGCCCAACTGTTCCGTAAGATTGCGGAATTTCATTTCCTCGGGACTGCCTGTCAGGAAATTGATATCCTCTCTGCCGAGAAGCAGGCTGAGATCCTTATCCTCCAAAGCCGTTTTGACCACATCCTCGGGGTTCAAATTCAAAGCCTTGTACTGATTGATAAGAGTTGAGAGGTAATCAAGTTTGGTTTCAAGAGAACCCATTCTGTTTTCCAGCTGGGCAGGCTTGTTTTGCTTCTCCATTAGTGTTCTATTTTCTCATTAGATTCCATTTGATTCTATAGGAAATATTCCTAGAACTGTTTATAATCAGAAATAGATATGAAAATCCTCTTTTTTACCCATTTGACCGAAGAATTCCCCGCCCTGATTGATGAATTGAAAGAAAAATGGAAAGAGCATTCTTTCATCTGTGCCCGTTCGAAAGATGAGTATCTGGAACATGCGCTGGATTCGCATATTCTGGTTTATGGAAATCCCTCTGATGATATTATCAAAAGAGCTGCGGAACTCAAACTGATTATCGTACCCTACGCCGGTGTCGGACAGCTTAACTTTCCCCTGATCCGCAGTCGAATGATTTCTGTCGCGAACAGCCATGGAAACGGGGCGGTAGTCGCAGAGCGGGCATTGGGACTGGCTATGGCCTGTTGCGGTAGAATTGTTGAATTTCACAATGATATGAAAGAAGGCAACTGGCATAGAACGGGAGACCAGAGCAGGCCTTTCGATTACTGGTATTCCATTGCGGGAAAGAAGATCTCCATTCTCGGTACTGGATCTATCGGGAAAAGCCTGTCCCGGCTTCTGAAAGGGTTTGATTGTTCTGTTCTGGGGTTCAGAAAAAATTCCGGGGAACTGACGGATTATTTTGATGCCATTACCACCGACCTCGATGAGGCCCTGCGTTTCGGAGACCTCGTTTTCCTGGCACTTCCTTCGACAAAGGAAACAGAGAACATCATCAGCCGTGATAAAATATCCCTTCTGGAGGGGAAATTTGTCATAAACGTCGGACGGGGATCTCTTATTGAAGAGGAACCTTTTTTTGATGCCCTGAAAAGCGGAACAGTAAAGGGTGCCGGAATCGATGCCTGGTATGAGTACCCCTCGAAAGAAAATCCGGCTGTCACGGGATCGGCGTTTCCCTTCCATGAACTGCCCAATGTCGTCATATCGCCTCATGCGGCCAGCCATGCTCCCGAAGGAAAACTGGGGCAATTGACCGGCGCCTGCCAAGTGCTCGAGACCTATCTTCATAACGGTACTGTTATTAACAGCATTACCGGAGATTACTGATCCTATCCGTTTATAGCCGGGCTTTTATCAGATCTGTTAACTCATCGTCCGAGAATAGGTAAGGATTGTTTTTATTCCCAGATGCAGAAACGATTCGCCCCATATCATCCTCGTGAATTCCGAAAGAAGATAATCGGGGGATATCGAGCTTATCCTGCCAGTAATCGAGAATCTCCAGAAGCCTGTTCCGGTCTGAACCTCCGGCATACCGGCCCAGCCGGTCCATTTTCTCCAGCGTATCGAAACCCGCTCTCTCTCCTGAAGCGGTCAGTCGCTCTGCAGTCCGCCTCATTGTCTCCGGCATCAGGGTTCCGCAGGCTGTTCCGTGGGGAATCTCAAAAAAGCCTCCAAGAGGGCCGGCTATACCATGAACTGTTCCCAGGCCGGCGTTAGCCAGAGTTATACCTGAAAGATAAGCGGCGAAAGCGATATGACCCATTTTCCCAATATCTATTTCATCGCATTCAAAAAGATCCATAAAACTATCGAGAAAGAGAGTCAGTCCCCTCCAGGCCAGTGTATCTGTATAGATATTCGATTTTGTCGAAATATAGGATTCCAGTAACTGGCTGAAGGCGTCCATGCCGCAAGATGCCATTACCGGGGCAGGGCAGGTGATATAAAGTTCCGGATCGATGAGTGCTACGGAAGGTATATAGTTTTCATGGCGTAGGGATTTTTTATATCCCTTTTCTCCCTTGCGGGCGATTACGGCATTTTTCGTCGCTTCGCTGCCGGTTCCGGCCGTCGTGGGAACGGCAATAAGAGGAAGGGTTTTCCCTTCGGGCTTTTTCGTTCCCACTCCTTCGAGGTATTCTTCAACGGAACCTCCGGAGCAGCACATGGCTGCGACAGCTTTCCCCGTATCGAGGGCGCTTCCCCCTCCTACGGCGATGACTGATCTCGCTTCCCCTTTGATTTTTTCCGTTATGGAATCGATCAGATCGGGATCCGGTTCTCCGCTTACCGCAAAGGTAAATGCCGCTTCGGCTCTTAGGGAATCGGATCGGCTGCTCTTCAAAAATGAATTGCCGCAGATGAGCACGGCCGAGCCCGTATCGGTAAAGCTCTTCAGTTCCGCTAACCGGCCGGGGCCGAAAACCAGTTGTCCTCCGCCGGAAATAGAGAAACTGTCTACCATTCCTTTTCCTCTTCAGGAAAAAGCGGACTGAAGCGCACTCCTTCGCGGTCCTTTGCCATAAAGGGAGCAACAGTATTTCGCCATGAGAGATAGTGATCCGTTTCCTTATGGGCAGCTACAGCTTCGGGGGATTTGTAGACTTCATAGAGCATAAACCGGGATTTATCCTCGTCATGCTGAATGACATCGAATCTGAGATTTCCCGGTTCTTTGCGGGTTTCTCTGTGGTTCACTTCGGTCGCCTCTATAAAAGCTTGGATATTCTCCTGTTTTACAAATACGTTTACGCAATAAACAACCATTATTTGTCTCCTATACTTCGCTGACTAAATCGCGGTAAAATCCGATCGAAGCGTCATAATTTTCCCGGTATCGCTTGACAGCCGGGGGAACAGCTTCGAGAATATCTCTGGCCGTAAGGCTGTCTTTGCCCAGTTTATCTGCGGCGATATCTCCTGCAAAGCCATGGAGGAAAACTCCTGCTTTGACTGCGTCTTCGCCGTCAAGCCCCGCACCAAAAAGTCCCGCAATCATCCCTGCCAGAATATCACCGGAGCCGGCGGTTCCCAAGCCCGAATTGCCCGAAGTATTGATAATGACCCGGCCATCGGGGAACCCGATCAGGCTGTGCGGGCCTTTCAAAACCGCAATCGCATGGTAGTCCCCGGCGCATCGTCTGACGATTTTTACAGGATCCTTCCGGATTTCCTCGACGGTGGTTGCGCAAAGCCGGGCCATTTCTCCGGTATGAGGAGTCAGAACGGTCGCGCCCCTTCTGTTTTCAAAAAGGTGATATTTTCCCGCAACGGCACTTAAGGCGTCTCCATCAACCACAGTAAAACCTTCAAAGGCTCGAATAAAGCTGCATATCAGTTCGGCTGTCCGGCTGTTGAGGGACATTCCCGGGCCTATTACAACGCCGTCAGATTTATCGGCCTCTTTCAGAAGAATATTCAGGTTTGAAGGGGAAATGCTTCTCTGATCGGTTTCCTCCATCGGGAGAAAAACGGCTTCGGGAAGCTGAGCGGCCAGATAGGGGATGATGGATGCCGGAGAAGCAAGCCGGCTGAATCCCCCTCCGCTTTTAAGAACGCCTGCCGCGGCAAAGACCGGAGCGCCGAAATAATTCGCCGCGCCGGAAATCGTCAGTATATTGCCGAAGCTCTTCTTGTGTCCGGTTTCCTCTCTGACAGGAAGAGGAGGGTAGTCGTTGAGCTCAATGGAGAACTCCCCGGAATCGTAGATTTCCGGAGGAAGAGAAATTCGGGATAGAGACACCTCCCCGTTGAATCCGTAACCGGGATAGAGAAAGTTACCCGGTTTCAGAGCGCCGAAGGAAATTGTATGAGCCGCCTGAATGGCCGAACCCATGACCTGACCCGTATCGCCGTTTATTCCTGTTGGTATATCAATGGAAAAAACCTTTTTTTCCGATTCGTTAATTAGCTCTATGTATCGGGCCAGAGAGCCGCCGATTTCACGGCTCAAACCTGTTCCCAGAAGGGCATCGATTACAACGTCGGTTTCTTCCAGTTCTTTGCGGAGTCGCTCTTCGCTGAACTGAAGCAGGATTTCAATGGGATAGTTTTTCAGAATCTCGTAGTTTTGCCGTGCCGGACCGGACAGCTTTTCCGGAGAAGAAGTCATTAAAACGAGAGGTGCTCCTCCGGCTGAATAGAGCAGCCTTGCCAAAGCCAGCCCGTCTCCGCCGTTGTTGCCCGAACCGCAGAGAACGAGAAAGTTTGTTTCCTCTATAACCAACTTCTGACGAATGAGCCTGCAGGCGGCGCCGGCGGCATTTTCCATCAAAATAAGCTGAGGCAGAGCATATTCTCCCTCGGCTTTACTGTCCATTGCCGCAGCCTGGGATACGGTTACTATTTTCATGGGTTTCTATTTTTCAGTCAAACCGGCGTACTGGAACATTTCAGCCAGAACCCACATGAAGTTGTTGTTTTCCGTCGGAACGAGAAACTGAGACGTGTCGATGTTCTCATTGTTTTCCGCAATAAGAGTGACCTCTTTGATACTGAGAACGGGGTAGATTTTGTCTCTGTTGAAGTTTCGCGCAATATCGATATAGGTTCGTGAAATATGGGGGAAGTATTCCTGGATCTGCTTCTCGTAGTCGTCCCGGATTTTAACAAAGAAAATTCCTGTTGTCATGTTATCTCTCCTTACTCGTCTAGTTCATATCCCATGGCCAGAATCCGATAAAGGTGACTGGACAGCCAACCGCCGTTCATTCCCGTCCCTTTCATTCTCATAGCCGAGTTCTTTTCCATATCATCGGGGAATTTGAGGTTCATCTTCTCAAGAATAATTCCCTTCTTATAATGTTCATGAAGATAGGTAACCGTTCCGTCTTCATCGATCTTGACGACAATGCCCATATGAGTCAGTTCGTCGTTGCGAACGCCGTCTCCGTTTTTATCATATGTATTATCCCAGAAGATAATATCTCCGGGAACAGGCATTTCCGTGTCGTAGAGAAGATCGCTTTCTTCAAGATATTTAAAGATCCGCTCTGTTCCCCCTCCTGTATATTTTCCGAAATCGCGGGACAGGTCGATTCCCGCATAATAATATACAGCCATGACCGTGCCGGAACAGTCGAGATTGAATACTTTGTCCCTGACCTTAAGCTGGCTTTTTCCCAGGGCCCAGTATGATCCTTCCACGACTTTCGCCTGGGTTTCGCTCAGAACATCCCCGCTCGAAGATAAATCCTCAGGCAGGGGAGCTTCTCCCGTTTGCGGGGCTGAGGCGCAGGAAAAAAAAAGTAACGCTGAAAGAGATGTTAGTAATTTATTCAGATTCCGTCCCCTTGTATTCCAATCCGATAAAATAAGTTTCAAAAGACTCCTTCCTCACAGCTTTCGGTTTCAGTATTTTTACTGAAGCGAAAAGGGTTCTCATATATTCTAACAGATCTTTTTCATCTCCGCCCTGAAAAATCTTCACGACCATGGATCCTCCTTTTTTTAGAAGAGGATCAGCGAGCCCGATTATCCGTTCCACCAAAGAATAGGAGCGTCCTGTATCGATCGTTCTGTTTCCCGTTGTGGAGGGTGCCGCATCACTGAGGATCGTATCGTAGGGCCCTTTTTCCGCGAGAAAGCCGATGGTTTCCTCTTCGAAAATATCGCCCTGCATAAAAAAGAAATTGGGATAACTCTTTTTCAGACCCATGGGTTTCAGGTCGGCTCCGACAACAAGCCCCTGTCCTTTTGTCTGCTGAAGAGCATACATGGTCCAGCTTCCCGGGGAAGCCCCCACATCTATGATCTTATACCCGGGCCGAATGATATTGAATTTTTTCTGTATTTCTTCGAGCTTGTATACGGATCGCGCCGGATAGCCCTCTTTTCTGGCCTTTTCCGCGTAAAAGTCCGGTTTTTCTCTTTTTGCCATTTAGCGCCGCCTTTTTATCTCTTTCCTTCTTGACGAGGAAGACTCTGTGAGAGAGACTCATTTCTATGAACCATTATAAGGACAGATTGGAAAAGATAGAAGATGCTCTTTACCGCACCATGCCTGAAAAGAGCAGCCGCAACTGGATAGAGAAGGTTGCCGGAGATGTTAGCGAAGGCCTTGATGAACCGACCGCCGACCGGTTCAATGCGCCCGGGCTGGAACTTCTCGGCCGGGGAGGAAAGAGGTGGCGGCCTCTGGTTATGGTTCTCATGGCTGAAGCCGCAGGCGGTTCCGAAGAGGTTTACAGGTTGACTCCTCTGGTGGAGCTTCCCCATAACGGAAGCCTGATAGTCGATGATATCGAGGATAAATCGGAAGAGAGGCGGGGCGGAAAATCGGTCCACATCATTCACGGCGATGATATTTCCATCAATGCGGGAAACCTGATGTATTTTCTCCCCTCATATCTGATTGATGAGAGTTCGCTGGCTCCTGAAGGAAAATTCCGCCTATACAGTGCTTATTCCCGAGCTATGAGGCGGCTCCATTTCGGACAGGGAATGGATATTCAGTGGCACAATGATCACGATTATATTCCGACTGAAGTGGAGTATCTTCAGATGACCCGTTTCAAAACGGGATGTCTTTCCTCTCTGGCGGCCAACCTGGCGGTTATCGAAGCGGGCGGTTCAAAAGAGCTGGAAAAAAAGGCCGGGCAGATCTGGGAGGATATCGGCGTCGGATTCCAGATTCTCGACGATGTTATGAATCTGAAAAAAGGGAATCCCGGTAAAATGCGGGGCGACGATATTGTGGAAGGTAAGAAAAGCCTTCCGATGATTCTCCATTGCGAGGCCGTTCCGGAGAGCATCGAACCGATGAAAGTGCTTTTTGAAAAAGCTGCCGGCGATGATGAATCCGCTGCTGTCGAAGCAGTCGCAGAGGCCATTTCCATGATCGAGGGATCCGGATCTCTTGAAAAAGCCGGAATAATGGGTCTGGAGGTTCTCAATAAAGCCAAAGCTGAATTGAAAGAACTCTTTCCCGGAAAAGAGGCTGTCCGATTGATGATCGAAGTCGTGGATGGCTTTATCGAAAAAATGTTGTAAATTCACCCTTTCCGTTTACACTGTTACTATGGAACAGAATATACGGACTGGAAAAAAGGTAAGCTGGAAAGAGCTGTCCCGGATGTTTCCCCCAACAAAGGATGAAACGGAAAGGGCCAGGACACTTTTTATTTCTTTTGAAAAAGAGGGTTATCTGAGAGGGGAGGATCTCTCTCCCCGGAAAAACAGCAAAGCCGTTATAATCGATTTCTACAATCGCCTGGCGCTGATGCGTTCCCCTGAAAGTCCTGTCCGGCGGAAGAAAAAAGCCGACTGGATGAACGAAAGGGATTATGCCCGGTTTAATCATCACGATTATGCAGACACGGAATCATACCCTCTCTTTCTGCAGCTTTCCCTTATTCCTTCCATCCGCGCCGGAGCTTTGATTCTCGCTCCCTTTACAACCAATCGTAAAGGCGAACTCAATACGGTCGACAGTCACAGCCGTATTTGTGAACTCTACAGCGAAAAAGATCTTATGGAGAGGGGATTCTCTCCGGAGGATCAGTTCCATCTTTTCATCGACGCCATACATCTGCTGGGCAAGTGCGTCGGCTACACCCTTGATTACAGAATGGACCGCTTCGCCGTCGCCGTTATGAGGCGCCCCGAGTTATTCCGCTGGATCGACAGAAACAGCGGGATCCCCTACAGAGAGATGCTGACAGAGGAAAATCAGCAGAAGATAACCGGAAAAGTTAACAGTCTGGTCAATGGGTTTCTCAGAGAATTGAACGGGTCACCGGCAGATGAAGATTACGATCGGCTCAGAAGCCTTCTGAAAGACTCCGGATTCTGGACGGTGCCGTCCTGTCTTAACGGATCGGCTCAGCTTCCCTTTCTCCATCCCGAACATATCGGCCCGGTTCCCCATTTCAGCGGAGGGGTTGAAAATCTCACATCCTTTAAATTCCACCTATCTGTTCACAGCGATGAATCACTCCGTCCTGCGGGAAAGCACAACGATGTGGCTGTAAATTACTATGGATCTCTCTATATTAAATGGCGCGACAGCTTTTCCTTTGATCTGATTAAATTCAGCGGAATCGACTATATCGATGATGAGCAGAAACGAAGCGCCGACAGTCCCGATCTGGATATCGTTTCTAAGGTCATAAGCAAAACACGGGGCGCCATCAGCCATACCGGGGTTATCGGTTCGGTCAGCACCGGTAACGATAATCTTGCGGCCGCCGGATTCAACGTCCTGTTTCGGGAAGCGGGAGACGAATCTCCCGACCGGACCTATATGGATGATTTTTTCAGATCTTCCCGTTATCATTCCGGATTGGCAACGGCTTTGCCTGTACGTTTCGGAACGGTCGATTCTCTGCGGAGATTATTCCTGTCCCGTTTCTCCGGAACGGGGAAAAACAGAATTCCCAAATATGAAATAAACGGGCAGGACAGCGCCCTTTACCACAGGATTGAAAACGTATATACCCGCTATAGAGATGTCATGAAAAAGGGTGAGCTGGAAGGCTTCTTCGTCGAAGATCAAGTGGCCTGGTGGATCGTTAAGTCTGGCAGCAATATTCTTATTCCGGTTATCTCTCTGGATAACCTGCAGGAAGCTGTCCCTGAGAAGATCAATATCGATTACTCGGCGGTCAATCATTCCTCCCGGATCCTGTCGGTTCTCGAATATGATTTCAACAGCTCCCGGGGAGATCTTTTTCTCTGCGGTGACGATTCAATCCTCTGTGAAAACCTCCCATACAGAGGATTCCGTCTCTATTCCATACAGTAGCTCTCAGCTTGCCTTTTTAAAAAGATAGACGTATTTTAAAGTATGTTTAAAGAACAGAAGGGGATCAGAAAACCCTATCCTTACAGAAACCTCAATATCGCTTTTATTCTTATCGCGATCAACGTATTCGTATACTTTATAAATATGGTTGTTCCCAGGAGCGCCGCTTATCTGGCTCTAAATCCCGGGACATTTCTCTACTACCGTTTTTACTGGACGCCGGTAACCTATATGTTCACTCACGGGGGAATGAGCCACATTATCTACAATATGCTGGGCCTCTTTTTCTTCGGGCCCCAGCTTGAAAGGCGGATGGGCAGCTGGGAATTCCTCTCTTTTTATATGGTGACCGGAGTTCTGTCGGGGATCTTTTCACTGGTAGTATATCTTGTGCTGGGACAGAATGTTTTTCTGATCGGCGCGTCGGGAGCCATTTTCGGAATCCTTTTAGCCTATGCCGTCTACTATCCCAATGCTGTTGTCTATCTCTTTTTCGTTATTCCTATCAGAACCAAAATCCTCGTCCCTCTCTTTGCCGCGCTGGAACTGGCTCAGGAGATTTTCAGCATTAACGGCGGAATCGGCCATCTGACCCATCTGGCGGGATTCGGTGTGGCTTTTCTCTATTTTATAGTCCGGCTGGGGATCAATCCCGTAACATCTTTCCGCGATTCAGGACAATCGCCCTGGCAGTAACGCTTGTGGATAAAAAAGCATTTGTGATACTTGCCATGCTTCTCTCTGCCTTTTCTCTCCCGGCGGTTGAACCTTTTCTTCATGGCGAGTTTGTCTACAATATGAATCTCGATCTGAAAAGCGCTCCTTTTCCGGGGATGTCTACTGAAGAATTCGAGGCCCGTCCCGATGAAGATTACGAAGAGCAGATATTCCGGTCTCTTCTGGAAGAAGCCCGCTGGGTCTTTTCAGCCATGATTTACGGTTTGACAGTTTCCTATACTCCTTCAGATATAGCCAGAGAGGTCGATCGTTTATATGATGCTCAGCTTATGGCAGAGATCCCCTTCGGTGATAAACGGCTGAAAATCTACGACACCTTCGTCGAAGATAATATCTTCCATGCCTTTATCAGGTATGAGCTCGATCCCTATCAGAAAAGACGGGTTGAATACTGGGAGAGCGGCGTTTTCGATTCGGGAGCCTCTTACGGGTATTGGCCCTACTTCGAAGAGGACAGCCGGATTAATTCCATCAGGGACGGAATCAGGATCGCCCTGGAAAATCAGCTCAAACCGGAAATCTACAATAAGCCCCGGCAGATTGAAGCGGAAGTGATTCTGAGGGAATGCCCGCTAATAACTGTAGACAGCGGTAAGAACCGGGCTTTTGTGAAAATCCGCAGTAATGTGAAGAACCTTCAGGCTTACAGGGTTAATAATTAACCTATTGTTTTTTTTGATCCACATGTTTAATATTTAACATTAATGAAATAAACAAAAAGGTTTGTGCATGAAAAAGATATTTCCCGGTGTACTGTTTCTTCTCTCTGTTCTTTTTATAGGATGTTCCGCCTCTCCGGATGAAGAGCGGCAAGTGAATAAGGTCGACTTTGAAGGACAGATTTTCCTCTACGGTGAATCTCATGGAGTAGAAAAGATTCTGAATGAGGAATTTAAAATTTGGAACGGGTTCTATCGGAAAGGAATGAGGCATCTTTTTCTCGAAATGTCATATTTTACCGCTGAGTATCTTAATGTGTGGATGGGGGAAGATGGGGATGAAATTCTCGAAGATGTCTATTCCGATTGGGAGGGCACTGCCAGCCATAATGAATATACTCTGAATTTCTTTAAAAATATTAAGGAAAATTGTCCCGGGACTATCTTTCATGGAACAGATGTCGGCCATCAATACGATTCGACGGCGCCGCGTTATTTAAAATATTTAAAAAGCCAGAATCTGGAGAACTCTGATAATTATAAATTGACACAGGAAGCTGTGGCTCAGGGCATCGAGTATTACCAATCCGATAAAAATAGCATTTACAGGGAAAATACGATGGTGGATAATTTCCTCCGCGAATTAAAGAGTCTGGACAATCAGGACATAATGGGTATTTACGGCAGCGCCCATACGGGTCTGGATAAGCTGAACCATACAGGTGATGCGCCTTCTATGGCCAATCAATTGAACAAGGCACTCCCCGGTAAGATTATCTCCACGAATCTCACTTATCTGTTAAAAGACATCGATCCATTGAGAACAGATCTGCTCAGTATTAATGGTAAGGAATACACCGCTTCTTATTTCGGAAAGGAGGACCTCAAAGGCTTTAAAGATATTGACTTCAGAGAGTTCTGGCGCCTGGAAAATGCCTTTGATGATTTTAAAAAGAACAAAAAAACCGGTGATGTGCTCCCTTATGATAATTATCCCATGCTGATAGATCTCGGGGAAATATATTTAATAAAGTATAAAATGATGGATGGAGATAGTATGAAGCTCCTCTACATCTCCGATGGGAGAATGTGGAGAAATGAACCGGCTACTGAGAACATAAGTTATGAATAAACAGGATATAGACAAAATGAATATGAATCTCCATAAATCAAATCAACAGGATTTGACATTAAAAGCTCTTTCTGTATAATGAAAAGTCATATGAAATCCGTAATCTTTGCTTTTACAAGCTTTAGCTTTTTCTCTTTTTTCTTCTTTTTTAAGAACTGAGGAGAGCCTGGGTTTCAAACTGTGGATTTTACCGCGGCAGTTGCTCAGACAACTAGCCGCTTTTTTTTTGAATAAATTATTTTATGGGGTTGCGTATGCTGCAGAAACTGGAAGAGCTGATCGTTGAGTTCAGATCGGCAATCGGAGAGGTGGACAAAAAAGCGTCTCTTTTCGATCTCAAGGCGGAGTATCTCGGGAAAAAAGGTAAGCTGAATCTGATTCTTAAAAGTCTGAAAGACGCTGCCCCCGAAGATCGGAAGGAACTGGGTATCCGTTCCAACAATTACAAAATCGAAATTCAGGATTCCATCGATAAAAAGCTGGCTCAGCTGGAAATTGATGAGATTAATGAAAAGCTCGAAAAAAACTGGCAGGACATCACATTGCGGGACTCGGTTCGCGATCTTGGAATGAACAGCGCCGGTTATCATCCTGTAACGATTATTCAGAGGGAAATTGAAGATATCTTCCTGTCCATGGGATTCGATATTCTTGACGGACCCCATATAGAGGATGAATTTCACAACTTCGAGGCTCTCAATATTCCGGCGACTCATCCCGCCCGAGATATGCAGGACACCTTCTGGTTTAAGGATATGGAACATCTGCTCAGGACTCATACGTCGACGATTCAGGTCCGTGGAATGGAAGCTCACAAGCCTCCCTTTAAATTTGTCGGTCCCGGTAAAGTTTTCCGGAGCGAGGCTCTCGACGCGTCTCATGAAGCGGTTTTCCATCAGCTCGAAGGAATGATGGTAGGAGAAAATATCTCCGTTTCCAATCTCATCTTCTTTATGAAGACCCTTCTCAGCGAGATTTTTAAAAAAGATGTCAATGTCCGTCTCAGACCGGGATTTTTTCCTTTTGTCGAGCCGGGATTCGAGCTCGATATCGAGTGCCTTATCTGCGGAGGAAAAGGCTGTTCCGTCTGTAAGCAGACGGGATGGGTGGAACTGCTCCCCTGCGGAATGACTCACCCCAATGTTCTGAAAGCCGGCGGCGTCGACACGGATAAATACAACGGGTTCGCCTTCGGACTGGGGCTGGACAGGCTGGTTATGATGCGCTACGGAATTGATGATATCCGTCATCTCCACAGCGGAAATCTGGCTTTCGCCTCTCAGTTCAAAGCGTATTAAGGAAAATTAAGATGATTATATCAATAGACTGGATCAAAGATTTTGTTAACATCCCCGATATGTCGCCCGATGAGCTGGCTGTCAAATTCACTCTGGCCACCTGTGAGGTGGAAGAGGTTCTGATGACAGGAGAGCTTCTGAATAATGTAACAGTAGCTGAGATTACCGAAGTGAATCCCCATCCCGATTCGGAACATCTCCATCTGGTGAAATTCGAAACCGGAAAGGGGATTCGAGAAGTCGTCTGCGGGGCTCCCAATGTCGCTCCCGGAAAAAAGGTGCCTTTCGCTCCCATCGGCACGACATTTCCCGGAGGATTTACTCTCACTCCAAAAAAAATACGTGGCGTTATGTCCGAAGGGATGCTTTGCAGCGAAACGGAACTCTCCATCGGCAGCGATGACAGCGGCCTGGCCGAACTGCCTGAAGATGCCGTTATCGGCGAGACTATGCTCGATCATCTGGGCAGAAGAAGAGATATCCTGCTGGATATAGATAATAAATCCCTGACTCATCGCCCCGATCTGTGGGGCCACTATGGTATGGCCCGGGAGTTCGCCGCTGTTTTCGGTCAGGATTTGAAAAAGCCTTACGGCGAAGCCTGGGAAAAAGAGCTTACCTCCAAATTCACTGAAGAGAATTCTCCTGTAACCATTGAAGTCGATGCCGATTCAGCCTGTCTGGGATTTTCGGGAATCGCTGTTGACGGCGTCACTGTTCAGGACAGTCCACGGTGGATGAAGGACAGACTGGAAGCCTGCGGACTCAGAGCTATCAATAACATAGTGGATATTTCAAACTACGTTATGCTTGAACTGGGGCACCCCCTTCATATGTTCGACCGCGATACGATCAAGGGCGGAAAGATTATTGTCCGCCGCGCCGGCGATAGAGATAAGACATTTACGACACTCGATGAAGTTGAAAGAGAGTTGAATCCTGCGGACACTCTGGTTTGCGACACCGAAGGTCCCTCCAGTATCGCCGGAATTATGGGCGGTCTGGACAGCGGGGTCAAAGAGACGACCAGCCGCATCTTCATTGAAGTGGCCAACTGGGTGGATTCGGAAGTCCGGATGACTTCTTCCCGTCTGGGACTCAGAACCGATGCTTCCCAGCGCTATGAGAAATGCCTCGATACCCGTCAGGTGAAACAGACGCTTCTCAGGACCCTGGATCTGGTTCTCCAGCTGTGCCCCGAAGCAAAAGTCGTCGGCGGAATCGTTTCCGATGGAAATAAAGAGGAAAAGGCTCCTCTCGTTCTTGAAATGACTCCTGAGCACATCTGCCGCGTACTCGGGAAAGAACTGGAGACCGGTAAAATCGTTTTGATACTCGAATCACTTGATTTTTCCGTCGAAATGAAAGGCGAATTGCTTTCCATAACCGTTCCTTCCTACAGAGCGACTAAAGACATCGAATGCGATGCCGATATCATCGAAGAGGTGGGGCGTATTATCGGATATGACAATATCGTTCCCGTATCGCCTCTCAATACGATCAGCGCCGTCCGCCTTTCCAATGCCAAGAAGATGGCGCGGAACATTCAGGATTTTCTCGTTCTCCGGGCCCGTGCCCATGAGGTCCTGACTTATCCCATGGTCGGAGCGAAGCTGCTGGAGAAATCCTCCTGGCATCAGATGAATGAAGAGCTGATTCTGGCAAACGCCATGTCTCCCGAATCGGATAGAATGAGGCCGTCTCTCGTTCCTTCGCTTCTCCAGGCAGCGGCGCTCAATCAGAAAACGAACAGTTCCTTCCGGCTTTTTGAAATCGGACGGTCCTATCTCCCCGACGAGAAGAAATTTTCGACTGAGAGAAATCAGGTCGGTCTGGTCTGGTTTTCCAAAAAAGAATCGCCATTTATGGATCTCCTCAACAACCTTGAGGATATGTTCGCTTTTCTCAATCTTAAAGTGAAGATGAGCCGGCCTGATTACAGGGCGGTCAATCCCTATGTCGATCCCGAATGGAAAGGTCTTCATCCCAATGAAACTCTCAATTTTCAGGTTATGGGGAAGGTTTCCGGTTTTATCACTTCGGTACACCCTGTTGTCTGCCGCGATTTTAAAATCAAAGGGAATCTTGTTATCGCCGTACTCGATCTGGCTGATTTTGAAGAAAAGCAGATAAAGGATAAGACCGGATACAAGCCCCTTTCCCGTTTCCCCTCCTCCATATTCGATTGTACTGTCGTGGCCGATGAGAAGGAACCGGTCGCTTCCATCGTTTCGGTTCTCAACAAGCTCAAGCTGAAAGAGCTCGACAGTGTGCGGGTGGTCGATATATACAAAATGGACAACGGCACCAAAGCGGTTACCATCAGAACGACTTTCACCGACAGGGAAAAGACTTTAAGCGGCGAATTTATTTCTTCTGCGGAACAGAGTGTAATGGAAACTCTCGAAAAAGGCGGTTTCCCGCTCAAACAGTGATTATTAGGCGGAATGGTGCATATGCACCATTCCGCTCTTCACAAAAGATGAACTGTATTCTATAATACGATAAAAAAATATAGAAAGGGTTTGTTCCATGGTATTAATGAAAAAGTTTTTCAAATCAAAAGATGATGATTATGAAAATATGTCCGTAGTGACCGGTTCGATGAGGCTTGTTCTCAAAGGGCTGAGCAAAGGAATGATCCCCCATGAAAATTATACGGAAGACCAGATTCTCGACTTCTGCCGTTCCCTGATTGAAAACCAGGCTCCTGATGGAAGCTGGCCGGTTTATAAAGATAAATATGCCGAATCTATTTCCGAAGAAGATAAAATTGATTTCCTCTATTTTCCCACGCAGATTGCCTGTGCTGTCCTCTCCTATGTGAAGCAGAATTTTTCATCCTCATCAAAACTGGGAAATCTCGATGAAGCCCTGTCGGCGGGATTGAGATTTTCCGTATCCCGCAACCTGGAAGGTTACGGATTCAACAGCCCGTTCCAGAAGATTGAATCGCTTCATATCTTTATCGAAGGCTCTGTTATCGAGCTCCTTAATAGCGATCCGCGAATCTGCCCCTCCTGTTACAACCGTCTGATCGAAATCAAGGAAGACCTTATTGAAACTCTTGAGAAAGGCGAGACCGCCATGGAGTACGGCGGAGATTACAGAGAGCAGTACGAACTGGTGCTCAAGGGCCTGGAAAATATCTGATAAGTATCGTTTAATTTTTTAAAAAAATACGGCATAATAATATTATGCGTAAAAAGGAAACGTCTCCCTTTTATTATTTCCTTCTCTTTTCCCTGCCTGTCATCGCTCTGGTTATTCTTTTGACATTGGAATTCCGGGACAGGAGAATAGAAGAAGCGGGAAACCAGATTCGCAATCTGAAAGAACTTGTAACAGCCCGGCAGATTTACAGAAATGTGATTTATACGGAAGTGAAAGAGAACCTTATTGTTGATAAGCGATCGCTTTTTACCATTAATTACGTTGTAACGGCCGGGGTGGATCTTTCCAGCGGCTTTTCCCTTAAAACCGATGACAATCGTATTGTTGTCACCTACCCCTATCCGCGGATATTCAGTATCGACGCCGATGAGAGTTCCATAGATGAGTATTTTGCTCTTGAACGGTTCGGCAGGATCAAACAGAGTGATTACCTCGATACGGTATTCGACGAAAAGGAACGAATCCGCCGCGAAGCTGTTGAGTCGGAACTGCTCGAAAGGGCCGATAGAAATCTTCAAAGCCTGATTTCCGGAATTCTGAGAGATCGCGGTATCAGTGATATACGTTTCGAACCTTCGGGAAAAGGGGGCGGCGGTGAAGTTTAAAGCTATTGTCCTACCCGTTCTATTTACGTTGATTCTCGCAGCCGTCACTTTTCTTCTCACCGATAGATTTGTCGTCGGTGTATCGCTGCCCCGCTTTTCTCTATTCAGCCGGAAGAGTGAATCTGCCTACACTGTCGCTGAAGAAATAGGCGATCTATACATTCTCAACACGACGGAATACAGGCTCAAGCTCATATTTCCCTATGATTTTGTCGATCGGGACTTAAGCTGGTGGGCCGTGAAAGAAATGTACGAGCGGGGGATTGAAGGTGATGAGAACCAGGAGGAGCTGAAGAGAATTTACAAGGCTTGTCTGGACGGGGGATTTGATCCCGCAATCGATGTTTATGAATTTATTATTCTCAATGCTGTTGTCAAAGCCGGGATAAATATTTCAGGAACGGTTTTCGAAAATCCCTCTCTTTATCCGGAAGAATCCCTATCCTCTTATATGAAAGTCGCAGGAGAAGGGGAAAAGAGAGTTGTTGACATTCATCTTCCCGCGGCAGAGATAACCGATTTGTATATTGATGACCGGAAACCCTCATCGGACAGTTTTCCCGATGCCAGGATAACGCCGGCCCGCTGGAGAGATCTTGTGGATTTTCTTCAGCCGAGAATCAGAGATAAAGTCATCGAACTTGGTATTCTTGATGACGCCGATAAAAATAACCGGGAGCTTATCAGCAAGATACTCAAGGACAGCGGATTCTCCGAGGTGAATTTCAGGGAGAGGAAATTATGAGAAAAAGCCTGATAGCTCTTATGATTTTGATTCTTAACTTTTCCGCATCGGCTCTGGCTCCCGATCCCGAGCCCGTGGTCAGCATTTATGATGAATTTGACGATGGTCTTTTCGGGAAGAGCCGTCACCGGGGTGTCATTGTTTCAGTAAAGAAAGCTGCTTTCGCCCGATCTGAAACTCTGGATATCAGGGAAGACGGGGAACAGGGTTACCTTACGGCTGTTGTTATGGGCCGTGAGACTGCAGAAAAGCTTCTCGAGGGCGCATACGGCCTTCCCTATAAAGATATGGATTCCTTCCGTGTTTTCACATACCGGTCTGATGGGCTCGATATCTCTTTTTCCGTAGAACAGCCTGGTCCGTCCATGATCCGCATGGTCAGCGACTTTTATCGCGATGATGAGAAATGGCATGACCCTCTTGTCGGGCACTACAAGGAAAATTATGTCATTCGGATCCACAGAGCGGAGAATGTATTCGACAGCTGGAATGATGAAATTACCTATAATGAGGCTATGGTAGCCGCCACGCTGCTGGGCGACAGAAATCAGTGGCTCTGGGGAATACACGACGGCGAAGACATACTGAATTCCGGTTATTGAGAAGGGTCTGTCCCGCATATTGAATAAGTGTTCTTATCTGCGTTATATTGTGGTCGGAAAATTCCTGAGGAAAACAAAATGAAAAGTACAGACATTGAAAGAAGAAACAGAGACCTGAAAAGAGCCCAGAAAAAACAGGAAATGCTCGATCGCAAAACTTCCCGAGAACAGAGAAGCGTGGGCGATTTTATCAATGCATTTGTAGAACTCTTTTTCTATGACGGAGAGAGAATCTATAACCTCGATATGAGCGATGACATTCTGTTCCTGCTTGAAGAGATGAAAGATGAGCAGCCGGAGAAACAGTGGGACAATATCTTGACGAAAGCCGTTAAGAAGACGAAAGTCAAAGAAAAAGATGACGCCATAGCCAAGCTCAAGGAAATCGGTGAGATTGAATAATCACAAAAGGCTGTCTTAAAAGGCAGCCTTTTTTCTGCCCTGCCGGGAGGAGATGTATGACTGAAGAAAAATTGAAGAAATTTGCAAAACACCTGAAAAAGAAACACAACGATTTGAGAATCTGGGCTCAGACTCTCGGCATAGAAGCCTATCGCATCTATAACCGCGATATTGGCGATATCCCGCTGGCTATAGATTTTTACGGAAAATATCTCCATGTGACGCTTTTCGAATCGAATAATAAAGACACGTTCTCTCCCGAGGAGATGGACCTGCTTGTGGAAACGGCAGGAAAAAATCTCTATGTTCCCGAAGAACGGATCCTGGTCAAAACCAGAGAGCTTCTTACCGGTGGAAAGCAGTATGAGAAATACAAAGCGGAAAATATAACAGATAATATCCGAGAATACGGATTGACGTTCAAAGTCAACCTTTCTGATTATATAGATACGGGACTGTTTCTGGATCACCGGGACACGAGACAGCTCGTCAGGGAGAATGCTTCGGGAAGACGAGTTCTCAACCTTTTCGCCTATACAGGTTCCTTTTCTGTTTACGCAGCCGCGGGCGGGGCGGCATCGACCACCTCAGTCGATCTGTCAAATGTCTATCTCAACTGGGCCAGAGAGAATATGGCGCTTAACAACTTTACAGCTGCGTCACATAAATATGAGAACAGCGATGTATTTACTTTTCTCGAAGAAGCGAGAAAGAAAAAGGAGAGTTGGGATCTCATCATTCTCGATCCCCCTACTTTTTCCAACAGCCGGAAAATGAAGAAGGTTCTGGATATTCAAAAAGACCATTTAGCAATGATCAACAGCTGTCTCTCTCTGCTGTCTAAAAACGGAATTCTTATTTTTTCCACCAACTATACAAAATTCCGGATCGACCCCGCTGTCAGAGAAAACGGTTTTGTACATAATGTCAGCGAAGAGACCATACCGGAAGATTTCAAAGGAAGTAAGATCCACAAATGCTGGATTATTGAGAAAAGGAAATAACCGTTATATTCCATTCCGGAAAAAAGACATGATCCCTATTTAACGGAACTTTTCTTCAAAGGCGTAAGCGCTTAGGAGGGAAATATGCAAAGTATAAGAATCCGTTTCAATATCGGATTGATTAGAAACAGACACTTTTTTTTGCTGAAATTCAAAAGACCGGTAATCGACCATACTTTTTCGGTTGATGAATTCAGGGCGAGGACAGAAAAAGCCTCCGGAATTCTCAATAAAAGATTTCCCGAAGCGAACAGGACCACTGTCGATATCAACGGAATCTATGGAGAATGGATCGATATTGAGGGGACTTCTGAAAACTAAATCATTCTCTATATTCATGGCGGAGGTTTTATCTCCGGAACACCCCTTTCCGGCTGCTCTGGAGGACTGTATCCATACCTATAAATGGCTGTTGGAACATGGATATAAAGCGGAGAATATTATAATCGCCGGGGAATCCGCCGGAGGAACCTTAACACTCTCCACATTAAAATCGATCAGGGAAAATGGACTCCCGCAGCCAGCCGGAGCTGTGGCCATATCGCCTGTAACCGACCTTTCCTGCTCTGCTGATTCATTCAGAAGAAACGCGAAAAAGGATATTGCCCCTCCCGGTTCCATGAATATCTGGACCGGCTTTTATATCCGAAAGAATGATGTTTCCGATCCAATTCTCTCCCCGGCATTTGGAGATCACAAAAATCTCGCAGGAACTTTGTTAATTGCCGGAACTTCATAGATTCATCTCGATGATGTTATCGATTATTCTAAAAGAGTTATGGAAGCCGGCTCTGAAGTAAAGCTATTGATTTATGACAAAATGGTTCACGCTTTCCCGATTATGGCGCCCTTATTCCCGGAAGCTCAAAAGGCAATGAGCGATATCGCCGAGTTTATTACAGCATCCCTCGGATAATTATTCTCTTTTTTAAAGAATATCGATTGACATGTTTCTTAAAATTCCTTATTAATTCTTAATGATTCTTTTAGATACTTGATATCTGTTGGAGATTCTTTAATGAAAGAGACCTGGTATACCGTCTCACAGGCGGCAGAGTTATTACAGCTTCATGAAAAAACGGTCCAGCGCTTTATTCGGGAAGGTAAGCTGACGGCAGCAAAAGTGGGAAGAAGCTATCGGATCAGCGGCCATGAGTTAAGTGTGTTTACGGGAGATGTTGTCGATGAAACACCTCAATACACTCCTCCCGGAGCTGAGCTGAAAGAAAAACCTCAGGCTTCTGCTGTTGTCGATTGTTTTGTGGGAGGAAAAGATCAGGCTATGAGAATATCCAATACAATCAATGCTGTAATGAATTCAAAACTTCCCGAAGACGGAAAGGGGAGATTTGATTTCATTTATTATGAAGAGGAACAGAAAGGGAAAATCATTCTATACGGATCGCCTCTTCTGGTAAGCCGATTGCTCCAGATCGTTTCACAGCTGTTGGATTAGGGAGTCATTATGTCTGACAAGGAAACGCAATTCGAATAAGGAGGAGTGCGATATGAGCAGAGCTGTATTTAAAACAGAAGAGGGTAAGGATCAAATTCTCCGGTTCTACGATGGAATGCTGAAGAAGTATCCCATCGCAAATCAATCTCATATCGATACAGAACAGGGCCGGACATTTGTATTGTCGGCGGGAGAGCCGGAAAATCCTCCCCTCGTACTGATCCACGGTTCCGGATCCAACTCTCTTGCATGGATGGGTGAAATAGAAAAACTCAGTCAGACCCATCGTGTCCATTGTATCGATATTCCCGGAGAGCCGGGAAAGAGTGAATCTGTGCGTTTTGACAGCACAAGAGAAGCATTCAGTCTGTGGATAGATGATATTGTTAAAGGGCTGAAATTGAAAAAGCCCCTTATCGGAGGCTTATCGCTCGGGGGATGGGCTGCAATAGCTTATGCCATATCGCATCCGGATAAAGTATCCGGTGTTATAGCTCTGGCTCCTACGGGAATTGTCAAACCGAAGACCGGATTCCTGATCAGAACCATCTTTTATTCCATGCGGGGGGAGAAGGGGATAAGAAAATTACTGTCAATTATGTTTGATGGTGAGCCTGTACCGGAGGAGGTCGTTGAATTTCAGCTCCTTGCAACCAGACATTTTCATTTCAGGATGGATACGCCCTCTCTCTTTACCGATCGGGAACTGCAAAATCTTAAGGTTCCCTTAACCTATGTCTGCGGTAAAGAGGATTATGTCTTTGATGGGTCGAAAGCAGTCCGGAGATTAAATAAGATTAACCCGGCGATCAGGACCGCGCTGACGGACAAGGGACATGCTCTGACCGATATAAGAGAATTTCTGCTGTAACGGTCAATTTCTTCCAAGGAGCTGCGGTATGTAGCTGTCCAGTTTGCCTCTGGCCTGAGTTGAGATTACGACACCGTCCTTATCGAGAATAAAAACCTGCGGGATGCCGGTTATGTTCCACTCTTTATGAATTCCTGTATTAGTCTCCTCTCTATGCTGAAGCCATGTTATGCCCTTATCTTTGCAGAAATCGATGACTGCGCTGTCGCTTTTGTCCAGACTGATCCCGATAAATTCCACACCCTGTGATTTGTACTGATCGTATAAGTCTATCAGATGGGGAATCTCCTCTCTGCAGGGAGAGCACCATGTGGCCCAGAAATCTATGACGATGACCTTCCCTTGAAGATCCTCCAGGGTAATAGGATCACCGGAGAGCAGATCTGTAAATTCCAGATAGATTGTAATGCGATTGTCTTTAAGAACAGTTTCTATCTGTTTGGAAATAAAGTTTTTCGTAATCTCCGGGATTCCCCATCTCTTCTGATAACCGGGATAATCCGAAAGAAAGCGATGCAGTGTCCAATCATGTGTGCTGCCGTCGGGGCTGGTGAATGAATAACATTCAACATTCATCCTGCCGTTATCGTCAATGGATTTGCTCCAACCGAATCCAAGGGGGGTGATGCATATTTTTCCCTCTTCGACCCGGAATGGGGAGATATCCCGGTTAAATGATTCAATGGTATGCACTGTTTTCTCAGTTCGTTCTGAAATTCCGGAAATAAAATAATCTCCCGGTTCCAGGAAATCGATCATCAGATAATCCTCATTATCAAGAAAACTTATGCTGCAAACCATATCTCCGGTTTGAATATGACTGATATCGATAAAGTATCTTTTGTCGGAATCAAAGTCATCCTTGATTTCATGGCTCAAAGGGATCAGTGTCAATGTGTTTTCGCCGGAATCCGATTCTCCCCGGGCAATTAACGGGGCGGTAAAACATATTATCAGAAATAGTGGAATACAGTTTTTCAGTCTCATGTTTTATCCTTTAATAATAAACAGATTAGTGAAATTTAAAAGTAAACATGTAAAAAGTCAACTAATTCCCTGAGGGCTCTTATCCGGAGGATGCGACCGGACTCCGATCTGTGGAAACCGCTATTTCAAATTCTTCTCCCGCTCCCTCCCGGGCAGCGACCTCACCACCAGCTCATAGGAATGCTCCACCATCTTCACGATTTCTTCCTCAGGCAGCGCCCCTGGACGTTCACCGTAATCCATTTCTAAAACATTGCGAGTTGACAGAATGATTATTATCAATTACGATTCGTGGTGACCACATGGTCATCTTGGAGGGGCAATGAATTCGACATTTTTAAATCTACCCGATGAAAAGCAAAAAAGGGTGATAGAAGCCTCTATTGTTGAATTTACAGAATGGGGTTACAGGGATGCATCAACTAACAGGATTGTACGTAATCTGAAAATTGCCAAAGGCAGTCTTTTTAAGTACTTCGGAGGTAAAAATGACCTATATTACTTTCTTATCAAACTTTCGACAGATGAACTCTTATCATTCATCGAATCAGAAAAGAAACAGGAGTATGATAACTGGGTAGAAGCCGTAGAAGCATATGCTTCCATCGAATTTGATTTTCTCATATTACACCCCCTCTACTATCATTTTCTAAAAAGAATAGCAGATGAAATCAATCTGGATGAACTCATACCAATAAAAGACCATTTAACAGCTAAATCTCAAAAAATATTCCACAGCATACTGGCGCCATATTATCTGTCCGAATTGAAACAGAAACATATCGCGTATCTGATCCAGGGCTACAATAGGGATTTTTTACTGGAAAACAAATGCAATTACAATTCAGAGCTAAAAGAAAAATATATGGGTAATCTGAGAGCTCATCTCAACCTAATTGGAGACTAATCATGAAAATAGATCTAATAGAAATGAACGGTTTGAAAATCGAATACTGCCAAAGTGGAGATTCATCCCGGCAAAGCATAGTATTTGCTCACGGTTTGGGTAGCAGCTTGCATCAATGGAAAAAACAGATAGAGTATTTTTCTCAAAGCTTCAGAGTTATAGCCTTTTCTCTTCAAGGACACGGAGCCTCTTCTCAGCCGGTTCAACCTGAAGTCTATTCTATAGAAAGTTATGGTAAAACAGTTCAGATATTACTTGAAAACCTAAAGGTTGAGTCCTGTATATGGGTGGGAAACTCCATGGGCGGGGTTTTGGGATATTACTTAAGAAGAATGAAACCGGATCTTATAAGAAAACTTATAACAAACGGAACAACACCGAAGCTAATAATGCCTCCTTTACTAGTTAATATTGTAGTATTAATGGATAAGCTAATGATCAGGCTATTGAAATTTAAGGGATATATCCGATTTGCAGCAAATCATACATCGCGGATTGATCGTGTCAAAGAGGACATATTCAGCATTATGTCGCAAAGCTGTCCACAGGCTGTAATAGCATCACATAAAATTCTGGGGAATTATGATTTTCTGGACAGTATCCCGGAAAACCCCTTTCCAATACATATAATCGAAGGGGAATACGACAAAGATATAAATATTTATCTGGATAAATACAGAGAGATAATGAAACAATCCAGGATTGTCACATTTCATAAAATAGCAAATGCCGGGCATATGGCCAATATGGACCAACCGGAAAAATACAACCGTATTCTGGAAGAAATACTTAAGAAATGATGCAAAATATCTATATTTTAATACTCGTTTCGGCATTGGCCCTATCTGGTTGTGCCACTTTAGACCTGTCACTGCAGGAGAATGAAAAAGATGTCTTATCACAATCTAATATAGACAGCACTCTTATTGATGAAGCACTCGATCTTATGGGAAATTCAAAAATCAACAGCATGATAATTTCCTGTGATGATGAGATCTTAATCGAACGTTATAACAACGGATTCGATGGCGATGACAAACAGGATTTGAGGTCAGCCACCAAATCTGTCACAAGCCTTCTTGTGGGTATAGCAATAGACAGGGGATTTATTGATAGTGTTAACAAGAGCATAATGGATTATTTTCCGGAATACAGCTCCAGGAAAGAGGTTTTTGCTCCTATTACAATCGGTCATCTTCTGACAATGACTTCGGGGTTGAATTCCGATGATTGGGACAGCAGTTCCCCCGGAAATGAGGAAAAAATGTACAGGAAGAAGAGCTGGGTCGATTTCTACTTCTCTCTCGATCGAGAAAGTGAAGCTGGTGAAGTCTTTAAGTACTCTACAGCGGGTGTGGTTCTTCTCGGAGAAATAATTAGACGATCAACAGGTCTGGACTATAGGGATTTTGCCGATAAATACCTCTTTACTCCTTTGGGGATTGAAGACTATCTCTTTGAAACGACCAGGGCCGGAGAAAGTGATGCGGGAGGTCACTTGAGATTGACACCTTCTGATTTTCATAAAATAGCCCAAATTTATCTCCATAAAGGTTTCTACAAAAACAAACCTATTGTCTCGGAACAGTGGATTGAGGAATCGCTGACACCGAGAATTCAAATTATCCGTGAACGAGGCGAAGAATTCCTTTATGAAGGTTACCTCTTGTGGCTTGAACCCGTTGTCGATGGAAAAGTCAGATCCTACCAGGCACGGGGGAATGGTGGTCAATATCTCATTGTTATCCCCGAATTAGATCTCATCTGTTCTTTTACCGGTTCAGCCTATAACAGTAGCGAACAGATGCTTCCCTTCTATCTTGTAAAAAAATTCATTATCCCCGCGATAAAAAAAGATGATTAATTCATCTCCTGCGCAAATCTATTAAAATTCATGATCTAGATCACAACTTCAGGAATGCTCCACCATCTTCACGATTTCTTCATCGGCCAGCGCCCCCTGGACATTCTCTGTATTCCAATGCTTTTTATTCATATGATATCCGGGGGGTGACATCTTCGTAGGCATTTCTGAGGTCATAGGCCAGAAAGCAGGCTTTCACTTCCTCTCTTGTCATTACTCCTCCTCTATAATCCCCTGATTGGTCCGCCGGTTGTTTTCAAAGAGCCCGTAAAAGGTTTTTCCGCCGGACCAGCGCAGTCTGCCGACTCCTTCCATCTGCCCCTCTGTAAACATTCCGCTGTATATATCGCCGTTCGGCCATGTCAGAATTCCCTGTCCGTCCATTCTGTTGTTGCGGAACTCTCCTTTATACGAGCTTCCGTCCGGCCACTGTATATACCCTTTCCCCTCCATCTTCCCCTCGCGGATTTCTCCGCGGTATATACTGCCGTCGCTGAAAGTCAGGGCCTGGCTGGTCTCGCTGAGAACCCTTGTCTCCTCTTTGTGGACAGGTTTGATTTCGGGATATGAATCGGAATAGGCTATGGAGCGGTAAACCACTTCCACAGGAATTTCGGTTTCGGTCTCCATGGCGCTGTAACGGATTCTCTTGAGCCAGTTTCCGTCGTGAAAACAACTGTACTCGAAGCGGTCTCTTTTCAGGAGCAGGCCTTCTCTTCCCCAAATCGTCCAGCGGGAAAGGCGATCCTCCTCCCATTCCATAAGCTCTTTGCGAAGCGTTGATCCCTCTTTGCTGAATGTCTCTATGCGGATCGGACGGCCATGGCGGTCTCTCTTGTACTCTATGGCGAGCTCCGGCTCTTTCCCGTAGTATCTGTATTCGCGGAAAACCTGGCCGTTCCTGTATTCATACCGGATATGTCTGGTAGAAGTGCTTTCCGATACAAGGCGGTTTTCCCCGTCATAGCGGTATGCTTTTTTTTCCCTCACAGAACCATCGGGAAAAGATTTTTCCTGTTCTTGAAGTGTTCCCTTCCTGTATGACATCCTGGTCTCTTCAAGAAGCGTTCCGCTTTTATCTTTTTTTCTTATCAGGTAGAGGTTCCCCTCATCGTCATATTGGTATTCTATGGATGAGTTTTCTCTCAATTCCGAAACAGGTTTGCCTCTGTTGTCGAATATAATACGTGTCAGGTTGTTTTTATCCCTTTCCCTGAACTTGCCATTGCGGTTTTCCACAAGAGCTCTTTCCACAATAATGAGTTTTACCGGTCCGGAAAAATCGAGATAATCGTCCATCAGACTGATTATGAACCGGAAAAAAGAGTAATGCAATGTCTCAATATTTTTCCTATAATAATTATATGCGGCAACCAACTGTTATTGTTCCCTACGGAGGACCCGATTCATCAGGCAGAGTCGATGACATTTTCCTGTATCTCAGACCCGAGTCTAACGGCGTCCTTGTCGAAAGTACGCTTATGACAGTTCTCCGCGGGCAGAAACAATACCGGGATAATGCGGAATTGGTTTATCTGGCCAACCTCCCGGGAGATTTCATTATGGATAACCATGTAATCGAAGAGCATTATTCGATTAATTACAAATTTGCCGCAGGCGGCAGAAAGTGTTTTACTCCCATGATGAAAAAGCGCTTTGAAGAGCATTACGGGGTCCTCTTTGACGATTGTGATGTCGTCGGCTCTTTCGATGCTCTGGATCTGCTGTCTCTTTCAGAAGAGGAGTTGTTCTCTATCTGGGTACCTTTTGAAGATATTTTATTTGTTAATGGTCAAAGTGTAAAAAAATATAAAGACCTTTATATCATCAACTACGATATACCGGCGCTTCTTCATAAAAACAACTATGCTACTGATATTGCCGTTATGGTTCTCCGGTCCTCATTGAGCCTTAAGGATTTTCACAGAATGATAGTCAGTATGGAAGAGGCTCTGGTAAGCCGGGGCATTATGGATAACAGTAAACCGCCGAGCCGTTACTTTCACTTCTCGAAAAGCCCTTTTGAGCAGATCCTCGATGGAATGGGATATCTATATACGCCGGAGGGAGACCATCTTCCCCTGGAAAATATCTCATTTACCGTAAGTCTTCTGGAAAATGGTTTCTCCATGGATGAAATACAGGGGATAATGAAATATCCTATTATGGGTTTTGAAGAAAAAGGGAACCTGATCGAAGATAATGTGTTTATTCGAACCAGAAATAAGACCTTTTCTGAAGCATTGCAGATACTTGTTTCAGCCAAATGGCAAATATATATAGATTATTAGAGAGATAAAATGAAAAAAATACTGGTTATTGATGATTCATCGCTTTTCAGAACATTTATGAAAACCCAGCTCGAGGAGTATGGTTTCGAGGTAATAGAAGGAATCAACGGTTTGGACGGGCTGACAAAAATGAGAAACCAGCTGCCCGATCTCATTATCATGGAATACTATCTCTCCCGGAAGGGGGCCCTTGAGCTTCTCAAGGCGAAGAAAATGAATCCCAATACGAAAGGGATTCCCGTCGTTATCGCCTGTAACGATATAAATCGGGAAAAAATCGTCAGCGTGGCCAATTACAATGTGAAAAAGTTTCTGGCCAAACCGATAAAAATCGACCTTCTCCTGCAAACCGTTTCGGAAACTCTCAATGTGAAAATAGCTGTTGATGACACGCCCTGTTCACTCGACGCCCATTTGAATGATAAAATTCTCTTTATAGAAATTGCCAAAGGCTTTAACCGGGAAAAAATCAGCCTGCTCAAGTATAAAATCGCTGAGCTTCTGAAGCTTCATAAAATCGCTTCGCCGCGAATTCTCATACTTTTGACCGATATCACCTACAGGGACGAAGACCAATCCAAACTGGAAACTCTTCTTCAAAGCATATCCGAAACGGTCACGTCTCATGATAACATTAAGATTCTTACAGTTTCCGAAAAGATCCGCGAAGTTCTCTCGGGAAATCTCTATTACCGCGATATCGAAGTCGTGAAATCTCTGGAGAAAGCCATTGACGGCCTTCTCGGTAAGCGCGGTCTTGAAGAGATGACAGCCGAGAAGAGCAATGTCCACGAGTCGCTTCTCTCATCGGCCGTGGATGATAATGCCAATTCAACGGTTCATCTCAATTTTCAGGATGAATCCCGCCTGGGCGGAGATTTCGCCAGCGGCGAAAAGAAATACAGGATTGCCGCGGTTGATGATGATATTATCGTTCAGGCGCTCATCCGAAAAACATTTGACGGGTATGATTGGCCGGTTACGACATTCGGTGACGGTAGAGATTTTCTCAAAGACTTTCATGCCGATGACTTTGATCTCATTTTCCTCGATCTGATGATGCCCGATGTCAATGGATTTGCTGTACTGAAGTTTTTAAAAGAGAATGATGTGGAGATTCCCGTTATCGTTCTCTCGGCGCTTTCGAGGAAAGAAAGCGTAATGAAAGCTCTGGACTTCGGAATCAAGAGCTATATGATCAAGCCTCTCAAACCGGAGGGGCTTATCGCCAAAACAAAAGAGATTCTGACAGCTATGTTCTGACCGGAGACGTAAATGGATATATTCAGCCGACTGTTCGAACAGTCCCCCATGGGGATGGTTCTTCTGGACAAAGAGGGAAAAGTTCTCAAATACAACAGCAGCTTCAAAGAGATGGTCGGCTATAGCGATGAGAATATGGAGGCCAGTTACTTTTCCGATTTCATGCCATCGGAAGATGTGGATGACTGGAGTTTCGCTATCTCCAATTTCATAATGACCGGATTCAGTACAACCAAACTGACAACCCGATTCAGAAACGGGGATCAGGAAGACCGGTGGTGGAAGCTGGAGCTGGCGCTGATTCAGGACAAGGGCGAAGATCTGATCTACATTATCGCCGATGATGTGACAGACCGGAAATCCAATGAAAAAAAACTGATACAGTCAAGAATCGCCGCGGAAAACGCCACGAAAGTCAAATCGGAATTTCTGGCTAATATGAGCCATGAGATCCGGACGCCTATTCACACGATCATCGGTATGTCGGAGCTGCTTCATGAAACGCATCTTGATGCGGAACAGCTCGATTACGGAAATCAGATCCGCTTTTCAGCCGATGTTCTCCTCTCGTTAATAAATGATATTCTCGATTTTTCCAAAATCGAAGCGGGAAAACTCTCTCTGGAAACCACGGAAATCAATCTGGTCGAGCTGGTGGAGAAAGCTGTTGATCTGGTAACACTTGAAGCCAACAAGCGGGGAGTGGAAGTCGGGTTGTTTGTGGAGCAGGGAGTTCCGGAATTCGTCTACGGGGATCCGGTCCGACTGAGACAGGTTGTGCTCAATCTCTTTAACAACGCCGTGAAATTCACATCTCGCGGTGAAATCGTTGTCGCCATTCATAAGGAAAGAGAGGACAATGCGTCAGTCCGCCTCCGTTTTGCCGTCGTTGATACGGGGATAGGTATCTCCGAAGAGAATCAGAAAAAGCTGTTTCAGGCTTTTCAGCAGGCTGACCGGTCGACCACCAGAAAATTCGGCGGTACCGGATTGGGGCTGGCGATTTCAAGAAACCTCGTATCCCTTATGGGGGGAAGTCTTAAAGTCCGAAGTCAATTCGGCAGAGGTTCGACTTTTTACTTTTCCATCACCATGAAAAAAGGTAGAAAAAATATTCAGCCCTACAACCATGTCTCATCGGATCATTTTAAAGGGGTTTCGATTCTGCTCATCGACGACAACAGAAAAGTGCGGACTCTGACGAAAACCTATCTGACTGACTGGGGTTGTATTGTAGACGAAGGCGAAAACGGCCCTCAGGCTCTGAAAATGCTGGAGAAAAAACTCGATGAAGGGTCTCCCTATTCGCTTTGTATTATCGACCAGACCATGCACGGAATGGATGGATGGCAACTGGCCAGTGAAATCAATGCCAGTCAGAATTTTCTCGAAACAGGACTTATTCTCATGACCCAGAAGGGGGGGGGATCGGTTGAAGCCAAAATGAAACTTCTGGGCTGGTTCGACGAGTATATTCAGAAGCCTTTGAAAAAAGACGATCTTTTCAACAAGATAAACAAAGTCCTGAACGAAGAGGATTATGAAGACAGTTCCGTCGATGAGATCGGCGAGCTCGAAGAACTTGAGGAAGCAGTTCCCTCTCTTTACGGTGGAAAGAAAGAGACTGCTGTCCCGACAAAAAAAGATAATGTGAAAATTCTTGTTGTCGAAGACCACCCGGTTAATCAGCAGCTATTTAAAACAATTCTCAAAAAAATCGGATTTCACTCCGACACCGCGTCCAACGGGCTCGAAGCTGTTCAGGCTGTTGAAAAAACCGATTACGATCTGATTTTTATGGACTGCCAGATGCCGGTTATGAACGGTTATGAGGCGACGAGGAAGATCCGCGAAATGAAAGTTGAAGTTCCTGTTATTGCCGTAACGGCCAGCGCAACCACTGGAGAATATGAGAAGTGTATCGAATCGGGAATGACAGATTTTCTCACCAAGCCGTTCAAGAAAGGCGATCTTATTCCCGTTCTGGAGAAGTGGCTCGCAGGTCGAAATGAAAACCCGGCAGAGAAGTCGGTCGAAGTTAGTGGCATCTCTCCCGATATTTTTGATCTCGATGATGCGGTCAATACGTTTATGGGAGACCGCGACATTGTCATTGACCTTCTGGAGACTCAGATAACAAAAATGGAAAGCCAGCTGGAAGAGCTTCTGAATCTCGATCTTGAAAAGGATTCCGAGAAAGTGAGAGGTATCGGGCACTCCATAAAGGGAAGCTGCCGAAACCTTTCGATGGCCAGGCTGGGAAACTGGGGCGAAATGCTTGAATTCGGCGGACGGGATATCAATCCCGAACAGATGCGGGAGGGGCTGGAGAAGTTCAGACTGGGACTGGCGGAACTGAAAATTGCGGTAGAATCTCTACTGCACTGATTCGCCTTGCTTCAGATCTTTTTTCTGATCTTCCTTATTTGTGGAACTCCCGGATGGACGACATGAGGCCTTCATAGGTTTTGTGATTTTTCAAATGGGGAAAATCATCGAGTATCCGGTCCGGGGCTCTGAAAAGGGCTCCGCCGTCAGCGCTCTGTATCATCGCCAGGTCGTTATAGGAATCTCCCGCAGCAAAAACCCGGCAGCCGGCATGTTTGAAGCCTTCGACAGAGAATTTCTTACCGTTTTCCTTTCTCAGCTTAAAATCGCGGATCATGCCCTTTCCGTCGACAATGAGGGAATTGCAGAACAGCGTGGGGTACTTGAGCTTTTTCATAAGAGGCGCGGCGAACTCCTCGAAGGTATCGGAAAGGATTATGATTTGTGTGAATGACCGCACTTCGTCGAGAAATTCCAAAGCTCCTTCCAGAGGATCCATCGTATCGATTACATTTTGAATATCTTTCAGAGTAAATCCTTCTCTGGCGAGAATATCAATGCGGCCTTTCATCAGCACATTGTAATCCGGTTCGTCGCGAGTCGTTTTTTTCAACTCATCGAGTCCGGTTTTTTCGGCAAAGTTGATCCATATTTCCGGGACCAGTACTCCTTCCAGATCAAGACATACTAAATTCATTATAAAGCTCCTTGGAACATAGAGAGGCGGGCAGAATAAAAGGAACTTTCTGTCTGCCTGAGTTTTATCATTTGTATCCTTAAAACATCTATTCTTCAATTACTATTTTAAAAGTGATGTTTTTCCCTATAATTAATGAATGGAGGTTCTTATGAACAAGGGTATATGCATATTAATATTCACACTGTTTTTTTTGCCCCTTTTTACGGCTGCCGCTGAAATGATCGAACCGGGAGACTGGTTTCAGACGTCGTCAACAGCGGGTGACGCTCCCGATGTGGTTATGTCCATTGTCGAAGTAACTCCCCACATTATTCAGCTCGATTCCAATAACGGATGGGTCGGTTTCGCCTATTATAATGAAACGGAAGATGAGTACTCGGGATTTTTTGAACTTCTGAAGGATACGGGAGAGCAGAAAAAGGGATGGACCAACCAGGTTTTCAGAATCCGCATGGTACAGGATCACAAAACACTGGTTCTCGAAGGAAAAAATCCCTCAGACGAACGTTTTACCGCTACATTCCGACTCAGAAAGGATTTCTAATAGAATTTTTATTATGTGTCCTATTTCTCTGATTGGCAAGGAATTATTTTGTGATCTGACCATCTGCAGGTATTGATGAAGAAAAAGGCTTTCTATATACTGGCAAGCTGAAATTACACATGTGAACTGTTCGCCGGCTCACAGTATTATTTCAGACCGGGCCAACCGGTCCTCAAGTGTTAATAATCCTCACAGATTATTCATTAATTTTTTGTAAGAGGTTACGAATCATATGGCTAAAGATATCGCTAAAATGCGTAATATCGGTATCAGCGCTCACATCGACTCAGGTAAGACAACCCTGACAGAGCGTATTTTGTTTTTTTGTAATAGAATTCATGCTATCCATGAAGTTAGAGGTAAAGACGGAGTCGGTGCGACCATGGACTCCATGGAGCTGGAGAAAGAAAGAGGTATTACGATTGCCTCCGCTGCGACAAATGTTCAGTGGAAGAATATCGATATCAACATCATCGACACTCCGGGACACGTTGACTTTACAATCGAGGTTGAAAGAGCTCTCCGCGTACTGGACGGAGCTATCCTCGTACTCTGTTCCGTCGCCGGCGTACAGTCTCAGTCCATTACTGTAGACAGACAGCTCAAGCGGTATAACGTTCCCCGCGTCGCATTCGTTAACAAATGCGACCGTACCGGCGCGAACCCCTACAGAGTTGCCGATCAGCTGAGAGAAAAGCTGAACCTCAACTCCGTTATGATGCAGGTTCCCATAGGTCTGGAAGAAAAACACGAAGGTGTTGTCGACCTGATCACTATGGAAGCACTTTATTTCGACGGAGATGAAAACTACGCTGTCAGAAAGGCTGAAATTCCTTCTGAGCTCCAGGCTGAAGCGGAAGAGAAGAGAGAGATCATGCTCGACGCTCTTTCCATGTTTGACGAAGAGCTTATGGAACTGATGATGGAAGAAGCGGACATCCCCGTCGAGGTAATCAACAGGGCTGTGAGAAAAGGTACGCTTGATCTCGAACTCTGTCCCGTTTTCCTCGGTTCCGCCTATAAGAACAAAGGTGTTCAGCCCCTGCTCGATGCGGTTGAGAATTATCTCCCCTGCCCGACAGACATCGAAAACAAAGCTCTCGACCTCGACAATGATGAGGCTGAGGTTATTCTCGAAGCTGACAACGGCAAAGCTCCCGTCGCTCTCGCCTTCAAACTGGAAGACGGACAGTACGGCCAGCTCACTTATATCAGAATTTATCAGGGTGAAGTCAAAAAAGGATCGGAACTCTACAACATTAGAAGCAAGAAGAAATTCAAAGTCGGAAGACTTGTCAGAATGCACTCCAATAATATGGAAGACATTACGGAAGCGGGAGCGGGAGATATCGTCGCTCTTTTCGGTATCGAATGTGCTTCCGGGGACACTTTCGTTCAGAACGGCATGAATCTCTCCATGACTTCCATGTTCGTTCCCGAGCCTGTTATCTCCCTGTCCATCGAGCCCAAAGACAAAAAAGCTTCGGACAAGATGGCGAAAGCTCTCAACAGATTCACCAAAGAGGACCCGACTTTCAGAACCTATGTCGACGAAGAGTCCAACCAGACTATCGTTCAGGGTATGGGTGAGCTTCACCTCGAAGTTTATATCGAGAGAATGAAGAGAGAGTACGGTGCCGAAGTAACAACCGGTGCACCTCAGGTAGCTTATAGAGAGGCTATTTCCAGCTCTGTTGACTTCAACTACACACACAAGAAACAGACTGGTGGTTCCGGTCAGTACGCCCGTGTCGCCGGTAGAATGGAGCCCATGGAAGAGGGTGAATACGAATTTGTCAGCGAAATCAAAGGTGGTGTTATTCCCACGGAATATATCCCCTCATGTGATAAAGGTTTCCAGTCCGCTCTGGACAAGGGATCTCTGATCGGTCACCCGATCGTCGGTGTAAAAATGACTATCAACGATGGTCAGTACCATGCTGTCGACTCTTCGGACCAGGCATTCCAGACTGCGGCGAGAGCGGCATTCAGAGAAGCCTATATGAAAGCGAAACCGGTCATCCTTGAACCGATTATGAAAGTTTCTGTTGAAGGTCCTTCTGAATTCCAGGGAAATATCTTTGGAAGTATCAACCAGCGTCGTGGTATAATTATAGGGTCAACTGAAGAGGGTGCAATGTGTACCGTGGAAGCGGAAGTTCCTCTCAGTGAGATGTTCGGTTATTCTACTGTTCTTCGTTCGTCCACTCAGGGTAAAGCTGAGTTCACCATGGAGTTCGCAAAGTACAGCAAAGTTCCGACAAGTATTTCCGAAGAGCTTGTAAAAGCCTTCCAGGAAAAGAACAAAAACAAATAAGCTTTCACGATCAAGGAGTTCAGAAATGGTAAAAGAAGAGCTGACTAAAAACAGTCCCCTGCGAATCCTCGAGAAGGCGACACATGGTGGTCTCGGTAAGGGAAACATCGCTGTAATCGCCTCCAGGAGAGGTATTGGCAAAACAGCCTGTCTGGTTCATATCGCCACCGATAAGCTGATGAGGGACAAACACGTAATTCACGTATCCTTTTCTTCCAGAACGGATCATATTCTCGACTGGTATGAAGATATATTCAGAGAAATCTCTCAGAAGAGAGACCTCGAAAACGCTATGGAAGTTCACGACGAGCTGGTTAAAAACAGAGTTATCATGAATTTCAACCAGGATGGCGTTAGCATGGATCAGGTTCTCAACAGCGTTAAAGCTATGATTGAGAACGGACAGAAAGGCACCGACGCCATTGTTGTCGACGGTTACGATTTCACAAAAAACAACGACGGCAATGTTATTGCAAAAGTAAAAAACTTTGCTAAAGAGATGGACCTGGAAATATGGTTCACAGACTCTTATGAAGGCGAAGTCGTTCAGGAAGGGGCTATCCCCAGCAACCTGAAATGCTGTGAAGAAAACCTTTCTGTCATCATGGTTCTGAAAAACGAAGGGGATGTTATGAACCTCAACCTCGTTAAGGATCATGGAAATGAGATTAAAGAGGACCTTTCTCTTATTCTCGACTCTAAAACTCTGCTGATCGCAAGAAAATAATTCATTAACAGAATAAAAAAGCTGCTGTTCCGTTTACCGGACAGCAGCTTTTTTTTACATCATTTTCATTGTTCCTTTGTAAAAGGATATGTCTGTTGTCAGAATCATGGCGCCTTCTTTTTTATCGAGATCGCCGGTTATTTCCTCGATTCCTCTGACGATCTCCGCTTCCTTGTTTTCAGGAATGAGAACGAAGATGGTTTTGCTGTGGTTCTTCTTTTCATTCATAAAGCCGATAAATGTGGCAAACAGCGGAATGCTCGAAATGTATTCACCCATTCCAGAAGAATCCATAATCGTCGCGCCTTCAATTCCTTCCTGTATGAAATATTCCAGAATGTGGTAAAGGAATTCGTCGAGGTACAAAACCAGAATCATCAGCTTCATTTTCCGCTTCTCGCTGGTTTTCTCCTCTTTTTCCATTGTGTATTTCAGGAAGGTTTCAACAAGAACAGATTCCGTTGTGGCTCCCAGCAGTTCTTTTTTGACCCTCTCCTGCGACATGGCTCTTGATATGGAAGCGAGAATCTGAAGGTGTTCATTTACCGCTTCCTCCGGTCCGAGAATCACGAACAAAAGACGAACCTTTTTTTTATCAAGAGAATCGAAATCAACCCCTTTCCTGTCGGTTACGATAAACAGAAGAAATTCTTCCATCCCTTTGATCCGCGCATGGGGAATGGCTATTTCGCCACCGAAACCCGTAGAGCCCTGGCTTTCCCTCTCTTTTATCTTTTTATAAACTTCCTCTTCGGAAATATTATCGAGTTTAATGCTTTTAACAGCCAGTTTGGCGAGCTTTCTGAGAACATCGTCTTTAGTCTTCGCTTTTATTCCGCAGCTGCAGCTTTTTACATCTGTAATATGAATAAGGTCCATCACTCCTCCTTAACGCTTACGCTTGTGACTGATGCCGGGTCCCGACGCTTTGCGTCCCCCGTCATCATCACTCCTCCTCCATAGCATGTATGATTGCAAATTTAGATAGGGGTGGTCCGGTCAGTTCGTTGAAAAAGACTGAGAGCAGTACAATATTGACCATCAGGGAAATTGTGGCCTGTTCCGCTTCAGGGAGAGCCAGTATCACAGGGGAAGTCTGAATCATCAATACGAGACCGATCGCCACGCCGGCCTGGGGAAGCATGCAGAAGCCCAGATATTTTCTGATGTTGTGAGCTGAACCCGCAGCCCTTGCTCCAAGGTTTATTCCTGAATATTTGGCTATGGCTCGAGAAACTATGAAAACGGCTCCTAAAAGGAGAATTTCCTTTTTCATCAGAGCCGAGGGATTCAGTTCTGTACCGGCTATTATAAAGAAAAGAGCATACACGGGGGGAGACAGCGGTTCCAGAGTCCGGAAAATTCTGTGATTTCTGGGAGATATATTTATCAGGACAGCCCCGGCGGCCATATTGGATAAAAGGGGAGATAAGTGAAAGAAAAGGGCCAGAGCTGTTTCAAGAAGGACGAGAGCCAGGGTCAAAATAAGGATTTCGCCTGTATTGGTATGCTTTCTTGTCGATTTATGTATAAAAAAACCGAAAAGAGCTCCGAGAAGGAGAGAAAAAACAATTTCAGTAAAAGCGTGAAAAATAAGTAGACTCGCGCCGTGTCCCGATGCGGCTTCCCGGGGGGAAAGCATTCCCGTAGCAATTGCGAAAGAAACGCTGAAGACAATGACCGCTCCCGCATCGTCCATGGCAACTATACCGTATAGTCTGTCGATAAATCTTCCGTGAGCCCTCAGGGACTGCACAATGGCAACAGTCGCTGCCGGAGCTGTTGCGGTGGCAATGGCTCCCATTAGAAGGGCGAAGGGCAGTTCAAGTTTGAAAATAACAAGACTGATCGATACGACGGCATAAGTAAGCAATATCTGGAAGATCGTGAGAATCATCACTTCCCGCCCCATAACCTTCAGTTTGGAGAGGGAGAACTCTCCTCCTATGGTCAAGGCTATAAGAGCCAGGGCCACATCGGTAACGATTGTCAGCTCTGAATCATGGGGTATCATCTGAAAGACCGCATCACCCATGAGAAGCCCGGAAATAATATATCCTGTAATCTCCGGTAATTTAACTTTGTCGGCCAGTTTTCCAAGAAAATACCCGAAGACGAGAAGGAGGCCGATGATAAAAAGGGAATGCTGACTCAGCAGCTCCTTGAATTCAAAAAAATCCTCGATGATGAGATTCATGAATATAAGTTTAATCTCACCGGTGCGAATTGTAAAAGTATATTGATTACTTTTGCTTCAGCCAATTTCTGGCGTCGTTCAGGTCATTGAAGAAGAGAATGTGAAGGTCTGCGGCCTTTTTAACGATATCGGGATCAATTTCCTGTTCGAGCTGAACGCCGACTAATGCGGCAGCTTTGATATGGTCGAGATTGGAGGAAATGAATTCCCTGGTTATCTCAAAAAATTTGTGTGTGTAGGGTATGCCGGTGAAATCTATCAGCAGGAGCTGAGGACTTCCCTTTTTCTTTAAAAGTTCGGATGTGTGGTGAAGTATCTCCCGGAAAAAAATCTTATCATCCCTGTAATCTCTCAGGTTAAGAAAAACCATCTCTTTTCCGTCGGAGTGAATTTCTTTTAATCTCTCCATACCTTTCCCCCAGGGAAAATTTAATCAATGGGAGCGGGAATTTCAAATTTTATTGCTTAACGCCGGTGGATCTCTCCCTTTCTATCAATCCTTCCAGAAACTTTCTCAGCAGCTGGTCTCCGCAGGCTTTGTAGTTCCTGTGCCCTTTGTTGCGGAATATGGCGTTTATCTCGCTCTTCGATATGGTAAAGCCGACTTTGCCAAGCGTTTCAATTATATCGGTATCTTTCATGTTGAAGGCTATTCTTAATTTTTTAAAAATGTCATTATTGGTCATGAAATAACTTTACCACGGACGTTTGTGATTGAACAATGTCGCGGTTAGGCCGAAAATGAATTCAGGTGCTTTGTGATGGAACAGGATTTATTATATTCGCTCAGATTCAACTTGAATGAAAATACAAAAAATTTCGGAAATCTCTTTTCTTCCATTAATTTTTTTGCCGATTTGTACGGCCGTCTCGATCATCTTTTGATCGGCGCTCTTCCTTTGACTCTGGAATTTTCCCGCTCACTTAAAGATTTCGGTGATAATTCCTTTCTCTTTGTATTCAAGGACCATATTCTCTATCCGGATCAGTTCCCCCTGGGGTATCAGCCTGACAGCGACAAGGTTGAAACATGGATGACCAGGGGAAGACGTCTCTTTTCCTCATTTTTTCTTACTGGCGAAATCCCCTCTCCCGATGTCTTGAGAAGAGAGCTGGAAGCTCTCGGAGCGCAGTTGGATTTTGCCGATCTCATCAGTTACAGAACATTTCAGACCGATGAGCTGGAAAACATCCTTCTCGATTTCAGAAGTGCCGGAAAGTTCCTTGAATCGGAGAACGGCATTATTGTTTTCGAGTGATTATTTTTTTAAAAAAGTGGTTTTCTCTGGAAATTCCAGTATAAATTATACTATAAAGTTTTTGTTCGGTTATGTGCTCTAAAAGGAGGAGTTTATGAGTGATTTTGATTACGATGATCAAGATGACTTAATGTCTTTGGATGATCTGGATGACGAAGAAAATTCAGATTATTTTTCCGGCAGTGATGACTGGGGAGATTCTTACGACGATATGGATTCGGAAGCCTGGGACAGAGAGTACCGCGGTGATGATGTTTTGGAGGAACTGGAAGATGATCCCTGGGCTTTGTCATAATATATAAAAAAGCCCCGGAGTTTACCGGGGCCTATGCTGCTTAATCAGGCGCAGAAGCTGTTGAGTATCTCTTTGAGACTTCTGTTCTGTTCGATATGAATTCCATCCGGTTCATACCCTTTTTCCAGCAGATGATTGCTGAAATCCTTCCATTCCCCGTAGCGGCTGTTATGGGGGCTTACAAACCTTTCTTTAAAATAAACAACCTCCGGTTTTCTATGGCTCCGATGATCAAAATGGTCCATTTTCTGGCGGCTGAGATCTACTTTTATGCGGTCGTGCATTTCCGGCAGCAGCTTGTTTTCAAAGTCATCATAGAGATAGTAGGTTATTTTAGAAGACTTTTTATGGATTTTTATAATATCAGCGGAAGCCGGATCGCCGTAAAAGAAAGCGGAGCAGCCGATATAAACCCGAAGCGCCGGATCGAGCTCCTTGATAAGAGAGGTGTGAATCCAGAGAGCTTCATCATCCTGCATTCCCATTTCGGTCTTCTCGCACAGCTCTTTCACCTTTCCCGGTTGCCCCATAACAGCGAGGAGCTTCCGGCTTTCGGCAATAGCGCGGATATTGTTTCCCAGATGCCCGGTGACTTTATCTTTCAGAATCTGCGGCATGGATGATAGAACGCTTTCATTCTTGATTCTGGCAAGGGCCAGATAAACGAGAACATCTTCTTTTGTCTCGTCCTTGTCGCCGCAATGAATGTTAAACTGGAATATTTCAGCCAGATCACTGTCTTTAAAAAAGAAAAAGAGGCCGGGAGCCGCCGGTACGGCTGAGGTGTTCAGAGTATTGAAGAGAATCTTGTTCAGTCCCGTGCTTTTTATTTCTGTCGTGTAAACCAGCAGGAGTTTTCTCGTCTGGCTCCATCTTTTTTCCGCAGCTTTCAATACTTCTTCAGGATGATCGCGGAGATCCAGGCTGTCGATAGACATGGATGCGAAATCGTATGAACCGTCCTCGCTGTGATCGACTCCGTCAAATTCAATGTACGTATCAGTACTTTTCATCAGTTTGTATTCGAGTAAAAAATCTTTTTTATTCATTGTTAAATAGGGTTCCTCATTTCAGGCGTGAGTCATGATAATATCGAATTTGATTTCATGAATTCAAGAGAATTTCCGGGGAATTTGAATTTTATTTTTTTCAGAATTCCCTTGATTAATTCTCACTGTTCTGAATTCCCATTTCTGATAAATTAACATCTTATTCACAGCGCATCAGAGCAAAACTGTATAGGTTGTGGATAACTTGTTGAAAAGTTAGCTCTAGGCTCGAAATTCGGGGGTCTCAGGGAATTTATGGTTATCACCACTTCAGGTGATACTACACAAATATTAACATTTAGATAGAAAACTGGACAAAAAAGGGGTTTTTGAGGCTTTTTCGGGTTGAAAATCGAATTTTCAGATAGTTCGTTGTTTTTCTGAACTAAAGAGAAGAAATAGAAATTCAGTGAACAAATTCAGGTTAGGTTGTGGATAACTTGTGAATAATTCCGCTGAAAGGCCGAAATTCCGGCCTTTTCCTGTGGATTATTCATGAATCTTTCTCTTGATGAAAATAGTTATCAACAGCTGTCTGCCGCTTCTTTTTTTCAGGCTTTTCCGCTTTCGATGCGTAGCGTGTGGAAATGAGTAAATAGAGGAGTCCCACTGGTGCGATAATAGCCAGCGCAACGGCTGCGGCAAGCTGTCCCCACATAAATGCAGTGATGCCCGCAGAAAAGGAGATGATAATGAAAAGGACCAGCAGGATCGACTTCATAGTTTTACTATAATCCATCGCTATTGAAAAATCATCCTGCTTGTAGGGACGATTTTCATCGGCTATATTAGGTGTATGCCCGAGTATAGACTATTTCTCAGCAACGAGCTCAGATCATTTATTCGACAATATGGAGAGGTTCTTCGCGGAAGGGCTCTTTTCGGGGAGAAGGTTTTCCTTATCGTTCAAAACCGTAGTATGGGTGAATGGCTCAAGCTGGAACTGGCCGGGCGATACGGAGTGTCGGCCAATCTCAATATCGTTCTTCCGGAGAATGCCGTCCGAACCTTCATCCGGTCTTTCCCTCTCGGGCGGGAGATGCTCGAAGGAACAGGCGGCAGAGAAGAAAAAGCGGTTTTGTTTATGGATAATCTGAAAGTGATTGTCTATAAGAAACTGGAAGAGCTGCTTAGGACCGATCTTCCAGGAAGCGGATCCGGAAGCGGGCTCTTCAGAGAACTGGAAAACTATATAAAAGGGACCGGTTCGGGAGAAAAAGATTTCCAGACAATTAATAGCCTCAGGCTTTATCAGCTTTCGGACAGCATCGCCGGTCTTTTCTATTATTACGGTATGAACTGCCAGGCTTTGATTTCCTCCTGGGAGAAAGGCATTCCTTTTTTAAGCGTCGATCAGGATCCTGTCCTGCTGAAACACGAGAGATGGCAGATGGCTATCTGGAATGAACTTTTCTCCGGATCGAAGCCCTATATCCATTTAAGCAGTATTCTTTCTGCTATTGCAGAGGAGCGGGATGAGTTTGATGGAGATCCTGTACGGGTTATTCTCTTCGGCTCGACTTTTATGGGCGATTCGTCGCTCAGGTTTTTCAGGCATCTTTCGCAGTTTGTCCCTGTCGACCACTTCGCTTTGAGCCCGACGCTTTCCAGTGAGCCTTTTTCCATGCCTCTGCTGAAAAGCTGGGGCGCCCTGTATGAAGGATTTCGCAATCTGATGGATGAGTTGTCTTCCGGAACAGAACAAAAGATCCACAGAGAGTTTCCCCTGCCTGAAAAAAATACTCTTCTATCACATATTCAGGGTGATTTTCTGCTGAATAAAAGTCCTGATCTGAGAAGGCCTGTTCATCCTGATGACCGGAGTCTGACCGTGGTTTCAACAACTGGGCGATGGAGGGAAGTGGAGGCCCTGAAAAACAGAATCCTCTCATGCCTTGAGAGCGATCCGGAGCTTAAACTAACCGATATAGGTGTGCTGGCCCCAGATATCAATGAATATGCTCAGTATATCGAAGCCGTATTTCCCTCAGAAGACAGCGCCGCTCTTCCCTTCAACATTATCGATCTGAAAGGTGAGGGGGATTCTCCCTTCATCAGCGGATTTATGTCCTTGTTAAATCTTACCGGTGCCCGATTTACCAGAAAGGAACTGTTCTCTCTCTTTTCAAACAGGTGTTTTGCCGCTTCGCAGCGCATAGACTCTGCCGAATACGACAACTGGCTTAGCTTCTGTGATCAGCTCAATATCAAGTGGGCTGTAGACAGCGGGCATAAAAGGGAACTCGGTATTCATGGCACGGATTTCAATAGCTGGGAGCGGGGATTCGAAAGAATCCTGGAAGGATTGGCTCTCTCTGAAGCAGAAAAACCTTTTGATGCTCCTTTTTCCCTGATGAATGAAAGCGATGCCTATTCCGCGGGCAGGCTTATTCATATAATTCGCTCTCTTCATCGGGACCTGAATCTGCTTGCCGATATAAAGCTGCGTCTCGAAGAATGGGTTCTTGTCTGGGAAAGGATCATGGAGACATATCTGGCCGCCGCTGAAGATGATCCGGGCCGCGATGACAGTGACCGTCTCCGCCTCAAAGGCTGCTTCCGGGATATTCTCAATATGGTCAATGAGCTGGATAACCTTGAGGAGCTTTCCAACAGAAATTTCGATTTTTATATGTTCAAATCGCTTCTGACCGAGTTTATAAATAAGTCGGGAGGAAGCCGGGGCCGTTATCTGACACAGGGAATCAGCTGCGCTTCCCTGAAGCCGCTTAGAGCAGTCCCGTTTAAGGTCATTATGGTTCTCGGACTGAATGAAGAAGCCTTTCCCGCTTCTGATGACGCCCTCAGTTTTGACCTGAAAGATACGGACGAGGTTCAGAGTGTTATTTCAATCGATTTATCCCGCAGAACAAGTGATAAGTATTCTTTTCTCGAAGTATTTCTGTCGGCGGAAGATAAGGTTACCCTCTTTTATACGGGTAGGAATAATGTGGATAATGAAATTCTTCAGCCCTCATCGCTTATTTCCGAGCTGGCAGGTTATATAGACGACCACTTTTATATTGACGGGAAGGACAGTTGCTTTTCCGCCCTTGTTGAATGGGAAAAGCTTCAGCCTTTTGACAGGGAATATTTCTCCGGGCATCAGGAGCTTGTTTCCTATAGCCGTCGGGATTTTAAGCTTTCGGAGATCTATTACGGTATCCGGAAGATTGCTGATCCGGTTCGAATGATCGATTCACTTCCCCTTAATCAGGAGGAAACCGTCCTGGAGCTGACATTTTCCGATCTCCTTATGTTTCTGAAGAATCCTTTGAAAGTTTTTTACAATAAATCATGCGGTGTTTATATAGGTGAAAATGAACTACCCGAAGAGGATGCGGAAGAGAATGTTGAAGCCGATTTTTTCATTAACCGCTCATTTCTCGAGGAACTTCTTCATAGCGGGATAAGCGATGAAGGGGATGGTGAATCTATTGATGACAAACTGGAGGAATTTTCACGGATACAAAATGCCCGGGGCGAACAGATCGACAACGAACTGTCTGTTCCCTTTGTCGACAGGCTGAAAGAGAATACGGTAAATCTTCTCGAACAGATCCATAGTATCCCCTATCTGCTGAACAAACCGGAGCCTGTTGCTTTTACATTCGGAGATGAAACAAAACTGGAGGAGGGAATTCTCAGGTCTCCGGCAATCCGTCTGGAAAACAATATTGAGGTCCGGATAAAAGGAACGCTGCCTCCCCTCTATGTTTTTGAAAATCAGACATTTGTCTATGCCGGATTGTTCAACTCGGATAAAGCCAGGTTATCACACTTTTTCGTACCCTATCTCATTAGCGGTCTTCTTCCGGAAGATGTCATGAACAGTCATGATCTGAAGGCGTATCTTCTTTCGCCCAAAGGAAGGGAATCGGCAGTTTTTAATCAAAAAGAAGGCTTTCCCGACATGGCCGGTCTGATCGGCATATATCTGGATAATCAGCAAAGCCCGCTTCCTCTTTATCCTGAAATAGGGGAGGAAGCCGTCAAAAGATGGGATCAAATCGCTAACTCCGGATCGGTGTCATTCACAAGCGCCATTCGGGAAATATGGAACGATAAGATTTCTGCGATGGATAGGGGATTTTCTTTATTGAAAACATGTCCCTACAGAACCGCCGCTTATCCGGATCTACCGGATTTCGATGGGGATAGAATGTCCCGGTTCGTCGATCTTGTATATTGTTTTTTAAACAACACTCTTAAGAAGGGAAAGGGGAAATAATATGTCTCTTACAGGGAATTTTTCCTTTTCGGAAAACATCGACCTGCTCAGGAATATTCAGCTGGAAGCTTCGGCCGGAACGGGTAAAACCTATACGATCGAAAGGATTGTTTCCCTGCTTGTCGCTGAAGGTCCTTTGACTCTGCCTCAGATTCTGGTCGTAACATTCACGAGAAAAGCCGCCAGGGAGTTGAAAGAACGGATCCGGATCATTCTGAACGAAGCCTCCCGCACCGGAGAGCTGGATCTGGGCGGAGACAAGCGGAAACTGAAATCGAAAGAACTGGACAATATCCGTCAGGCCGTTTACGAGTTTGAAAAGGCATCGATTTTTACAATTCACAGTTTTTGTCTCAATGTGCTCAAAGCTTATCCCTTTGAATCTCTCAGTCAGTTCAGTATGGATATGGAAAGCGATGGCGATATCATTGATGAAGCGGTTCGCGATTATATGAGGGAAATGGGAGAATCCATGGACCGGGGGCAGCTGATCAAATACAAAGCTTTTCTGGGGAACGGCGGCTATGAAGAAGCCCTTGCGGATCTGGGACAAATGGTCGGCCGGGAGTTGCTCGGACCGGGTATTGAAATCCAACCCGACAGGGAGCATCGCCGGGAAATACTTGAATCTATCATGGATTTTAATAATGGCCGGGGGGCTCTCCATAATGCCTGGTGCCGCATGAGAGGGGGAAACCTGCCGGATAAAGAGCGCTTTACGGCACTGGGTTTCAAATATGCCAATCATCTGGAAAATGCCGTTCTTAAGCTTCAGAAGATTCCTGTAGAAACGGATCTCATCTCTTTGAGCGTTTTTATTTCTCAGAATGAAACCATTCTCAATCAGTTTATGCGTTTTCTGCCTGAAAATCTCGGGGAAAAGAACAATCCGGAATCTATTCCTCCCGATCCTTTTGTTCAGGCGGCTGAAGATTTTCTCGATTTATATCTTTTTGATAAAGACAATCCCGGAGCTGATCTCTACAGAAGAGCGATGAAAGCCGCTTTTATCATAGAAGCTTACGACAGCATTAATAATAAACTGAAAAGAAAGAAGGCGATTACCGGAAAACTGGATTTCAATGACCTGATAGGAAGGCTCCATCAGGGGCTTTGCAGTTCAGGGGACCAATACCGTCCGGAACTGGTAAGAGAGATCCGAAAGCGGTACCGAACCGTTCTTATAGACGAATTTCAGGATACGGATCAACGACAGTGGGATATTTTCCAGAAAATATTCGGATGTGACGACAATCATAATTTTTTTCTCGTCGGCGACCCCAAACAATCAATTTACCGCTTCAGAGGAGCGGATCTTGAAGTGTATTATCAGGCTTGCAGGGGCGGTGCTGTCGATGGGCGCTACACGCTGGGAAAAAATTTCCGCTCCATATCTCCTCTGGTCGAAGGGGTTAACCGGTTTTTTTCATCGGTTCTTGATCCCGCCCTGCACTGCGGCCACACATCGCCTACGTCATTTGCTCCCGTCGAAGCCGGGAAGCCGGCCGCACCGAAGGTTGAAGACGGGGAGGCTGCTTTTCAGTTCATCCGCATCGAAAGCGAAGAGAATGAAGAGGGCATCAGCGATATAGCCAAAGGGAAAAATACCTGGTTTCAGCTCATATCCTACAAGAGCTATGTTCTATTGGCAGGAACGAAAATAGGGGATAGAAGGATTAAGCCCGGTGATATCGCGATTCTGGCGGAGAGTAACAAGGACTGCCGGGTATTGCAGTCATACCTCTCTTCTTATTCCATTCCCTCCATAATCAATTCCAGAGAGCGGATATTCGATACCGGGGAAGCCGCCGATCTGCTCTTATTTCTCAAAGCTCTTATCAGGATGGATAACTCGACAGTCAAACAACTGCTTATGTCCCGGTTTTACGACCGGACTCCCGGACAGGTTGTGGAGGGAGAGGCAAAGGGCGAATTTGATTATCTAACGGGGCTTCTCCTTCAGTGGAGGGAAATGGTTGACCGGGGAAAAATTATTGAAGCCTCCCGTGATTTTTTCAGGAATTGTGAACTGGAGGAGAGATTGCTGGCTTTTCAGAATGGCGAACGGTCTTACAGCAATTTCCGTCAGCTTATCGAATTCCTTCATGGTGAACAGCTCCGTTCCCATCTCGATGCGGAAAAACTTTACGCCCTGCTTCTGGGGAAGATCTGTGAACCGTCCCGGAATGATGAAGATCTCATACGGCTGGATAAAGATTCGGAAGCTGTTCAGATTATGACAATGCATGCCAGTAAAGGATTGGAATTCCCAATCGTATTTTTCGCCGGAGCTTTGAAATCCGGGGGAAATTCCGGACGGGAGATATTTTATGATTATGTCGAATCAGAAAAGCGGCACTATGACTTTCTGAAAACTAAAAAGAATGAAAAATATCATTTAATGGACAGCTGGGAAGAGAGAAAAAGACTCTATTATGTTGCACTCACAAGAGCGTCCTCCCGGCTCTACATGCCATTTTTTAAAAATGGCGGTTTATCTTATCTAACATCGCTTTACAGCTCTTTTGCCGCTGAAGATATCGAGAGGATAGCCGGGGATTTTTCCGATCTCCTCAGTTTTTCCCATCCTCTGCACAGTGGGCTTTTGTACAAAAAGAATTCTAAAAAAAAGAAATCCGATATAAAAATCCTGGCTGAGACAATTGATGGAGCCCTTTGCGGTTTCATCGGAAAACACAGGGAGATTTACTTTCTGGATTCTGTACTGGAAAGAGAATTCCTGAATCACTCCTCCCGGCAGGATTGTCTCTACAGAGAAGATAATGAAGATGTCACTCCCGTTTTCAAACCTCTGAAGGCGGAAGCCGGATATGATGACAGGTATATCCGTATTTCCAGTTATTCCTCAATTCTCAGAGAGGCTGAAAGAGGCCGGGAGCCTGCACCAGCCCGGCATAATGATGCGGACCGTGATGATGTTGCTGTTGCGAACCGCGATGAAAAGGTCGATGAGGTTCTTTTGACCCGGGGAGCTGTTTTCGGGGAACTGGTCCATCGAATATTCGAAGAGATGGATTATTCTCTGGCCCACGAATCAACCCTTGAGGATTTTCTGAAAAATGAGGAGGCGGATCGCCTTCTGCGGGATCTGTCAGTCCGTTTTTTTGATAACAAATGGTATGCCCGGTCTTCTCTTCCCTTAAAGAAGCTCGTATACAGGACTCTGCGGAACGGGCTGCCCCATGGCTGTCCTTCTCTTTCTGTTCTCAAAGGGGAGGAACGTCTTCATGAAATGGAATTCCATATGACGGTGAATGAATGCAGCCGGCTTATGGTTGACTCCGCTTATGCCGGAGAGGTGGAAGATGGACTTTTAAAGGGTTTTATCGACCTGATTTTTATCTACGAAGGAAAATATTATATTGCCGACTGGAAAACGACCTCTTCTCCGAAGGGAGATACTTACGATGACTACAGCCCGGATATCCTGGCGGAAATGATGGACGACCACCATTACAAGCTGCAGTCTCTCATATATATCACGGCTCTCTACCGTTATCTCAAGTCCCTTGAAGGAGACATTTTCGATTACGAAGAACACTTCGGCGGTTGTTATTACTTTTTTGTCCGCGGTATGAACGGAGAAGCTGATTCAGACAGGGGAATCCATTTTTACAGACCCGCTGAAGGGGAAATGCTCTCATTCGCTTCGCAATTTACACCTTTGGAGGCTGTTCTGTGAATTACACCCCGGGACCGGCAGTATCGAGCTGCTTGAAAAACAATGAAAAATTCGAATTTGCCAAACTCAAAGAAAAAATCAGCGGTTCTTACGATTCTGAATTTCAGAACCTGGCGCGAAGCTTATCCATTCCCTGGCATCATATTTATTACGCAGAACAACTGGCGGGAAAGGAGACGCGGGGAGATCGGGAACTTCTCAGATGGTTTATTGTTCATATCCTGTTCCAGGCCGGGGCCGGTCATCTCAGAACTGACCTTAACTGTATTTCGGAAGATCTGGAAAAATGGTGCCTTCCCGACAGGGATTCCTTCGCCGGAAGCGAAACTGATTATGTAAATCTGGAAAATAAATTGAAAGAGATCCGCGAGGATCTGACCGGAACCTGGACAGAAGTCCCGGGGATGTTCCCTTCCTGTTTCGGATCTGTCGAGGCAGCAACCCCTTTTATCTATCTGCCGGAACGAAAAATCGTCTACATCAGAAATTATTATAAAATGGAGCGGACTCTGATCAGTCATCTTGGAAGACTCTCTTCGGAGCAAGAGGGAGTGGCTGGACCGGGCTTTCATGACCGTGATTATCATTTTACGGAAAAGGAGAAGGAACTGCTTGGGAAAGTTCTCCACCGCCGGCTTGTTATTTTGAGCGGCGGTCCCGGTACAGGGAAGACAACAGCCGTAACGACTCTATTGCGCAATCTCTTTATTCTGACCCGGGAAAGCGAAGATATTTCTCCCTCCAGAATTCTCCTGGCCGCGCCGACAGGAAGGGCTGCAAACAGAATGATAGAGAGTATGCGGGGGCTGCTTATAGCCGATCCTATGGAGGACATTGATGAAATGCTCCCCCGCAAAGCTTCTACGCTTCATAAATTGCTCCAGATAAACAGGGGAACGGGGCAGGCCGCCTTTAATCGGGACAGACCGCTTCCCGCTGAGTTGGTCATTCTCGATGAAGCCTCCATGGTTGACGCCAGAATGATGTCCCTGCTGTTTGAGGCGCTCGGGCCGGATACCACTCTTCTTCTTGTGGGAGACAGGGATCAGCTTCCTTCAGTCGATGCGGGAGCGGTGTTCGGTGATTTTGTATCCGGTGCTGAAAACCCGCGACATAAATTGCATGAGAATGTTCTTTTCCTAACAAAATCCTGGCGTTCGGGGTCGGGAATACTCGAAGCGGCGGGTGCGGTCATTGACGGTGATACGGACCGTGTCTTTAAAGCCTTCAGGAATTTTGACAATGTCCTGGCTATTGATGAACTGCCTCCAAAGAATCATTTGGTAGACAGGATAATTAAATCGTACGGCATCCCTGAGAAAGGTTTCTCCTCCGGTGCAAAGCCGGAAGAGCTCTTTCAGGTATTTGAAAAAACAGCCGTTCTGATTCCGACGCGCAAGGGGATGTATGGAGTGGAAAGCCTGAACCGGGCCATAACGAACCAGTTGAAAGGCCGGGATAGCAACCTTTATCACGGCCAGCCGATTATGATAACCAGTAATGACTACAGCCAGAATCTCTTCAATGGAGACCGGGGTGTCATCATGAGAGATAAGAATGAGTATTTCGCCGTTTTCCGGGACGGTCCCGATTCTTTCCGGCGCATACCGGCAGGTAAACTGGGCTCCCGGGAAACCGCCTATTGCCAAACCGTACACAAAAGCCAGGGTTCTGAATTCGATCAGGTTCTGTTTCTTATCCCCGAAGGATCTGACCGTCTCTTAACCCGGGAAATCGTCTATACGGGCATAACCCGGGCAAAAGATAAACTATCACTTTTTTGCACGCGCGACATTCTGGAAAAAGCTCTGTCCAGGCGGGTCGTCCGTCAATCGGGTATCCGCGAGTATCTGGGAGGAGAATTATGAATAGCGGATTTTCCGGACTGACTCCCCATCTGCTTATCGACGGAGTGGAAAATTTTACAGGAGACCGATACACCGGGCATACCAATCCTCTGACCAGTTACATAAACCGCGTTTATGAAGTGGAGAGGGAAGACGGAGTAAAAATGATCGTGAAATACTACCGTCCCGGCCGATGGACTCTCGATGCCATATACGACGAGCACGACTTTATCTTCGATTGCCTGGAAGATGAAATACCTGTAGTGGCACCTGTTGAGCTCAATAACGATTCCACTGTGGCGCTCTGGGATGAATATGCCTTTGCTCTATTCCCCAAAAAGTCCGGTCCCATGCTGGAGATAAACAGCGATGATGAGTGGATTCGCGCGGGTGAGCTGATCGGGCGGATACACAGGGCTGGCGCCCGTTTCAACAGCGAATACCGGATGAAACTCGACCCGGAAAACTCTACAGAGAAATTTGTGGAGAATCTCCTTTTCGGAGGATTGATAAACGAAGCGAACAGGAAACCCTTTGAAGCGGTCTGCCGCAAAATCATAAAAACCATTAAGCCTCTGTTTGCCGATTTTGAAACGATTCGGGTTCATGGAGACTGTCACAGGGGAAATATCATCCATCGTCCCGGAGAGGGTTTGATGATCATTGATTTCGATGATATGGGAACAGCGGTTCCTGTTCAGGATCTGTGGATGCTTCTTCCCGGAAGGCTCGAACAGTCCCGCAGGGAAATGAATCTACTGCTTGAGGGATATGAGACCTTTCGCGATTTCGATTACCGCTCGCTAAAGCTCATTGAGCCTTTGAGAGCCATGAGAATTATTTATTACATAGAGTGGTGCAGTCTTCAGGTGGGGGAACATCATTTCGTAAGAAACAACCCCGACTGGGGCACCGATATCTACTGGCGGAATGAAATTAACGATCTAGAAGTTCAGTGCCATGAGATTTTAGACGCCCTGAAGTCTTATCGGGGCTTGAATTAATAGCGGTTCTGATTTAAAAAAAGGAGATTAAATATTATGGAGAAAGAAAATGGCCAAATGTCCCTGCGGAAGCGGTAAAGAATACAAACAGTGCTGTTCCCTTTATATAAAAGGCGGTGCGGCGGCTCCGACAGCAGAAGCTCTCATGAGAGCCCGATACACGGCGTATGTTGAAAAAGAAGTCGATTTTATTATAGAAACCCATGATAAGGAAACCCGTGATGATATTTCCCGCGAATCCGTTGAAGAGTGGTCTAAACAGTCAAAGTGGTACGGACTTGATATAAAGGAGACGGTTCGAGGCGGAGAAAGCGACAATGCCGGAACTGTGGAGTTTATTGCCGAGTATAAGCAGAACGGAACGAAATTCAATCATCACGAAAGAGCCGAATTCGTTAAAAAAAGAGGCAAGTGGTATTTCCATGATTCCAAAATGGTGAATGAACCGATCGTTAACGAAGCCAAAATCGGCCGTAACGATCCCTGTCCCTGTGGAAGCGGGAAGAAATACAAAAAGTGCTGCGGCGCCTGACCGTCCTATAAGACCCGATAGAGGAAGCATGATCGCATATCATGCTTCCCTTCCGGACTTGTCCTTTCTGCCTCTTCTCCGGTGTGCCATCGGCTTTGCTGTTTTTGCTGTCAGAATGTCCTGATCAGATAAGCAGTCAGAAAAGCGGAATTAACCAATAAATGAACGGAAATCATTTGAACAGGAGAGAGCTTGTATTATTTCAGTGCAAACGATTGCACTGAGTAAAAAACCGGTATATTATAGGGGAATGAATAAGATAAGCAATAATCACATACTGGAAAGAAAAAGCGGGATTCTCCTGCACCCGACATCTTTTCCGGGAAAACATGGAATTGGAGAACTGGGGCGGGAAGCTTTTCAATTTATAGATTTTCTGGAAGAATCCGGCCAGACTCTCTGGCAGGTGCTCCCTCTCGGACCAACGGGTTATGGCGATTCGCCATACGCTTCATTTTCCACCCATGCGGGAAACCCTATGCTGATAAGCCTTCAAATTCTTATCGGGGAGGGCCTTCTCTCTGAGGATGAATTAAAGGATGAGCCGGAATTTGATGCCGGTTCTATTGATTTCGGAACCATTATCCCCTGGAAAAAATCGATTCTCGATAAAGCGGCGAAGAAATTTTCTAAAAGCGGGAAAACCGGAGATTTCGATCGTTTCTGCCGGGAAGAAGCGCACTGGCTCGAAGATTTCGCTTTATTCATGGCGGTTAAGGAGCATTTCGACAGCAAAGCTCAGGCAGAAGGCATTCATGGCGCCATGTGGAGTAATTACTGGGACCGTGATATTGCCCTCAGAGAACCCCGTGCTGTGAAAAAGTGGAGCGCCGATTTGAAAGCCGAAGTGGAAACCCACAAAGTCCTCCAGTTTTTCTTTTTCCGGCAATGGCTCAAGGTCAAAAAATACGCCAACAGCAGAGGAATCGAAATTATCGGGGACATCCCTATATTCGTTGCCGCGGACAGTGCCGACGTCTGGTCGAACCGGGAACTCTTTCTGCTGAATAAAGACGGCTCTCCTTCATCTGTTGCCGGTGTACCGCCGGATTATTTCAGTGAAACCGGACAGTTGTGGGGCAATCCGCTTTACGACTGGAAAGCTATGGAAAAAAATAAATTCCGATGGTGGATAGAAAGGATCAAAGGCACGCTCAAGCTTGTCGATACCATACGTGTTGATCATTTCAGAGGGTTTGAAGCTTTCTGGCAGGTTCCGGCGGGCAACGAGACGGCAGTTGACGGAAAATGGGTGAAAGCTCCGGGACAGAAGCTTTTCAGAGAGATCAGGAAAGTTCTGGGAACCCTTCCCATTCTGGCGGAAGATCTCGGCGTCATTACCGAAGAGGTCAATGCTCTCCGGGATGAATTCGGATTTCCGGGAATGCGCATCCTTCAGTTCGCATTCGATTATGCCGAGGGAGAAGCCGGACTCGATCCAGAGAACATCTTTCTTCCCCACAATTACATTGCCAATGCTGTTGTCTACACGGGAACCCACGATAACTCAACCATGCAGGGTTGGCTTGATAACAGCAAAGATGAAGAGAGAGCTTTTATCAGGGAATATACGGGATACGAAGGGGATAACCTTGTTCAGGAATTCATCCGTATGGCCATGGCGTCAGTCGCGGCATACTGCATAATTCCCATGCAGGATTTTCTCGGCCTCGACGACGGGGCCAGGATGAATATTCCCTCTACTCTCGGAGGCAACTGGCAGTGGCGTTATAAAAAAGAAGACCTCAGTGAGGAGCTGAAAGAGAAAAATCTCCGGCTCTCCCGCATTTACGGTCGTTTTCCCATGAAATGATTTTAAGGGACCGCAGCTATTTCCGGTTGCGGTTCAGCTCTTCTGTCATCTGGTCCCGCAATGTTTCAGCGAATTCCTTGAGCTCCCGGTTTTCGTTCTGCAGACGTTTGATCTCGTAAAGCATCCATTTTATATCTTCTTCCGCGTCTGAAATGTCATAACTCATTTCCGCATCGGGATTGAATTTGATCCAGCATATCTGATTTCCGTTCCGTTTTTTCCGTTTGAGAAGTTCTTCCACTTTCTCCAGACGGTCCGGATTACTATCTTTATCCATATATTTAATATAATACCTTTTAAGCGAATGGAAATTCTTGAATTGTAATTTACCATGTGTAATTATAGTAGTATGGAAAAAAATCGCATATTTTTATTTTTAATCATTCTCGTTTTTACGCTTTCCGGCTGTGCTTCCATTAAGAAAGCGGGAATCAATATGATAAGTGATGTTATGGCGGGAGAGGGAAGCAGCGAGCTTTTTACAGGAGATGATGATCCTGAGCTCATAAAGGACGCTCTGCCGTTTATTCTGAAAATGTATGAGATGCTGGCTGGGGAGAATCCCGAAGATCCGGCATTGCTTCTGGCGACGGGAAGCTCTTTTATCATGTATTCCAATGTTTTCATACAGACTGAAGCGGAAATGCTTTCCGACGATGATTATGAAGAGCAGTACAGAATGCTGCACCGCGCCAAAAATATGTACCGGCGAGGTGCGGATTATCTCTTCCGGTCGCTGGAATTAAGTCATCCGGGGTTTTCGGAACTTCTCAGGCAGGGTCTTGTGGACGAGGCTCTGGCGGACATGACAGTCGAAGATGTTCCGGCAATGTACTGGGCCGCATCCGGACTGATGGGCGAGTTTTCCACAGACCCGCTGGATTTTGAACTCGGCCCCCAGGTTTACAAGCCGGTCGCTCTGATCTACAAAGCTCTCGAGCTTGACGAGACATTCAATAACGGAGCAATCCACGATTTGCTCATAATGATCAACAGTTCCCTGCCGGGAGCGATGATGTTCAAAGCCGGAGGGGAGAATCCTTCATCGACGGCTCTTTTCGTGGAGGAGTATTACAAGGCTGCCAATGCTGTCTCTCAAGCCGACAGAGCCCGATACCACTTCGAAAGGTCTGTAGAGATAAACGGAAACAGCAGCGTTATGCCTTATGTCTCCCTGGCTTCCACTCTTTCTGTCAACGAACAGAACTATCCGGAATTTGAAGAACTTCTGACAACAGCGCTGGAAATTGACCCTGAGGCGTTCCCCGAAATGCGTCTGGCGTCTATAATATTCCAGGAAAAAGCCCGGTGGCTTCTCGATCACCGATCGGATTATTTTTTACTGAATTTTGATGAAGGGGATTTTTGATGAAAAAACATAAGCGAATCATTTCGATTCTTATAATGATATTTATGGCTGTCAGCCCTGTTGCCTCGCTGACGGTCAAGCTGGGCAGCGTCGTTCCCGCCGGGTCCGACTGGGATCTGGCCTTGAAGCAGATGGCTCTGGAGTGGAAGCAGATTACAGGCGGTCAGGTCAACATCAGAATCTTTCCCGGTGGAATCGCCGGCAGCGAAGAAAACATGATACAGAAGATGCGTATCAATCAGCTCGATATGGCAGTTCTGACGGCGATCGGAATGAATAAAATCGTACCGGAATCTTTTGTATTAAGCCTGCCTTTCCTCCTGGCTGATGATGAGGAAGTCAATTTCATTCTGGAAAATGTGGCTCCCGAATTCGATGATGATTTCAACAGCAAGGGCTTTGAAGTCCTCATGTGGTCCTCAACGGGATGGGTCAAGTTTTTCAGCCGCGATAAGGCAACCACGCCCGATCAGCTCAGACGACAGAAAATTGCTGTTGACGGAGACGAAACCGAAATGATGGATGCCTGGAAAAGTCTCAATTTCCATGTCATTCCCATGAGTCTCAATGACACGCTTACCGGACTTCAGAGCGGAATGATCGATGCGTTTTACGCGCCGCCGATGGGTGCTGCTGCGTACCAGTGGTTCGCTCTGACTCCCCATATGAATAACCTTCCCATTTCTCCTCTTCTGGGGGGTGTGGTTATTTCAAGCCGGACATGGAACCGGATACCGGAAAAATACCACACCGATCTGAAAGCTGCCGTTCAGCGGGCCAACAGCAAATTCAGTATATCCTCCCAGGAGATGAATCAGCAGGCTCTGGACATCATGCTGGAATACGGTCTTCAGGTAGACGATGTCACGGAAAGTGAAAGACAGGAATGGATGGAGCTGTTCGATGAAGACTACAGCACCATTGTCGGTAGAGGGAAACTGATTCCTTCCGAAACCCTGGAAATGGTTAAACAGAAGCTTAATGATTTCAGGGAGTCTCGGTGAAGAATAAATTTGTAAATTTCTATCATCTCGGAGAAAACACAATAGCTTCCATAGCTCTTTTTGCTCTGGTCCTCATACCATCTATGGAAGTTTTCATCCGGCTTTTCTTTAAAACGGGTTTTCCCGATTCGGGAGCTCTTATACCCCATGCCGTGCTGTGGGTGACATTTCTCGCGGGGATGCTGACATCCCGGTCGAGAGAGCACCTCTCTCTGACCATTATTCACGGTAATTTAAAAGAGCCATGGAAATCTGTAATCGACGCGGCCAATTCCTTTCTGGGAACCATGATCGCCACGGCATTTGCCATCAGTTCTCTTTCCATGGTCCTCTTCGCCTTTGATCCCGTGCAAATGGTCGGGCCTTTTCCCATAAGGCTGGCTACGATAATTGTGCCCATAGGTTATGCCGTAATGGCTGTTCGATTTATTTTCTGGAAGGACGAAAGCCTGAAAGTCCGGCTGATCGCATCGCTGGGGCTGATTCCCGGCGTGCTTCTGGCGCTTCCTCCCATCGTGAATGTGCTAAGCTATATTAATCCCGACATTCCCTTTTTCTGGTATGATTTATCCGATTCATTTTATGCCGTCATGCCATATCTTGATTTTCCCCTTGTCCTGATTCTTATCGCCGGAGGGCTGATCGGAACGCCGATTTTCATCCTTCTGGGCGGTATCGCCTATATCCTCTTTGCGGGGAACTGGGGGTCTCTCGAGGTACTGCCTCTGGAGGCCTACGACCTTCTGACAGGCAAATCCATACCGGCCATTCCTCTCTTTACTTTCGCCGGTTTCATTCTCTCGGAAAGCAATTCCGGGAAGAGGCTCGTCGGCCTTTTCAAAGCCTGGTTCGGCTGGCTTCCCGGTGGGATGGCTGTTGTCGCCGTACTGGTCTGTGCTTTTTTCACAACTTTTACCGGCGCCTCGGGTGTGACCATTCTGGCTCTTGGGGGATTGCTCGCCTACGTCCTGACGGACAGCGGCGGCTACAGCAAAAAGTTCACAACCGGACTTCTCACTTCTTCGGGAAGCATCGGCCTGCTTTTTCCTCCCAGTCTGCCCATTATCCTCTACGGCGTCATGGCGCAAATCAGTATCAAAGACATGTTTGTCGGCGGTTTGATACCCGGTGCGATCATGGTTCTGGCTTTGTCCCTCATGGGCGTGAGGCAGGCGATGACCAATGGGGTAAAATCCATACCTTTCAATTTGAAAGATGCTTTGTCCTCTCTTAAGGAAGCGTCGGGGGAGATTCTCCTTCCGGTCATTATCCTTCTGGGATATTTCGGCGGAATTACCACTATCGAGGAAACGGGAGCCATAGCGGTTCTCTATTCAGTTGTTCTGGTAGTTTTTATCAAAAGAGATATGAAATTCAAGGAGATGGGAGCAGTCATACTCAAAGTGATGCCTATCATCGGCGGTGTTCTGGTTATTCTGGCTATGGCAAAAGGTCTTTCCTACTTTATTGTCGATGCGGAAATCCCCATGAGACTCTCTGCCCTGATGGAAGCTCATATCAGCTCAAAATATGTCTTTCTTATTCTGCTGAACATACTTCTTCTGTTAACCGGTTGTCTGATGGATATCTTTTCCGCCATTATCGTCGTCGGGCCACTGATACTGCCCCTGGGAGAGCTTTACGGAATACATCCCGTTCATCTGGGAATTATATTCCTGGCTAATCTGGAGCTCGGATACCTGACGCCGCCGGTGGGATTGAACCTGTTCCTCGCTTCGTACCGGTTCGAGATGCCTTTAACGAAAGTATACAAAACCATTATCCCATTCTTTCTGCTTCTGGTTCTTATGGTTCTGTTAATCACATATGTACCCTGGTTCTCAACAGGATTGCTGTCCATAATTAATTAGATTGACTTTTTTTCACCCTGATTTATCCTTTAGGGGATAAATCAGGAGTTTTACGTTGAATACAGAAAGAAAAAAGATCACCCTCTCCATCCAGATTCTTTACGGAATCGGGGTCAGCTATGCCATTGTGGATCAGATTTTCGCCCAATGGGTCATGACCTATTATCTGCCTCCCGAAAGGTTCAGTTTTTCCCCTTTCCTCTCTCCGCTCTTTATAGCCCTGGCTTTAATGCTTTCGAGGTTTGTCGATATGGTTGCCGATCCCCTTGTGGGGTTCTGGTCCGACAGGCTCGATACGAAATGGGGGCGGCGGATCCCTTTTATGTTTATCGGTGCCATTCCCCTCTCTCTGGCGACAATCGCTTTTTTCTATCCCGTAAAAAGCGGAGGCATTCCGTCTTTTCTCTATCTGGCACTTACGGGAAGCGTCTTTTTTATATTCTACACCATTGTCGGAGCTCCCTATAATGCCCTGATTCCCGAACTGTCCCATTCCCAGAAAGATAGACTGAATCTGTCCACCTGGCAGTCTGTCTTCAGGCTTGTCTACACCGCCGTGGCCATGATACTCCCGGGAATCCTGATCTCTCTTCTCGGAAAAGGAGATGATGAACAGGGGCTGCGCCTCATGGTTATCGCCCTTTCCGCTCTGGCTGCCGTCGGCATACTGGTTACTTCCTTTTCCATCAATGAAAAAAGCTATTCCGGCGGCAAAACATCCCATTCGGATTTGAAATCATCGCTGAAAGAGATATTCGGTAACCGCTCCTTTCTTATTTATCTGGGTGGATTCCTGCTGTTTTTCATCGGGTTCAATAACCTTCGGGCCTCTATCAATTATTTTGTAATAGACATCATGCTTCTCCCTCCCGGAGCCATTACAACGGTATCGGCATTGCTTTTCGGAGTGGCGGCGGCCTTTTTCTATCCCATAAACCGCATATCCCGGAGATCGGGATACCGGAAGCCCATGCTCTATTCTCTGGCCGGACTGGCTATAGCTTCCGGAGCTCTCTTTTTTGTCGGCAGGGGGCTGCCTCTCTGGACCGGATATATCATTTACGGCTTTTGCGGAATCCCGGTGGCCGGTGCGGCTTTTATATTTCCTCCGGCGATGCTCAGCGAGATCAGCGCAGTGGCCACTTTGAAGAGCAAGGTTCAGATCGAAGGTCTGTTCTTCGGTATACAGGGCTTTGTTCTCAAACTCGCTTTTCTCGTATCCATTGCGCTTCTGCCTCTTATACTTGTTTCCGGAAGCGGTCTTTCCTTTGTGGATATGTTAACTTCAATCCCCGAAGGACCCGACCCTGTGGGTATCTATAGAACAGCTCTAGTCTCTTCCTGCTTTTTTGTACTCTCTTTTGTTTTCTATTACCTCTTTCCTGAAGAGATAGTTAGGGATAACTGATGAAAGACGTTTACGGACGCTCTATTGACTATCTCAGAATCTCTCTGACTGACAGATGTAATTTCAGATGCCGGTACTGTATGCCCGAAGAGGGAGTCGATATGCTGTCCCACCGGGATATTCTTACCTTTGAGGAAATTCTCGCCATTGTCTCTGTTGCTGTTAAGAGAGGAATATCCAAAGTCAGACTGACAGGGGGAGAGCCTCTTGTCCGCAAAGGTGTTGCCGGATTAATCCGGGATCTTAAATCGATCGACGGCATAAACAGTATTTCAATGACTACCAACGGGTTTCTTCTCGGGGAAATGGCTGAGGAATTGAAGGAACGGGGGCTTGATAGAGTGAATATCAGCCTCGATACGGTCAATAGAGAGAAATTTCTCAATATTACCAGACGAGACGGCCTTGATAAAGTCATCTCCGGTATCGATGCCGCCGTAAAAGCAGGTCTGAATCCCGTTAAACTAAATTCGGTGATAATGAGAGGGACAAATGACGATGAAATTCTGAATTTAGTCCGTTTTGCACAGGAGAAAAAAGTCATTCTCCGCTTTATCGAGCAAATGCCTTTCGGCAGCTATAGCAGAGAGGATTTTGTTTCCGCGGAAGAGATTAAGGGGATCATTACCGGAGAATACGGATCTCCTGTCAAACCAGATGGAGATGAATCGGCATTGTTCGCCGGGTTCGGGCCCTCTGAACATTCCCGTTTTGGCGAAGATGGTCCGGTCATAGGTTTCATAACCCCTGTCAGCAATCATTTTTGCGGCCGCTGCAACAGATTGAGATTGACAGCTGATGGAAAACTGAAACCCTGCCTCCTCTCCAACGAGGAAATCGATTTGAAATCAGCTCTCAGATCAGGTCTTTCAGAACGCGATCTGGAAAGCATATTGACATATGCTGTCGATAGAAAGCCCAAAGGGCACTTTCTGGACAGCGATATTTTTGAAAGCACCAGGGGGATGTCGAAAATTGGCGGATGAGAAGAATGAGCTGACCCATACCGATGAGGCCGGTAAGGCAAAAATGGTCGATGTGGGTCATAAAGATGATACGAGAAGAGTGGCCCGGGCATCGGGAGAGATCAGGATGAAAAGGGAAACTCTGGAGCTTGTGAAAAATAACGCTATGAAAAAAGGCGATGTTCTCGCCGTCGCCAGGGTCGCCGGAATCATGGCTGCCAAGCAGACTCATGCCCTTATTCCCATGTGCCACCCTCTGCTGCTTACATCTGTAAAAGTCGATTTTCATATCAATGACGAGGAGTCGAAAATTGAAATCTATGGAGAGGCGGCGCTGACCGGTAAAACCGGTGTTGAAATGGAAGCCCTGCAGGCTGTTTCCACAGCGGCGCTGACTATTTTCGATATGTGCAAGGCTGTCGAGCACACCATGGAAATCGGCGCTATCCGCGTTATTTCCAAAGAAGGGGGCAAAAGCGGTTCATGGAGGAATGAAAATGCCCTATAAAGCAACTATTCTGACAATCAGCGATAAAGGATATGCCGGAGAGAGGGAGGATAAAAGCGGTCCCATTCTCAAATTGAAGCTCGAAGAAATGGGATTCGAAACGGCTGAGGTGCAAATTCTTCCCGATGACAGGACTATGATATCCTCCAGGTTAAAAGAAATCTGTCTGTCCGGTTCGGCTGACCTGATCCTTACGACCGGCGGAACAGGAGCGGCGCCGCGGGATATAACGCCCGAAGCCTCGATGGATGTCATCGAACGGCCCATGCCCGGTCTGGCGGAACTGATCCGCTTCGAGGGAATGAAATTCACAAAACGAGCCGTTCTCTCCAGAGGTGTTTCAGGTATCTGCAAAGAAACTCTCATCATCAATCTGGCCGGAAGTCCCAAAGCCGCAGCCGAAGGGATGGATATTCTCGAACCTGTGCTGGAACATGCTCTCCATATGCTTAAAAGTATAAATTTGGATCATAAATAACAAATATTTGTATAAACGCCCTGTGCTTTTCCGTTTTTTTCTCTATAATATATAATAAGGAAGCTTTTCATTTACTTTCCTCGTTTTTATAGTAGCCGGTTTTTTGGGTAAAACCGGCTTTTTTATCGGGAGGTCGACACTGGACGACGTTGAAGCCTATCTCAATAACAAAGGGATCGATTACACCCGGGCCGGTTTGTATGATAAAGCTCTTGAGTCCTTTTCCGAAGCTATCTCGCTGGATGATTCCAATCCGCTTTTCCATTTTAATATCGCGCTGGTCTATGAACATGTAAATCGTCTTGAAGAGGCGGTCCTCTCTCTCAACAGGGCCATTAAGTTAAAAAGTGAAAACGATGAATACTGGAACGAACTCGGTCTTGTATATTACAAACAGGGTGAGAGAGAAAGCGCTGAGCGTTGCCTTAAACAGGCTCTTAAGCTGAATCAGAACAGCTCCGCCGCCTGGAACAACCTCGGAGTTCTCAACTTTACGGGTGGTAACATGAAGGACGCCTGCAATTGCTTTCAGGCTTCGGTCAAATATGACGGGGAGAATGCCGATGCATGGTACAATCTGGCAGACACCTGGGAAGAACTGGGAGATCGGCGCAAAAGCTATGAAGCAAGAGAACAATACGAGAAGAGACGAAATGACTGATATCCGGCCGGAAGAGCTTATTGTTAACATTTACAGAGATAAACTGAAGCTCCAGGAGAAAGGAAAAAAAGCCAGAAGGGTTGTCATGCCCATGGTTTTATATAGAAAGATCCGGGAATATCATGCGGGACTGGGAGAGATCCAGGGTGAATTCAACGATTATATTACAGAAGATGAAATATTCGGAATTCCTGTATTTATAGATAATATCGAGGGAGTTTCCGTTGAGTAGTGAGGATTGCATATGAATAAGAAAATCGGATTCATCGGCACGGGCAATATGGGAAGTGCCATGATCGGGGGATTGATATCCCGCGGTACGGTTAAAGCCGAAGCCATTCTGGTAAGCGACAGAAACGGGGACTCTCTCTCTGGAGCTGAAACCCGGTGGCCGGGTATCAGCTGTTCGACGGACAACAGCAGCACTGTCAAAGGGGCGGATATCATTATCCTCGCCGTAAAGCCCCATATCTATAAGGCCGTTATAGAGGAAATTGCCCCTCTTGTCGACGAAAGCAAAATAATAGTTACAATCGCCGCTGGCGTTACGATCTCACAGGCTGAGACCATGTTCGGGAAGGACGTGAAAATCGTCCGGACCATGCCCAATACACCTGCCCTTGTCGGCGAAGGCGTGACAGCCTATTGCTGCAACAGCCATGTTTCGGAAAGCGAGGAAAGAGAAATCATCCCCGTACTGGAAAGCTTCGGCATAGTGGAAAAGATTGGAGAGGAATATTTCCACAGCGTCATCGCCGTCAGCGGCAGTTCGCCAGCCTATGTCTTCCTGTTTATCGAAGCCATGGCCGATGCGGCCGTCCTCCAGGGGCTGCCCCGGGCTCAGGCATACCGCATGGCTTCCCAGGCCGTTCTGGGAGCGGCAAAAATGGTTCGGGAAACGGGAACCCATCCCGGAGAATTGAAAGACGCGGTCTGCTCGCCCGGAGGCACAACCATAGAAGCCGTGCGCACTCTGGAGAAAGGAGCTTTCCGCTCTACGGTAATAGAAGCCATGAATAACTGCGCCCTCAAGTCAAAAGAAATGACAAAGGGCTGATATTGCACTAAAATTAATCGCGAATGAAAAAAGATAATGTCGAACTGATATGCAGCATAAGCGAACTGTCCAGCCTCTTTAAAGAAAAAACCAATGTGCAGGGATTCCTGTCCAAGGTTACCAGCACCATCGCTGCGCATATGAACTGCGACAGCTGTTCCATATTTCTTCTCGATGATATCAGCGGAGAGCTTGTGCTCGAAGCGACGGAAGGGCTGAACCGGGATTTTATCGGAAAACTCCGGTTGAAACCGGGAGAGGGGCTGACCGGACAGGCTCTCATGGATGAGAACATCATCATAGAGAGCGAGGGTTTGAAAAACCCCAATTATAAAAAAGTCCTGGGCTTCGGGGAAGAAGTTTACCACTCTTTTCTGGCCGCGCCCATCCTCAGCGGTCTTTCGAAGATAGGCGTACTTGTTCTGGAACACAAAATTGAAGATTTCTTCAATATCAACGACCAGATGGCCGTTAAGGCCATCGCATCGCAGCTGGCGACCACTCTGGAAAATGCCAAGCTGCTTATAAGCCTGAGAGAGAGCCGGAAGATCGAAAATAAGAGGATCACAGGTCCTCTTCATATCCGGGGCATCGCCTCGGGGTCGGGAATCGCCACCGGTAAGGCTCTTATCCTGGGCGACAGTCCGGAAACGGTTTTCCTCGAAGCAGGAGATATCGACTACGGAGAATCGATTGAAGATTTTGAAGCCTCTCTGAATTCGACTGTCCGGCAGGTTGAAGATCTGCAGGAGCAGATGGAGGTCGAGCACTCCGATGTGGCGTCCATGATATTCAGCACCCATCTGCTCATGCTCAGCGATTCGAGCTTTTCCGGTGAAATGGCCAATATGATCAACGGAGGGGATTCTCCGGTTGATTCCATAATCGCGATAGTCAACAAATATATAACCATATTCAAGGGGAGCAACAACCCCCGCCTTCAGGAGAAGGTTCAGGACATAAAAGACCTGGGTCACAGGCTTTTGCGAAACCTGCGGGTTGAAGAGCATGAAGAGGGAGATTACAGCGGACAGATCATCGTGGCACGCGAGCTTCTGCCATCGGAACTGATTAAGATAACCGCCCAGAACGCCGAAGGCCTGGTACTCTTCGGCGGTGGAGCGACTGCCCATATCACCATACTGGCGAAATCTCTCGGCGTTCCGATCGTCTTTACGGACAACAAGCAGATTTTTGATATTCAGGAAAACTCCCATCTGATAATTGACGCCAACGAAGGCCACATTTTCGTCAATCCCGACGCCGGAACGGTCAGGAAATACAAAAGGCATAATCAGAGTGATCGGATATCCGAGGAGGAAATTTCTTCAATCGGCGAACAGACTTACACGGCCGATAAGAAGAGAATCAGATTGCTGGCCAATATCAATCTGCTGAGCGATTTAAAAAACGCCACTCTCTTCAAAGCCGAGGGAATCGGTCTGTACCGAAGCGAATTCCCCTTTATCATCAGGGACAACTTCCCTTCAGAGGAGGAACAGTTCCAGATCTATAAAAAGCTTATCGAAAGAGCTCCCGGAGAGGAAATGACCCTCAGGACACTCGATATCGGAGGAGACAAGATTCTCTCCTATATGAAGGATATTGAAGAGGAGAACCCCTTTCTCGGTTTGAGGGCCATCCGCTTTCTTCTGAAAAATGAAAAGATATTCCAGACCCAGCTCAAAGCGATGCTGCGGGCTGGAGCGGGAAGCAACCTGCGGATTATGTTTCCCCTCATTTCATCGGTCGATGATCTTATCGCAGCGAGAAAAGTGGTCGACAAGTGCCTTAAGGATCTAAAGAGGGATGGTTTGAAATATAATAAGAAGCCGGAAATAGGCGTTATGATCGAACTTCCGTCGGCGGTGATGGTTATAGAGGAAATCTGCGAAATGGCTGATTTTGTCTCTGTGGGGACAAATGACCTGGTTCAATATATGATCGGCGTTGACCGCTCCAACGATCATGTCGCATGGTTGTATACGGCACAGCACCCGGCCATTTTAAGAGCCCTGAAAAAAATTGCCGACGGTGCGGCTCTGAAGAAATGCGATGTATCCATCTGCGGCAATATTGCGGGAGATGAGAAGCTGATTGAGATTCTCATAGGTCTAGGATTCAGAAAATTCAGCATGAATCCGGCGAAAATCCCGGAAGTGCAGAAAAGAATTGAGAAGATCGATACAGTTGAGGCCGCGGCCAAAGCTGAGGCATTGCTGGAAAAGGGGCTTGTCAGTGAAGTCAAAGAGTATTTTGAAAGCCATGGAATTTGAGCAGGCAACGGAACTGACGCACCGTCTCATTTCCGCAATGGGCCGGGTCATAAAGGGAAAGAACGATTTTCTCAAATTGTTGATAACCGCTCTTCTGGCGGAAGGCCATGTCCTTGTGGAAGATCTTCCCGGCACGGGGAAAACCACAGCTGTAAAAACTCTCTCCCGGATTATCGGAAGCCTCGATTTTAAACGAATTCAGTTTACCCCCGATCTGCTCCCTTACGATATTACCGGAGTGGAAGTCTGGGATCCCGTCAGCGCTTCATTTGTGCTGAAAAAAGGGCCTGTATTCGCCAATATCATTCTGGCTGATGAAATTAACAGAACCACTCCGAAAGTGCAGTCGGCTCTTCTCGAGGTCATGGCGGAAAAACAGGTGACCATCGGAACGATGACCTATCCCTTCGAAGGGCTCTTTTTTGTCGCCGCGACGGAAAACCCCATTGAATTCGAGGGAACCTATCCTCTTCCGGAGGCTCAGAAAGACCGGTTTCTCATGAAGCTTTCCATTGGCTACCCCGATAGCGAAAGCGAGTTCGAGATTATTAAAACCGATCCGTCGGCAACCAGTCTGGAAGAACTCACTCCCATTTGCCGCCCCGAGGAACTCAATGATCTTATTGACGCGGCAAAATCGGTATATTGCGATGACAAACTGATCCGCTGTGCCGTTTCAATCGCCGAGAGAACCAGAAACCACAGCTCCGTCCAGATGGGCGTGTCTCCCCGCGGATCTCTTATGCTAATCAAAGCCTGCAGGGCCTTCGCTCTGGTGTCCGGACGGGATTATGTGATCGATCAGGATATTGCCGATCTGGCCCCGCTGGTTTTCGCACACCGCATTCGGCTGAAAAATGTAAAGAAATCCGCTGAATCGCTGATTGAGGAGGTTACGGCTGTTGAAATACAGAAAATTCCTCAGTAAGTTTTCATTCCTGAAAAAACTCCCCCTATCTCCGGGCTCCGCAGCTTTTTTTTTGTCCCTCTGATTATATTTCTGTCCGGAAGGGAACGGAAGGAAGCTGTTTCCATGATCTGGGGAGCTTCGGTTTGTTTTCTCTTTATCCTCCTGCTTATACTCTCTCTCCTTCAGGTTTTCATACTCCGGCGCGCATACAGGAGAAATCCTCCTGACTGTCCGCTTCCTTTGTCGGTAAATGCAGGGGAACGTTTTTCCGTTCCACTTGAAATCCCGGTTCCTCTGCTGTTTCCCGGTTTCCGGATTTTATGGAAAACATCTTTGATCTGGGAAGAAGGGAAACGGAGCCTCTCGGCATCTGTCTCCCCCGGAAGGAAAGGCCGTCTGACTGATCTGGTTTTCCCTCTGGCTCAGAGAGGAGTATATCGGGGCTTTTCCGGCAGGTTGGTTCTGGAGGACCTTTTCGGTTTTTTTTCACTTCCCCTCTATCGGGGCGATCCCGCAACACTATATGTTTATCCGAAACTCAACGGGTCGGATTTCGAAAAAGACCAGGTCGTTTCCGGTGGAGCCTCCGCCACGGATGATCCGGCCAGGATCCGTACCGATGAACTGCTGGAAGTCCGCAAGTATTATCCCGGAGATGATGCGAGACGTATCAACTGGAAAATGTATGCCTCGACGGGCGAAATGTTTCTTCGCATAGGAGAAGAGACTCCGCCCCCTTCCGGCGAAGCTGAACTCTGTCTTTTTGCTGATTCTGAGGCGGTTGCCTCCATGAGCCGCGCATCTTTTTACACCGATGAGCTTATAGACGGTATGCTGGCTCTGATCAGGCGATTTGCAGAAAAAGGCTCCCGCGTGCTGATTCACATTTCTGAAAAAAAGCCATTGGTCTATGATTCTGAAAAACCGGACAAGCTGTTGAAAGCCCTGGCGGCTCTCTCTCCGGAGAGTCCGCCTCCGGGACTTCCCGAATCGGAATATCTCTATGTCATAGCTCATCCCGGATCCGCGTCCCTTACGGGGTTACCCCGCAAGAGGAAAAAAGAAACAAAGATCTATCTCTTTTCAGGACGGAGCGCTGCGGGTAAATCATTTCTATTGAAGACTCTGCTTTTGCGCAACGGTGAGATTTCATCAATACTGGCCGGGAAAAGAGAGAGAGACAGGCTGGAATACCTATACAATGAAAACATATCCTATTTGCAAAAAGAGGGAAGGGGAAAAATCCATGCCGGTACTCTATAACTTACTCCGGATACTTCTTCAGCTTTTTCTCCTTATCATATTCGGGAAATATCTGGAGGATGTCGTCAGCTTTCCTTTTCTGGCTGCCGCCTATTTTTTCTCTCTTCTTCTGGCCTGGAGCCTGGTTCGTCTCAGACTCAGGGGGGCTTTCTCTTTTTTCCTTCTGCTTCTCTGGCCCTGGCTAATCCGGCTGTTTGTCATTGCTTTTCAGCAGATCAGTCCCTCATTTTTGCAGATTTCTTTCGATATGAGCTTTTATTTCACCCTTCTTCCGGTATACCTCTTCTCCCTGCTTACATGGCTCTCTCTGACCCATCGGCGATTCGGGAGATACGAAGTTCTTGTAAATGGAATTATCCTTTTCGTCTTATTCCGGTCTCAGGGAAACTACCGGGTCAGCCTTGTTCCCGAACCGTTCTGGCTGGCTGTATTCGCCCTTGTTTTTCTCTTTCTCGAATTACTGGTCCTCTATCTGGCTGTCGCCCGGGAACGGTCTCTTCTGAAAAGAGGCAGAGATGTGCTCCGTGAGACCATCCCTTTCCTCCTTGTCCTTCTTCCCATGCTGTTTTTTATGCTCCTGCCTCTCTGGCGGGAATATGAGGAAGGCTCGGTCGCAGGAGGAGGAGGGCTTTTGAAATCCTCTTTGTTCCGCTTTGATTTTTCTGAATACATAAAGCTGGAAACGGAAATATCCATGAGCGATGATCTGGTTCTCATGTTTCGGAAAGAAGGGCCGGCAGAAAGGCTGTTGCTCAGGCGCTATGTTCTCTCTGGTTATGAAGACGGGCAGGGCTTTTACCGCCATGACAAGGATAAGTCCAATCCTCCTGATAAAGTTCCGACACGCTATACCGAATATGAAGACCCCGCCTTCAGAAACCGGGAGAAAGTGAATCAGGAACTGTTCCTGGTCAACATCGATCCCGCGGCATTTATCTCTCTTAACTATCCGGTCAATGTTCAGCCCGTTTACAATTGGGACGACTCCTCTTTTGTCCGGATCTACCGGACAGAAGCTCTGGTCAACACCAGGCCCATCAGGGAAATTGATCCTTCTGTCTTTATGGCCGAAGGGGACAGGGAGCACTACACGTACAGAGGCTCTAACGACGCAATCGAAGAAATGGCCCGGGAGATAACGGAAAACATTCCCGGCTCTTTGCTGAAGACGGCAGCGATCGAGAGATACTTTCATGAAAATTATTTTTATTCCCTGAAGCCGGGAGTGGCTCCCGACGGTGATCAGCTATCGTGGTTCCTCGAGGAGACCAAGAAAGGCTATTGTTCCTATTTCGCCTTTTCCATGGCTCTCATGTGCCGCAGTATCGGCATTCCCGCCAGAGTAGCCGTGGGGTTCTGGGTCGATCCCGATGTGTCAGTCCTGAACTTTTATCCAGTCAGGGCGGATCAGGCCCATGCCTGGGTGGAGGTGTATTTCGAGGAATACGGATGGATGGAATTCGATCCCACTTCCTCAACAATGTATCCCGGAGAACAGTATCCTTTTGCAGGCTTCACCATCGATGAATTCAGCTCTTTGATAGAAGAAATTCTCGATAACGAGCTGATAGCTGAAAACCTTGCCGAACCGGTGGACAATGCGGACCGGAATAGTGAATCGGGAGCTGTCGGAGAACAGATCCTGCGCTTTTTCAGAGTGTACTGGCCTTTCCTTGTAGCGTCAGTATACATTTCTGTCCTTCTTTTTTATCACAAACTCTACAGAATCCTTTACTTTTTGCAGAAGCCGGTCAGGCGCAAGGCGGGACATATCTACAGAGAACTGAGGCACCTTCTCTCATTTGAACGGAAGCCTTACAGGGAGACTGTCAGCGATTACGCCCTGAGGCTGAAAAAGAACTATGGGGTTTCGTTTCCCGAATTGACATCGCTCTATTTAAAATCTCTTTATTCTCAGGAGTTTTCTCAGGATGATCTCTCCGAAATGAAAAAACTGAGACAGCGGATTATAGAGGAATACAGACATATCCTGTCACCCTTACGCAGAATTCTCCATTTTTTTCTGCCATTTGTGAGGAACCTTTAGCCGTGAAAAGTAAACTCATTCTGCTTTATATCTTCTTGATGCTCTCACCTCTCCTTTCCGGTCAGGAAGAGGGAACCGCCGATGAGGAGTGGTATTACATTCAGGCCCAGGAGGCCATCGATAAGGAAAACTTCGAGTACGCCCTTACCCTTCTCAACGAGGGAAGAGCCTTGTTCCCCGAATCCTTCCGGCTCGCGGAAAAAGTGGGAGATCTGTACTACGATAAGGATCTCTATTCCCTGGCTCTCGATGCGTACAGACAGGCGGAGGATATTGAGCCCGACAGAGGTTCCATCATCTACAACATGGGCTCGACCCTGGCGCGGCTCAATGAAAATGATCAAGCCATAGAATACTATGAACGGCTCATTGATGTTGAATCTTACCACAGGCGGGCTGTCGATGATCTTTCCTGGCTCTATTATAAAGTTCACAGGCTGAAGGAGAGCGAAGAACTGCTTCTCTCTGAAATGGAGAAATCCTTTCACCGGAACTATGCCATAACATTGGGAACGGTTTACTCCGATATGTACGACTATGAAAAGTCAAAGAAGTATTATCTTATGTCGATTGAAGACGCCCTGAATGATAATGCCCGATATTTCGCCTCCGTGGCTTTGTACAACCTTTCTCTGCTGGAGTACTCCTTTTACAATTACGAGACATCTCTCGAATACACCGGCGAGTCGCTCGATGCCCGGGACCGGGCGAGCGGACACCTGGCCAGAGGGGAAGTTCTTCAGCTCGCCGGACGCTACAGCGAAGCGGAAGACGAATACCTGAAAGCGGAAGCTCTGGACGATACGCCGCTTTCCCGGATCTCTCTGGGTGTGCTCTATCAGAAAACCGGCCATCTCGATAAGGCTCTGGCTTACATCAATGATGTTTACAATCGCCGCGATATGAGCTGGATGTATTATTTCGGGACTGATAAAAACCAGTATGATATGGATATTCACGGACCTCTGAGGGATATTTACAAGGGGAAAGCGGAATATGAGAAACGCAGATTGACTTACGGTTTTTCCGATGGCTTAAAAGCGATTTATGACCGTATCCGATACGGGATTCTCGGATTCTATCACGACCAGATTTACCGTCGCGCGGCCCAGACCGTGGGGGATAATAATGCGGGGAAAAGTGATCTGAACAGCTGGTGGGCTTACACCCGGGCTGCGATTGGCAACCGGCCGACCTTTATGAAGTACATTGAGCTCTGCGAAGACTTCGAACTGAGGCTGACAGATAAAGCTGCGCCCTGGTATATGCTCGAAAAAGGGCGGGAAAGCGATGATTACGACCTCCTTGCCGAGGCCATTTCTCTCTTCCGTCCCCAATGGGAAGCCGAACCGGTCATGGAGACTCTTCACCATCTGATCCGTCTGGAAAAAAGGAGCAGGAGCGATATCCGGCGGAACAGACTCAACAAACTGTATGAGCTGAACAGCGGCTACCTCATGCAGCACGGTTTGGGGCTTCCCTTGGTGCTGGAAGTGAGCGGAGAAGCCTCGGAAAGGAAAATCAAACGGTTTCTTAAGAAAACCGGATTTGAGGTTTCTCTGAAAAGCGGCGGGGGCTATTCCAATAAACTGATCATTCAAGGGGCAGAGACGGATTGGAGCTGGTTCCTTCTCGATCCTTCAGGCGAAATCATTTATGAAGGGAAGGGAGAAGAGGAATCTCTGAACCGGAATTATTATCGCAACCTGATTATGTCCGTCTTTAACTCGCTGTATCTCTACCGCTTCTGAAAAAGCCATGTCAGGCAGTTTTTTACGACAACAGTAAACTCTCTGTCTCTCTGATTTAAAGAATAATGGTAATCCTTGCGGCAGTCCCTGCAGGTTCCGAAATCGTTATGAAGGCGATAGCATATGCGGCTGAGGAAAAGGTGGGGATTAAAAGAGCTGTCGAGTTTAAACAACGGCGGCAGCTGCCCTTCTTTATCTTCAATCCAATAGGTCGAATATATCAATCGCTTTATGCGGGTCCGGTAGAATAAGACAGCGGCTTTGTTGGCTGTGTAGGTGCAATAGTCTGTAAAAAAATAGACCCTTTCGTTTTGTCCGTATTCTTTCACCAGAGAGAGGTGTCCGGGATTGTTGAGTCCCAGCACAACCGGACCGGCAGTAATCTCTAGCATACGATCAACTGTCTCTCTGATCTTTTCAAAGTCTGAATCGGAAAACTGAAGGGGCGGGACCGGGAAAAAATTGTCCTCTCCGGGACCGAAAGGAACCGGAGAGGGCGATGGTGACATAGATTGTCTGCCGGGAATCGACCCCGGAAAAACAGCGAAAGGGTTACCGGTATACTCTGCATCAATGTCTCCGGTTTTCCGGGAAGCGGACTCTCTGTAGATTTGTGAGGCTCTCATATCGAGGTTTTTAAAAAAATTCTGTCTGATTTTTTTTAAACGGGAAAGAGGCAGGAAAATCTCTCTGTCTCCCAGATCGGACAAGTTCGTCAACTCCAGTGATGACAAGCGGAAATCTGATTCTCCGCTTTTGGAAAAACTCTCAGTCAGGATTTCTCTGAAGTCTTTTCCTCCGGTTGATTCCTGTATCTCAACTTCTTCCTCATAGGTGAACTCCTGTCCAGAAAGAGCCGCTTTTATAACCAGTTTGCTGTCAGACATTTCAACTTTCAGCGGAACCGGTGTTTTCCAGGGTTTATAGCTTTCCTCTCTATACTCTTTCAAGGTCATATCGTGACGGGAGACGAGATAAATTTCCGTCCCCGGTGAAACGCTGCGGTTGAATAATACGGGAACTGATTCGCCGGATTTAAAACTGTGTTTCTTTCCGGGACTTTTCAGGGCGAACTGCTGAGGTTCGTTTTTCAGGAAGAGCAGAAGCCCGTCTCTGTCCGAAAGGGGGATCCGGCTCTTCAAATGGAAAATGCCTTTGCCGGAAGACAGAACATGGCCGGCAGAGATTCCCCTGTGTCCGGGATAGAGGTTCCCCACCATATTCTCCCCTTTCCGGTTGTTGAAAAAGGCTGCTGTCTGTTCTCTGGAAAAGGCTATGGCTGAGAGGTCTTCCTCTTTCCGGATCGCACTTCTGTCATTCCGGTCCAGAAGATCGCGGTAATAGCGGACCGTGTGCGAAACATACTCGGGGCTTTTCAGCCTTCCTTCGATTTTCAGAGAGTCTATGCCCATCTGCGTCAGTTCTATGACAGCCTCGCCCCCCTTCATATCATTAGCCGAAAAAGAAAAACTGTGTCCTTTCTCTCCGTCGAACCAGGTCCGGCAAATCTGTCCGCATTCTCCCCGGTTGCCTGATCTTCCCAGAAGGCGGCCCGATGCGAGGCAGATTCCCGAAAAACTATAGCACATGGCTCCGTGGATGAAGACTTCGAGCTCCACATCTTCATGATCCCGCCGAATCTTTTCAATCTCCGACAGGCTCAGCTCTCGGGAGAGGATGATCCTTTTAAATCCCGCATCTTTCAGGGCCGATACACCCTGGCTGTTGTGAACAGCCATCTGCGTGGACGCGTGCCTCTCCATAGCGGGAAAATATTTTTCCAGAATATAGGCCAGTCCCGGATCCTGGAGAATGATCCCGTCTATCTGTATATCCGATAAACTGTGAAGAAGAATGATAATCTGTTCCAGCTCCTGTTGCTTCAGGACTGTATTTATAGCTATATAAATCTTCTTATTGTGCTCTACAGCATAACTTTTCAGCCGTCTGAGCTGATCGTTTGTAAAATTTACCGCCCCTTTCCGAGCGGAAAAAGCGCTCATTCCGGCGTAAACCGCATCGGCTCCCGCTTCATAGGCGTGCAGCGCCGAATTGAAACCACCGCCCGGCGCCAGAATTTCCGGTTTCTTCATATTCTCATTCTACTTTAAACACTGTACTTTTATAATATGATTTTACTGAAAGAGCCCAACATATCGGATCCCGTCAAATGTCCGTATATCGAGGGGGAAGAATTTATACAGGAGTACTTCTTTGCCTATCAAATGAACGAAAGAGAATTTGATGAATTTCTTTCAGCCGGCTGGAGACGCTTCGGGCTCTATTTCTTCCGCCCCGCCTGCCGGGGATGCCGCAAGTGCATACCCATCAGAACAGTCTGTTCCGATTTCAAACCGTCAAAAAGCCAGAGACGTATCTTGAGAAAAAATGAATCCACGGCGGTTCGGCTTTCCCCGCCCCGTTACAGCGATGAGATCTTTCAAATATATAAAAAGCACTCGCTGGTTAAATTCGGTCAGGACAGCGATCAGGATCATTTCCAGGAAAGTTTTTTTACAGCGGCAGTTCCATCGGCGCAATCGGAATATTACATTGACGGAAGACTTGCGGCCGTAGGATTTATAGATATTGCGCTCCACGCCCTCAGCAGTGTCTATTTTGTTTATGACCCCGATTACTCTTCATACAGTCCGGGAATTTTCAGCATCATGAAGGAAATAGAAATAGCAACGGAACTGGGGTTGGATTACTACAATCTGGGATACTGGATCAGGGAAAATCACAGTATGGCGTACAAGGGGAATTTCAGCCCCTATCAAACCTACAGCTGGGAAGCCGGAACATGGTCTGACGGGGACGATTCTATATCAAATGACTCCGAAAGTATTCCCCAGAAAGAAGATGTAGAATAAAAGAAGAATAACGCCTTCGAATCGGAATACCTTTTTGTCAGACGCTATGACAACCATGATAACTGTCGCACCCAGAAAGAGGGGAACATGGAAGGAGACGATTTCCTGCGGTATGGCGAGTTTTCCGAAAAAAGCTGAAAATCCCATAACGGCCAGTGTGTTGAATATATTGGAACCGATCACATTTCCGACAGCCATCTCCGGATTGCCTTTCCGGGCCGCCTGGAAAGTAACCATAACTTCCGGAAGGGACGTTCCCAGAGCTACAGCCGAAAGGGCGATTATTTCCGTGCCTATTCCTATCATTTCAGAAATTTTGATAACTGAATTGACTGTCCATGTGGCCCCCAGAGCAATAAGCGCCGGAGAAGCAATGAGCATGACCCATGTGAAAATTGACAGATTGTGTTCGTGTTTTTCCTCAAATTCATGCAGTTCCTGATCGAGTGTGCCGCTTTTTAAGGATGTGTAGATATAAACTATGAGAAGGGCGATGCTGATAAGGGCTTCGGGAAGGGAATAGTTCCTGTCTATGACCATGAGGCTGACCAGGACGGCCGAGGCAATGAGAAAGGGAACATCGGATTTCATGATGTCGAAATCCAGTTTGAACTGTTTCCCGACGAAAGCCCCTACGCCCAATACCAGAAAAATATTGGTAATATTGGAGCCGATTACGTTACCGATGACAATTTCTGAATTGCCTTTGAGAACAGACGCCACCGAGGACGCCAGTTCGGGAAGCGACGTGCCGAATCCGACAATGATGACGCCGATAACAAAACTGGGAATTTTAAAGTAAAAACCGATCTTGTCAGCTGCATCGATGAACCAGTCGGAAGAAAATATAAGAAGGGCAAGAGAAGCTGCAAAAACAGCTATCCAAAGAATAATCATTTTTTTTCCTCAGGAAGGATTTTTATCTTATTATAGTAAAAAAAACGCCTGTATACATAGCCGGCTGAGTCAGATTCCCGAGAATTCCTCCGCTTTGCCGGATCAAGGAATTCGGATTAAAGCAACAGCTCTTCTTGACATAAGTCAAACCCGTGGATAAAGTACATTTGTATCAAATGATATCGGGCTGTAGCGCAGGGGGAGCGCGCGTCGTTCGGGACGATGAGGTCGGAGGTTCAAATCCTCTCAGCCCGATAAAAAGGTCAGACCGGCTTTAGCCGGACTGACCTTTTTTTCATTAGGACTGAGAGGATTTGAACTGGTGCAGCGGCCCGATCATTTGAGGGCAAAAGGGCATGGATGCCCTTTTAGCGAAACCAGGGGGCCGGAATGAGCCGCCAGGAGACGGCGGATGGTGGCCAAATCCGAATTTGAAGAAACCAGACCGGCTTTAGCCGGACTGACCTTTTTTTCATTAGGGCTGAAATCAAATATAAAAGTTAAAAACGGGAGAGAATCGCTTCGATGCTCTATGACTGGTTATCCGGGATACTGAATTATCCCATCTTTCAATACTTCTCTGTAAAAATCATGCTGTCTTTTTATTTCAGCTTCATCGTCAATCTGTTTTTTCTGAAAAAACTGAGCTCCAGGCTCCCGAGGGACAGAGGTAAGCTCCTCAGCGTCGACGGGGCTTTGTCCAAAGGAAAACCGACCGGGGCAGGCGTTATTTTTCTCACCGTGCATCTCTTTTCAGTACTCATATTCAACAGCTTCGACTGGGACCTCTACCTGAGCACGATGCTCATATCGGCGGCGATGATCTTCGGTTTTTTTGATGACAGGAGCGCTTCGGAGTGGGGCGAATACAGGAAAGCGGCTTTTGATCTTCTCGTCTCCATGGCCGGAGCGGCCGTTCTCATTCTATGGGGAGATGTGACGATCTGGGTTCCCTTTTTCAAGAATGTGCTTATCGAGCACACTATCATTCAGTTTATCATCTATACGCTGGTTCTCTGGGTGTCGATCAATACGACAAACTGTTCCGATGGGGTGGACGGTCTTTCGGGAATACTGGTGCTGCTCAGTATCGGTTCTCTGGCTATTCTGCTCTACTTTATACTCGGCAATATTAAAATATCTGAATACCTGCTTGTTCCATTTATCGCCGACGGAGCCAACTGGTCTATAGCGGCGTTCTCTATCGTCGCTTCGCTTTTCGCCTATCTCTGGTATAACGCCTACCCTAGTGCCATTCTTATGGGCGACGCCGGATCGAGAGGATTGGGATTCGCCATAGGCATCATCATTCTGAAAACCGGAAATCCCTTTCTCTATTTCCTGATTTCCACGGTTCTCTTTATAAATGGTGGAACCGGTCTGATCAAAATCGCACTGAAACGTTTTCTCAATATTCACATATTCAAAAATATCAGATTTCCTCTCCACGACCATATGAAAGAGAATTACAACTGGTCTCCCACCCAGATTATGATCAAGTTTCTCATTTTACAGCTGGTTATTACATTCGGAGTTCTCATTCTCATATTCAAAGTCCGATAGATTATACCAAACGGCCTATACGTTTTTTTTTACTGTGGATCGATAATGTAACAACGACAAAAAAGGAGTTGATCCATGGAGAGAAAACACATAGTTGAAGCGACCTGTGACAACTGTGCGAGAGTGTTCGCCGCTACAGCGAAGCGCTATTACTGCTTTCACTGTGACAAATACTATTATGTTTGTCCCACCTGTGCGGAGCTTGTCCCCAAATGCCGTCATTGCGGAATCCCCTTAAAGCGGAGAACCGAGCCTCAGCTGACCATGTCGGCCAGACGGACCGTCGCTGCCAGGAACTAGTTATTCAGATCGTTGAGAATCATGATCTCCGGTCTGTATTCAAAGTGAATGGTATCATAGAAAAGCCATTTCCCACCCCAGACAAAGCCCTCTTTTTCGAATGCTTCAATAAAGGATTCGGGAGGGCTGAATCGTTTATTATATGGAATATCATAGAATTTTTCTCCGCTGTTAAGCGTCCAGAGCCAGTAGATCTGTTTGCCACCGGTCCGGTTGAGAATCAGATCGATTGCTATGCCGTAGGAGTGTACGCTGAGCGTGTCCGTATCGGCTATCTGCCTCCAGTTGTAACCGTCGATCCGGCTCAGGGTCCGGACAAAGGCGGCCAGTTCCCTGTCGACAAGCATCCTTCTCTGGATTTCCTCTTCCACGCGAGCCAGATCTTCAAGCAGGTCCCGGTGGATTTGAAGTTTGTATCCCAGAAAAAAAGTAGTCTTTACCCGTTTCCAGCTTGTATCCCTGTCCCATATTCTCCAGAGACCATTCAGAAAGGCCGGGTTTCGCAAAATGGGGTTTTCTTTCCGCTGGTCAATTATGCTGTCGATTCTCTCTGCACTTTCGCTATCCGGTTTGCTGAACGAAGGAAGCTTTGCGGGGTACCGGTAGAAGAGGTGGGGGCTGTATTCCTCTCTGCTGTAAATCTCCTCTTCGGGAAGAAGCCGGCCATCGGCCCAGTAAAGCCACCGGTCATAAACTTTGATGGCCCAGTCGTTGTTCTTATAGGTGATTTCTTTGATTTTATCGGGATATGCTTCTTTCAAGGCGGTAATGATCCTGTTGGGAGGGAACGGTTCGGTTCCTGTTTCTCCGGTTACCGGTCCGGCAGAGGGAGGAGGCTGGGGCTCCTCTATAGATGAAATGGCAGACATATCATCGGGCGGTCCAGAGGGCGATGTGCTTCCGGTACTGAAACAGGAACCGGCAATAAGAATTGTGAAAAGCGGAAGGAGAGATTTTTTCATATACTCTTATTATAATTTATATATAATGGAAAACATGATGGAAATTTATAAAAAACTGAACAATCTCAAAGTGGGTTCCATACTCGATCTGGCAACGGGGAGGGGTGGATTTCTCGATCACATCTGTCCTCTTTTCAAAGACTATGAAAAAGCCCTGGGCATTGATTTGAATCAGAAGGCTCTGGACATGGCCGGAAAGGAGGAAAGGGACAGCCGCATTTCCTTCATTCCCATGGATTGCGAATCCCTGGATTTTGATGACGGTTCATTTGATGTGGTTTCTATTTCCAACTCTCTGCATCACTTCAGAAACAGAGATCTGGTCCTCTCGGAAGCACTCAGGGTTCTGAAGCCCGAAGGTCTGCTTATCATTTCGGAAATGTTTCACTCTGCCGACGAAAGACCGTCGCAGAGAATCCATACCGGCTTTCATCACTGGTGGGGAGAGATTGACAGCGCCCTGGGAACCTATCATGAGAGGACTATGACAAGAGACGAGCTTCTCTCTTTTCTTCATACGCTTCCGGTTTCCTCATTTGAATTCGAACAGTTCGACGGAGATGACGAGAAAATTCACGATGAGGAAACTGTCAGACAGATTAGCGGAGCTTTTGAAATGTATAAAGAAAGAGCGGAGAAACTGGAACACTCCGAAGCCCTGATCGAAAAAGGCGAAGCCCTTTTGGAAAAACTGAATAGAGACGGTTTCGCTCCGGCTTCCCGTCTTGAGATCATCTGCACAAAATAAATTAAGGATTGAAAATGAAAAAGCTGATTATTGCGCTGATAACGATAAACATTCTTGTTTCCTGCGGAAAGGGAGGGGAAAGTCCCGTTGAGGAGACGATTCAGGATACCGGTCCTGTCGTAACAAATCAGGATGAGCTCCTTGTTTCTCCCGATGATGCAGATATCGATCCCGCTGCGCCGCTTCTCGGTGATGCGGAACTGCTGGCCCGGTCCCGTTTGTCCAAAGTCGATTCGGCCGCGATGAACCGGCTTTTTTCAGAGACTGTTTCAGGAAGTTCTGACCAGCTTAAAAAGGCTTTCGATTTTTCATCTCTCACGATCAATTATTTCAATCCTTCCGATGTGGATATGTCCAGGCTCGTTTCCTCCGGTTCGGCGGGACCTCTGAAGATCGTTGATTTCGGCCCCTCGGGAGAATTGCCCATGGAGATGCGGCGGCCTACGATCTATGTTCTTTTCAATCAGCCCATGGTTCCGGTCAGCCGGCTCGGAGCGCCTCTGACCGAAAGCCCCATCATGTCCATCGATCCGGCGGTGAAGGGCACGTTCCGGTGGATGGGGACCAAAATGCTTACATTCGAGCCGGACGAACCGATACACCGCACCCGCGATTTTACCGTGACAATCAATGAGGGAACCGAGTCTATTTTCGGTAAAGCTCTTCCTCTCGACTATTCTTTCGTTTTCCATAATGAGTTTGTCGAAATTCTATCTATGGCATTCGGGACTCTCGATGACCTGTACGATTCAACAAGAGAGGTTCCGCCATCCAAAACAAACAGCATCATTCTCACTTTTAATCAGGAAGTGGATGCCCTGGCACTCGACGGCTATATTACAGTAAAAGATGATTACCGCGAGTACGATGTCAAAGTCAGCGCCCTTCCGGAAGAGCACGAGAACTGGCATAGCGATACGCTCAAACGCATGGTCCTGGCGACGTTTGAAGGTGAGACGCCTTTCAACAGCGAAATCCGGGTAGAGCTTCTTTCCGGAGCCAGAGCCAATGAGCAGTCGAGCCCCAGGGAAGAGCTCCAGGAGCTGACGTACAGAACGCTCTCCCCCTTCGGCTACTCCAGTTATTCCCGCTACAGCTACAGCTTTCCCGCCGATCCGGACGGAGTTCAGAACCCCGTTTTTCTGGAGTTTTCCCATCCGGTCAACAAAGATACGGTTTACGGCAATGTCTCCACTTCTTTTGAAGGGATTGATCTGAAAGATCATATTGAAGTTTATGATCATACGGTGAGGCTGGCTGATCTGCCGGTTCAGTATGAATCGGAATACACTGTGACCCTCGGCGCCGGGATTGAGGATGTTTACGGCCGATCTCTGGAAGCGGAAAAAATCGTGACCGTTGAAGTGCCGAAGGCGGCCGAGTATTCCCGCTTTCCCGGATCAGACGGATTCAGAAGCCTGGAAGCCCGGTTCGATCCACTTCTGATTTACGAATATCAGAATATTCAGAAAGGGACTTTTTCCATCAATGGAGTACCTCAGGATCCCGGATTTGAGACCGCCAAGCGAAATGAAGCCAATTACAAGCTGGTCGATCTGACGCCCTATTTGAACGGAAAATACGGGGTTGTCAATCTTCAGTGGAATTTCGAAGAGAATTACATCAACTGGCGCAACGAAGCCAAAGTCCGGCAGAACAAACGCAATATGAATGTGCAGGTGACCGATCTGGCTATCAGCACCCGCTATTCATGGAATAAATTCCTTATCTGGGTCAACCATCTCTCGTCGGGCATGCCGGCGGAGGGCGCGACAGTTTCCCTTTCCGGATTGAACGGCCTTTATGGTACGGTACAGACCGACAGCGACGGCTTTGCCCTTATCGAGCTGAACAGCGGCGATATGGCCCGGTTTTTCTATAAAAGCAACCGCTATCAATTCGAGATCAATATAAAGGCGGAATTGAACGGCGACCGGGTCGATCTCCCGGTCCGCAACACCCAGACGGGATGGCGCTTCGGTATCAGCAGCTCTTCTCCTGTCTATGCAGAGGATACTGTCCCCAGAGTTTTCTTCTTCTCCGACAGAGGGCTCTACAAGCCGGGAGAAACGATCACTCTCCGCGGCATGGACTGGAATCAGTATTTAGGAGAGTTCTCTCCCTATGAAGGGCCCTATTCCATTACGGTCAAGGAAGTGCGGGGATACGATTCCAAAACCATTGCCAGCTGGAACGGCAGGACGACAGAATCGGGCGGATTTTATGAAACCTGGGACATTCCCGCCGATTTCGATCCCGTGGATCTGAGAGTCATTTATGAAAGGCAGGGGAAGACCTTCGAGGAAAGGGTGAAAGTCGCTTTCTTCCGTAGGCTCAATTTCCAGGCTGAACTTAACGCTCCCGATAGAAAATACTACACCGGCGATAAAATCACCATGTCCCTGAAAGCGTCCTATCTTTCGGGCGGCTCTATGGCCGGCGGAGACGTGAGCAGTTTCTGGACGAGAAAGCCGGTTCACTACAGCCCTCCCGGAAAGGACTGGCAGTATTCTGTATTCGGTCCGACAGTGGGCTGGCTGAGAGAAAATGTCATTTCCTCCGGTGAAGACAAGCTCAGCGTTGACGGTTCGGCCATGCTGTCCGTGGAAACGGGCGATCACAGCATCAAGGGCATGGCCTACCGATACGTGGCGGAGGCAACAGTCGAAGATATAGACCGGCAGACGGTGAGCGTCGCCGATTCGGCGGTCGTTCACCCCGCGTTCTATTACATCGGGGCGTCGATCGATGACGGAAGCGCCGGCCGTTGGAGGCGTTTCGTCGCCGTGGACCGGGAAATGCAATTCCGTTTCGTACAGGTCAGTCCCGAGGGGGAACTCGCTCCTTCGGACGGCAGCGCTCAGATTGAGGTCATTAAAGGCTCCTGGAAAGCGGTTCAGCAGAACAGCGTGGGCGGCCGGATCAACACCCGTTACGAATGGGTTGAGGAGACTCTGCACAGCGATGAATCTTTATGGAAGAACGGACGGCTTTCCTGGACGTATACGCCGACACAAGCGGGAAGCTACCGTCTGCGGATCAGCAGCCGGGACCGGAAAGACAATGAAGTTATAACAGACCTTGAGTTTTATGTCAGCGGCGGTTCCTGGGTCCGGTGGGCCGGGAACAACGCCGAAGATATCACCCTCGATGTGGAGCAGGAGCTCTACTTCCCGGGAGACACAGCGCGGATTCTGGTCAAATCGCCTCTGGAAAAAGGGAAATACCTGATGACGATCGAACGGGAGGGAATCCTCGAGGAAAAACTGATCGATATCGATCCGGCCGATCCTTTCATCGAAGTGGAAATCCGGGAGGAGTGGGTCCCCAGGATGTATGTCACCCTCACTTCCTTTATGCCCAGAACTGATCAACCGGCATCCTATTTCGATCCCGATTTCGGAAAGCCCAAGGGGATCTTCGGTGCGGCGACTCTCAACATATCAACCGCATCGCGGGAGCTGGATGTTCAGGTTTCCTCCGACAAAGCGGTTTACAGACCCGGAGAAAAGGGTGAGGTAACGGTTAAAGTCACGAGAAACGGATCTCCTGTAGCCGGTGCGGAAATTACCTATCTGGCGGTGGACCGAGGCGTTCTCGACCTGATCAACTATCACATTCCCAATCCTCTGGAATACTTCTACAGCCCCTGGAATTTCCGGCTTTACGGAGCGGGGGATGATTCGAGACGGCTCCTGCTGGCCCCGGTTACCTACGATGTGTCCAATCTGGTAGGAGGAGACGGTGAGGACGGCAAACTGCAGCGCCGGGACGACTTTTCTCCTCTCGCCGTGTTCGAGCCGTTCCTGGTTACCGATGAAAACGGTGAGGTGAACATCCCCATAGACTGGCCCGACACTCTGACGACATACAGGTCCACGGTTATCGCCCTGAAAGGCGACCGGATCGGCTATCTGGAAGATGAGCTTTTCGTCCGCAATCCCCTCAACGTGAGAACGGCCATGCCCCGGCGCATGAGGGTCCGTGACACGTCCTTTGCGGGAGTGGTCATCACCAACATAGACGGGCGGGATCATGAAGTGACGGTCAAGGCCGAATCGGATCTGATCAATCTTCCCGGAGAAAAGGAAAAAACAGTTATCGTTCCGGCGGGACGGAGCATGGAAGTTCCCTATATTCTGGAAGCGAAAAAACAGGGATCGGGAGAGGTTGTATTCACAATTCTCTCCGATGTCCTCGATGAGGAACTGGTTCAGACCATGATGGTGGAGCAGCCCATACTCAGAGAAGCTTTCACTACGACGGGAACGGTCGGCAGAGATGCCCAGATGGCGGAGGAAGCGCTGATCATTCCCAATAATATCGGCCAATCCTACGGTTCTCTCGGATTCTCTATCGATTCCAGCCGGGCTCCTTTCCTGAGGGACCAGCTGATTTCGCTGAACGGCCACCGGGTCTACGACAATACGTTCGATTATCTCTACAGCGCTTTGCCCGGCATCGTAGCTCCCCGAACCGTCAAAGTCATGGGGGCTGATTTTGAAAACGATGCCAAAGAAAAGCTTGTCCGGTTTCTCAAATACCTGAGAAACAGACAACGCGATGACGGCGGTATCGCCACATCCTCCTATATGGCCAATGTCCGGAGTAATCCCTGGCTGTCGCTCCTTTCTCTGCATATGCTGGAAATCCTGAAGAAACAAAACGCCGAATTCCAGACTGTGGTCAGTGAGAAAAAGCTTATCGCCTACGTGAACAACTATGCGGCGCGGAACCGGAGCGATCTCTACTACAATGTGTATCTGAACTACATTAACGCCCTGGGCGGCAGAGCCGACGAAGCGCGGACTGACGAGCTTATGGCAATGGATGATGAGCTCGGTATCAGCGGATACGCTCTTGTGGCATATGCCTATAAGCTTGAAGGCAGGGACGCGGAAGTCGGGAAGATCTACAAAAGAATCAAGAATTTCGTTTCCATGGGCGCACAGAGCGTGGATATCCGGGAAACCTATGAGGCGAGGTTCTACTTCGACTCCCTGTATCAGCAGCTTTCCCATCTGCTCCGCCTGGCTGTTATGACCGGGGAGGAGGACGATATTCTTAGCCGGTACACCTTCAGTCTTAACAGGCAGAAGAACAGCCGGAACTGGATCAGCGCCCACGACAGGATGTGGATGGCTCTGGCTCTGAATGATCTGGTCGCTCTGGAAGGTCCCGAAGACACAAAATTCGCGGCTGAAGTGGTTATCAATGAAGATTCAATGATGAAGAGCCGCTTTGAAGGATACTCCCGCGGACCGGAGGAAAAAGTCTTCGATCTGTTTAAAGAGATCATCCCCGTGGCCGGACAGAATGAAGCATCAAGCCTCCAGTTCAGAAAAACCGGCGAAGGGAACCTCTATTACACGACAACGCTGAAATACGCCCTGCCCAATGAATCGGCGCCGCTCCGCGACGAGGGAATCTCGGTCTTTTCGACGATTGAAACGCTTGAAGGGGAAGAGATCACCAACAATGAACTGATGCTGGGTGAAACCTACCGCATGCGCGTATTGCTGGGTACATCGAAGAGCCGCAGCTATGTGAATCTGACCGTTCCCGTTCCGAGCGGGGCTGAAATAGTCGATCCCAGTTTCTCGACAACATCGTCCTATCTCAACGGGGGAGGAACCAACAGCGAGCGCTGGACAAGGGAGTCGCAGTACGGCGATGAAGACTCCTATATCGGCGAAGGCTATATCATAAACGGGGATTTCTATCCCTTCGCGCCGAACCAGCTGATTTTCGACAATGAGATACGCTATTCCTGGGATTTTCTCTACTACGGCCAGAGAGAGGTCTCTTTCCTCTTCCGCTGTACCACTCCGGGAATCTACCCGACTCCCCCTGCGGGAGCGGAACTGCTTTTCGAGCCGGAAGTTTTCGGACGGGACAGAGGGCGGCTCATTGTCATCCACTAAGAAAAAACTTCTCATTGCCTTATCGGCAGTCGCGGTGCTGGCAGCAGCGCTTCGGCTGTCGCCGGTTCCCGGCCTGAAGGATTTTCTCGATTGCCGGTACAGCATTCCCCTCTACAGCGCACAGAATGAACTGATCGCTGTCCTCCCTCTCGAAGATGGATTGCGGCGCCAGCATCTTTCCGTCGAAGATTTGAGCCGGGATCAGATCTCGACCGTTCTGCAGAGTGAGGACCGCCGGTTCTACTTTCATCCCGGCTTTGACCTCCTCTCTTTGATCAGGGCAACCTGGCAGTATGCCCGGAGCGGCGAGATCCAGTCCGGCGGTTCGACGATAACCATGCAGCTTTCGGGATTGATGGAGCCTGACCGGCAGGGGATTCCGGGGAAAATCTACGAGATCTTCAATTCACTGCGCCTGGAGCTGAGACTTAGCAAAGGGGAAATTCTCGAATTGTATCTGAATCATCTCCCTTTCGGTTCCAATGTGGAGGGTCTGCAGAGTGCCGCCCGTTATTTTCTGGGAAAAGAGGCCGGTGAGCTGAACCGGGAGGAAATTCTGGTCCTTATGATGATCCCCCGGCGACCCGAGGATTTCAATCCGCTGAAAAATCCCGCTGCGAACAGGGATGCTGTCGAGAGAACCATACCCAGAATCAAGGGAGACATTTCTTCTGAATACCTAGACAGGATATACGGCGGGCTGGAAAACCGGGATACTGCCTGGCCATCCTCCTATAACCATTTTACCAATATGGTGCGGGAGAAACTGACGGAAGAGCAGTGGAGGAGAGGGGCGCCTCTCTATACGACACTGGATCAGGAGATGCAGAAAGGCGCAGAATCCTATCTGCGAGATATTCTGGAACAGACCGATAAAAACAGAATATCCAACGGAGCCGTACTTGTCATCGACAACAGAACGGGAGGCATTCTCTCCTACATCGGTTCGGCAGATTTCCATAACGACGAGCTGAACGGTCAAATCGACGGCGTGAGAATCCTTCGCCAGCCCGGATCGACCCTCAAGCCCTTTCTTTACGGGAAAGCCATTGAGTCGGGGTTCGGGCCTTCAACGCCGCTGCCCGATATACCGATGGAGTTCGGTTCCAGGGAAATTTATATTCCGGAGAACTACAACGAACGGTACAACGGTCCGGTTCGGCTGAGCGTCGCTCTGGGATCTTCTCTCAATGTTCCGGCGGTTTATTTATTGGAGCGGGTCGGGGTTATGCCCTTTCTGGAGAAACTGGTCAATGCCGGTTTCGATTCTCTGTCGAATAGTGAAAATCTCGGCGTGGGGCTGGCTCTGGGAAACGGGGAGGTCTCGCTCTGGGAACTGGTTCAGGGGTTTTCCCTTTTCAACCGTGAGGGAAATTTTATTCCTCTCCGGTTTGACAATGATCGGCCCGTTCCCGAAGGCCGTTCGGTTTACCGCAGCGAGGTGGCCCGGCTCATCCGTGCGATCCTCTCGGACAACCGGAACAGAATCCTCGGGTTCGGGCGCAACAATCCTCTGGAAGTTGGTTTCGATGCGGCATTCAAGACCGGGACTTCCAATCAGTTCAATAATATCTGGGCGCTCGGGTCTACCGATGACCTGACTGTCGGCGTGTGGATGGGGAATTTTTCGGGGGATACGGTCATCGGTTCTCCGGGTAGCTCCTATCCCGCGCAGATCGTCGTTTCGCTTCTCAGGGATTTTCACAAAGCTGATGCTTTTTCCGGGGCGGACAATTTTATTCACCGGCAGATCTGTCCACTGAGCGGTGATCTGGCTGGCCCTCACTGTCCCTATTCCATTGATCAGTTCTTCCCCGTCGATCAGGTTCCCGGTTCGTGCAGCTGGCATACTGCCGATGGGACGGTCCTTCCCGCCGAATACGGCCGATGGGCTTCGATTTATCATCAGGATTTCCTGATCGCTCCGACCGCGGAAGGAGTGAAGATATCGCAACCCGGGGATGGTGCTCTCTTTTATCTCGATCCGACGCTGCCCGACGATTCCCAGGCCATTGCCGTGAGGATCCTTGGGAGATATGAGGTTTCGCTATATATTAATGATATCGAAGTGACGCGGCAGCAGGCGCCTTTCACCTGGTTCGAGAAGGTAAAGAGAGGGGCTCTGGTTCTCCGGGCGGAAGGCGGCGGAGAGATAGACCGGGCGACAGTCATTGTCAAATAAATTGGATTATCATTGAAACAGGAGAAGCAAAAGGTGAGTAAACCGGTAAAATATATAATGACGATTTTTCTTGTCACTTTTCTCATTGCCCCTCTTCAGGCCTGGGATAAGAGAAATTCCGGAGGCTTTATTCAGCCGGGACGGAGAATCAGCAGCGCCATTGATCTGACGGGAGAGCAGATCTCCTACAGTTACAAGACTTTTAAAATCAGAGTCGCCGATAATGTTTTCGCCATGGATATTCAAATAGAGAATTCCCCGGCCGATCTGGACATCTATGTCAATTTTGACAGAGAAATCGCCAATTACGATGAGGTCGATTTCGCCAGCACTCTCGAGCTGTACAATGAATCCATCAATCTTTCGCGCATGTCCTCCGTCCCCCTGCAGACAGGTGTGTACTATATCGACATCGTCTATCCCCTTGAGAGGCTTCCCCTTATCGGGAACAAAGAATCAAACCGGATTCCCTTCGGACTGACTGTCAATCTGGAAACTCTCGATGAACCGGTGGTTCTCATTCCGGATCAGCCTGTCAAATCCTCTCTCTCCTCGGGCGAAGGTATGATGAAGCTCTTTGCCGTTGATCTAACGGGGAATGAAGAGGCGCTCCGCATCGATCTGTTCGGAACAACAATGGACCTCGATATGTATGTTTCCCACGGGAATATCCCCATGTCGCCGGAAAATGCAGATTACCTCCGTGAAAGTTACCTGGGAGAGGAATCTCTTGTCATCGACAGCACCGCTCCCCGCCCCCTTAAACCGGGCCGCTATTATATTTCCGTTTTCGATATGATTGAAGATGACCTGACTGATGAATTTTCCATTATCGTCTCCCGGACAGCAAAACCGCCGGAAATCCTGATGGCTTATCCCGAACTGCCCCGATGGGACACACCTCTGGACCGGGCTCTCTACAGCACGGTCGAGATTTCTACCGAATCGGGTTCCGGATCGGGGTGTCTCGTCTCGCCCCGGGGGCATATCATTACAGGGCTTCATGTTATTACCACCGGTAGCGGGGAGATCGCCAATGAGTTATATGTCGCTCTGAATCTCTCTCCCTATGACCCTCCGAGAGTACTTTTCAAAGCAGAACTGATAGACATCCGCCATGATGAGGACCTGGCTTTTCTCAAAATTTCAGAAGGTCTTTACGGCCAGGATCTTCCGGAAGGCTATAACTTTCCCTTTTTCTTTCTGGCGGAGGATCGGCCTGTAAAAATCGGCCAGGAGCTGAGGTTCCTCGGGTATCCCCAGATAGGCGGAGAAGGATCCCGGGTTTCCATCTCCCTGACAAGAGGTCTGGTCAGCGGTTTCAACAGGACTGATTACGGTTATCTGATTAAAACCGACGGAGAAATCAACGGGGGCAATTCGGGGGGAGCCGCTTTTAACAGCAGTTATGAGCTCGTCGGGTTTCCCATGTCGGTCATATCCGATGACGGCGGGCAGATAGCCTATATACATCCTTTGTCTCTGATACCGGAAGAGTGGATGAAGATTCTGGGAGAATAGATTGATGTCAGCTGGTTTGCGGACCGGCCGATCCGTTCCTGTTCTTATATACACTTTCTCATTCTCGAGCTGACGGGAGCTGATCTCGACCCCCGGTTTGTCGATGTGTCAGTTATGATAGTTTTTCTGGTAACAGTTATTCTTACTTTGTCTGTCAACATCAGAGATTATTTGCATTACAGGAAGAGTTAAACTAAAATTTCCATAAGATATGAAATCCGATCGAATCCGCTTATCCGATTTTCTCATCATAAATATACCGGCTTTTCTATTTCTTCTGCTGGTCCCTGCCGGAGCGTTCATATTTGTCCACGGGAGTGGAAGAATCGGTCTGGCGGGAATACCCTTTGCCGTTTGGGGCGTCTCCGGTTCAATTCTTTTATTGGCAGATTATTATCAAAGAAAAAAAAGACTCTTCCTGAGAGTGCTGTCTCTCTATGATGCAAAACCATCGAAGGGTTTAAGTCTCTATATGAAATCGACATTATGCGGATTGACTTTACTCTGGGCGGTAAGCGCCCGCCAAAAAAAATATAGGAGAAGTTTATGAAAGGTCGTTTCAAATTCGAAGGAAAGGGCGGTGAATTTTTCAGTCTCATACTGATTCAGGGACTGCTCACAGTTATCACATTGGGAATTTACTATTCCTGGGCTCTTGTAAAAATCGATAAGTATCTCATGGATAATCTGACTCTCGACGGAAAGAAATTCGAGTTCAAAGGAGAAGGCGGAGAGTTTTTCAGTCTGCTTATCGTTCAGGTCCTGCTGACTGTCATCACTTTCGGGATCTATTCTCCCTGGGCAATAGTCAGGATCGTCGGCTATATAGCTGAAAAGACAGAGCTGGACGGAGAAGCTTTTGCATTTGATGCCGATGGAGCATCACTATTCAGCCTTCTTATTATCCAGTATCTGCTCACCTGTATAACCCTGGGGATTTACGGTCCCTGGGCAGCTATAAAAATCTACCGTTATTATGCCGGTCATGTCTCCTATAAAGGCGTTCACTTCGAATTCGGCGGCGACGGGGCGCAATACTTCAGCCTGCTTATCGTTCAGGTTCTGCTCATTACTGTTACTCTGGGTATTTATACCCCATGGGCTCTGGTTAAAATTTATTCCTACCTCTATAGCGAACTCTCTTATGAAGGAGAGAAATTCGGTTTCGACGGAACAGGAGGAGAGCTGTTCTCTATTATTCTCAAAGGTGTTGTCCTCTCGGCGATTACGCTGGGAATTTATCTGGCCTGGTATGAAATGGAACTCATGTCATATATTTGCGGACATGTGTCAATTGGCGAAAGCTCAGCCGCAGTCTGACCTCTTTGTTCGAAAACAGGACCCTTCTTTTCTTAACCGGAACGGCAGGGTCCGTTTTTTATCAAATATGACCGTTTTTTAGGATCTTTTCTTATATAAAATCCGGAAATACTGCTATTATGGGTACGATGAATAATCTCGATGTAGAAAGAGTCATTTACAATATCATTGTCGTCATCTGTTTTCTCTTCGTAGCCAATTTATTCATGTACAATGTCAATGAAATTTATCAGACTCCCTCAGGGTCTATCAGTCTCAAGGACAATTGGAGCTTTTCCAGAGAGGGCGAAACAGTTTACAGCGGTCCTTCCAACACCGTCATACTCATGGATGACCGGGAAAAATTCCCTTCCGGTCTATACAGTCTGACAAATGATTTTCTCTATTTCGGAGACTATCAGGATCCGGTTCTGGTCATTCCCGCTATGGAAGGGAACGGTGTCAGGATTTTTATCAATGACAGAACACTTGCAGTATACGGTGATATGGAGAGGGGGAGAAGTTCCCGCTGGAATACGTCCCACGTTGTCAGAATCCCCGAAGAGATTCTGCAAAGGGGAAGGAACAGGATCCGGCTCGATGTTTTATCTCTCTACAAGCTGGGCATTCACTCCACCCCCTATATAACAGACATCCGCAGCCATGGCTACAAGCTCTTCGCTCTTCAGTTTTTCAGCAATTATTCCATTCTTCTCATTATAGGCAATATCATTGCTCTCGGGTTTATTCTCATCTTAATGGGAGTCCGCATCGGCAGAGAGGGGCTGTCTAAAACATTTCTCGGAATAGGTTTGTTTGTCCTGGCGGCCTATATGCTCGACTATCAGTATATAGAGCTGCTTCCTGTAGATTATGTCCTTTTCAAAAAAATTATCGTTTCCTTCTCCTTTATCTCTCCGGTTTTCGTTCTGGCGGGAATCAATATTCATATGAAAAACAAAATCGATATACCGGGAATTATATCGATGGCACTGTTCGGCGGCGCCGCGCTCTATATCCTGACCTGCCCTCCCGATTCGATTCAGCATGAAATCCGCTACGGACGGGTCAACTGGGTCTACGCTTTTATTCTCCTTGATAGCATCTGGCTTTATCTTTCCCAGTGGGAGAAGAAAACCAATCTCGTCATGCTGGCCGGTTTGACTTTCACCGGCGTTATCATGGTTCATGATATAGGGGCATATCATTCCTTTGGTGAATCGATTCTCTTCTTTCATTACGGAGTGAATTTTTTCATTATTTCCCTGACTTTGACTGTCGTCGGCGATTCGCTGAATTTTTATTCAGCGCTGAAGGAGGAAAGGAAGAAAGTTGAGCTTGCCATGAGGAAAACCATGATCGATGCTCTGACCGGCGCCTTTAACCGGCGCGTTCTGCAGAATATAGAAAACCTCTATTGCGAATATTTCTCGCTCCTTCTTATCGACCTGGATCATTTCAAGAATATAAATGACAACTACGGACATTTCTGCGGAGACCGAATTCTGAAAGAGGTGGTTCAGGTCTGTCTCCAGCTTATCCGCGATGAAGATTACTGCATCCGGCTCGGAGGAGATGAGTTTGTTATTTTTCTGCCGCACTGCCGTGAGGAAGGGGCTCTGGTCATCGCCGATGAATTAAAGACCAGGATAAATGATATCGTTATCAATAACGACCGGGAACGGGTCAGCTTCAGCTGCAGTATCGGTGTTTCCGAGCATGAAGGCCAGAGTATATCCGAAGCCCTGAAAGTCGCTGATAAAGCCCTTTATCGAGCAAAAATTACAAGAGACTCAATTTCTCTATAAACCCCTTTTTATTAATTCCGATAATGAAATCAACAAGATCAGGGATTGCCGGAGGCGATCCAGCATTATCGGGAGAATATATCATGAAATATCAGATTAAAGGCACACCTGGAGCAACTGTAGTTGTACTCGATGAGAATACGGAAGTCCTGTCTCTTCTTGTAACCAGAGATTACGATGGATATAAAGAACATAAAAAAGAGACTATGAAAAAAGAGATGTTCGAAATGTGTCTCCGAACCGGTTATATTACGCCTGAAGAGGCTGCGGTCGCTGTTTAACAGGCAGGGGGGGCGAAGCCCTTTCAACGGGCGATTCTACTCAGCTCTTCCAGAATCCCCCCGAGCCGCATCTCTTCCACCGCTTTTCTGATTCTGTCCATTGAAGGAGCTGTTCGATCAGTGTTCATCCGTGACAGAAACAAAAAATCTTCCTTGAAGCCAACGGGAAAAGGCTGGCCGAAAGAATCTTTGTCCTGGTTTAACTCCTCTATGCTTCGTTCAAAATCCCTTAAGGGGATCATAATGGCCGATACCCGGCCGGTTGCCATTATCCGCACGAGAATATCATAATGCCTGACCCTCTGTATTCTGGGGTCCAGGCTGAATCTGTCGATAACCTCTCTCTCAAGCAGAGGTTCGTCCTCTATAAACACACCGATTGTCTTTAAATCCATTATGTTGCGCTCTTCTATTCTCATGTCATTGCCCGACATGAGAACCACAGGCGATCCCCAGAGGGGCATCTGAATCTCTCCCGATTCCCGGTCTCTCTCCGTGTCGGGCAGAACGGCCAGATCGACGATTCCTTCGCTTAAGGCATCAGCAAACTCTTCGGGCAATAAAGGCACCGGTTCTATGGCAATTCCGCTTTTCCGGGAGAGAACCATAAAAAACTCGCTTAATCTGTTTCCCGGTTCCGGAGACACTGCGGCTTTAAGGGCCCGGGCATCTGATGTTGAGAGCAGGATCCCTGCAAAAAGAATTAAAAGAGTCATTCGTCGGGCTTTCATTGGCGCCTCCTTCTGGAATTTTAGCATTATTTGCGAGAAAATCAAAATTTCACTATCATTGATAGGTACATTAAAAACTTGCGGGAGAGATTTATGGAATACAGAACTTACAAAGGCAGAAAAACAGCGGCGTTGGGTTTCGGAGGAATGAGAATTGAAGATCCCGATAATATAGCCAGATCAGCGGAAACGGTTCTCCGCGCTTTTGAACTGGGTATTACCTATTTCGATACGGCTCCCGGATACTGCAAAGATAAATCGGAAATTATTATGGGCGAAGCCATCAAAGAGATGAAAAAGAGCGGGAATCCCTTCACCATATCCACGAAATCGTCCCGGGCCGACGGAGGAGAGTTGAGGGAACAACTGGAAACATCCTTGAAGCGGCTGAACGTCGATACGATCGATTATTATAACTGCTGGTACGTACTGACAAAAAAAGACTGGGAGAACAGAAAAAAGAAAGGGGCGGTACAGGCAATTCTGAAAGCTAAAGAGGAAGGCCTTATCCGCCATGCCGTTTTTTCCACTCATCTTCCCGGTCCCCATATCAGGGATGTGATTGAAGAGGGGATTTTCGAAGGAGTCACTCTCGGCTACTCAGTCATTAATTTTCCATTCCGCCAGGAGGGGATTGAAGCAGCTGTCAAAAGAGATATGGGAGTCGTGGTTATGAATCCTCTGGGCGGAGGAGTTATTCCCCAGAACGAAGATCAGTTCGGCTTCCTCAAAGTCGGCGAAAACCAGACTATGGTCGATGCGGCGCTCCACTTCCTCCTTTCCGATCCCCGTATTACCGTTTCTCTTGTGGGGTTCCGCAATATCGCCGATGTGGAATCGGCTGTTGCCTCCGTAGAGAAATTCAAACCCTATGGTGAGGATCAGATAGCCTATATCCGCAAGCGGGTCGAATCGGAGTTCAATCAGCTCTGTACCTCCTGTATGTACTGCAATGTCTGCCCCGAGGGCATTCCGGTCTGGAGCTTTATGGAAACCTGGAACCATCTCAAGCTGAAAGGAGCAGAAGCCGTGGGTGACCGATTGAAATGGCATTGGGGTACGGATATTGCCGAACTGGATAAATGCACCCGCTGTCTCAAGTGCGAAAGAGCCTGTACCCAGAAACTGCCCATAATGGAGAGATTCGAGGACTTGAAAAAGGCTGTAAAGGGTTAACTCTGTGATTGCCTCTCTTCTTGAGATATTCCGGGATTTCTGGTGGCTGGGCTTAGTCTCTCTAGCCGCATTCTTTCTGACCATTCTGATTTTACCGGTTGTCATTGTCAGATTGCCGGAGGATTATTTTGTCGGGGACAGGGCCGATGGATTTATAAACCGACAGAAAAGAGGCTTCCGTTTCATTCTTCTGGTTCTCAAAAATCTGGCGGGGGCTTTTCTGCTTATTATGGGAATCATAATGTTATTTGTTCCCGGCCAGGGAATCCTCACTATCATAGCGGGCTTGTCCGTTATGAATTTCCCCGGCAAAAGGCGAATCGAACTGCGCCTGGCATCGAATAAAAAAGTCATGAAGGGGTTGAACTGGATCCGGGATAAGGGGCACCGAAACCATTTTCATGAATGGGAACAGGTGATATCATAGCGCCATGGACAATTTTCATCTAATGGCCAAGCCGGCCGGACCGGCCTGCAACCTCAATTGCACCTATTGCTTTTATCTGGAAAAGGAAAATCTCTTCCGTTCCGGACAGACTCAAATGAGTGATGAAATCCTGGAAGCCTATACGCAAAAGTACATAGCCTCCCAGAAGGGCCCTGATGTGAATTTCGCCTGGCAGGGCGGCGAGCCGACTATTGCCGGACTGGATTTTTTCCGAAAGGCCGTGAAACTTCAGAAGAAGCACAACAAGGGGAAGAAAATCACCAATGCCCTTCAGACGAACGGAACTCTGATAAATGAGGAGTGGTGCCGTTTCCTCGCGAAGAATCATTTTCTCGTCGGACTCAGTCTGGATGGTCCCGGAGAATTGCACGATAGGTACAGGCGCAATAAAGGGGATAAGCCGACCTTTCTCAAAGTGAAAAGAGCCATGGATTTATTCCGCCGATTCGGTGTCGAATACAATATCCTGACAACGGTTAACGACAGAAACAGCCGGGAACCTTTGAAGGTCTACGATTTTTTTAAGAAGGCCGGCGTGGAATTCATACAGTTTATTCCCATTGTGGAACGGGAAGGCGATAGCGGAGCTCACGAACTAGGGCTCCAGCTCGGCGTACCGGGACAGGGTGATGATTCCGAAACGGAAGTAACCGGCTGGTCAGTCGAACCGGAAACATACGGGGACTTTCTGATCGCCATTTTTGACAGATGGATCAGACATGATGTGGGACGGATTTTTGTTATGAATTTCGAATGGGCTTTCAGCGCTGCTATAAACGGCGTCTCCGGAGTCTGTCAGTTCGCCCCCAGATGCGGCAATGCCGGAATCGTGGAGCATAACGGAGATGTCTATTCCTGCGATCACTTTGTCTATCCCCGGTATAAAATCGGGAATATTCTCGATGATAACCCGGCCGAACTGTTTAATTCGGAACAACAGATCCGCTTCGGCATGGTTAAGGAGACAGGACTGAGCAATGAATGCCACAGCTGTCCCGTCCTGAATCTCTGTTACGGAGGCTGCCCGAAACACCGCTTTGACAAGGGGCAGAATTATCTCTGCCGGGGCTACAAAAAGTTCTTCACCCATATACAGCCATTTATCAAAACCGCCCGGACACTGGTGTCTCAAGGACGGCCGCTGACTGATCTCATGGCTATGGCGGACAGCTTACTTGAGAAATAAGCTGTAGGCTCTGTTGTCGCTTATCTCTCTGTAACCGTATCCGAGCCGGGATAAATAATTTCTCACGTCTTTCATTTCGCTGTCATCCACCTGGAGCCCCGCGAGTACCCGGCCGTAAGCCGCGCCGTGATTCCGGTAATGAAAGAGGGATATGTTCCAGTTCTGCCCCAGCCCGTTGAGAAAGTTCATCAGGGCGCCCGGTCTTTCGGGAAAAGCGAAACTGAAAAGCTTTTCGTTCTCCACTTCCGGCGCGCGGCCTCCCACCATATGGCGAATATGAATCTTGGCGATTTCATCGTCTGAAAGATCGTCCACCACGTAATTCTGCTCTTCCAGAGTTTCTCTGATCAGCTTCCGGCCTTCTCTGGGGTTCTCCAGTTGTATGCCCACGAAAACTAGAGCTTTCCTTTTATCGGCGTAGCGGTAATTGAATTCTGTGATATTCCTTTTTTTCAGGGCCGTACAGAAACGCTTGAAGGAACCGGGTTCTTCGGGAATTTCCACTGCGAAAATGGCCTCGCGCTTTTCTCCGATTTCCGTCCGTTCCGAAATATGGCGCAATCTGTCGAAGTTTATATTGGCTCCGCTGTTGACGGCGAGGAGAGTCTTGTTTTCTACAGAGTTTTCATCGACGTATTTCTTCAGTCCTGCAACAGCCAGGGCTCCTGCCGGTTCTGTGATGGAACGGGTATCGTCGTAGATGTCTTTGATCGCCGCGCAGATTTCATCGGTTGTCACGGTAATGACTCCGTCTATGTTTTCCCGGATTACCCTGAAGGTTTCCTCTCCGATCATATTGACCGCCACCCCGTCGGCGAATATACCCACCTCATCGAGTTTCACCCGTTCTCCTACATCGAGAGCCGCCTTGAGGCAGGCTGAATCTTCCGCTTCCACGCCGAAAACCTTTATCCGGGGATTGAGAAATTTGATATAGACCGACATGCCGGCGAGAAGACCGCCTCCGCCGACAGGTACAAATACGGCATCGGGAGATTCGGCGCTGCGGCTCAGAATTTCCATGGCCACCGTTCCCTGCCCGGCAATGACGTCGGGATCATCGTAGGGGTGGATAAATGTCAGATCCTTTTCCGCCATCAGTTCGGCTGCTTTATTGTACGCTTCATTGAAGGTATCTCCATGGAGAATAACCCGTCCTCCCAGTTTTTTGACTGACTCAACCTTTATTCCAGGCGTTGTTACCGGCATTACGATCGTCGCATCGATACCCAGTTTGCCCGCAGCCAGCGCCACGCCCTGGGCATGATTCCCCGCGGAAGCGGCGATAACTCCTCTATTCCTTTCATTTGCGGTTAGCTGAACCATTTTGTTGTAGGCTCCCCGGATCTTAAAAGAATGAACAGGCTGGAGATCTTCTCTTTTTATCAGAATACGGTTTCCCAGCCTTTCGGAGAGGAAAGGAGCATTGTCGATGGGGGTTTCCACGGCGGCATCGTATACCGGCGCACTCAGGATTCTTCGAATATAATCGGTCTTCATGGCTTTCATTATTGTGAAACTTCCCCTTTGCCGCAACTCCCGGGATTTTTTTTTAGTCATTTTGCAAAAAAAACAGGAGATCTCTTCATTATTTTAAAAGGGTATATTATTATAGATAAAAAATAATCTAATTGTTTTTTACTCATGCTTAAAGTCCCCTTGCGGAGGGGGGCTTTTTTTTTTTTTGATGTTTGGTCTGTGCTGATATAGAATAAATATGACCGCCATATCCGCGGCTTTTCTTTTCGTCAGGTCATCCGCCGTCAGTTCACCTCTGTTTTCGGTTTCCGCCTTTCGATTGGATAATACATATTAAGCAGGAGATAAGATGTAATGGGACTATTCGACAAGATTAAAGGCGAATTTATTGATATCATTGAATGGACTGATGACAGCAGCGATACCATTGTCTACCGGTTCGAGCGCTACGGCAACGAGATTAAAAACGGAGCGAAACTGACTGTTCGTGAGTCACAGGCTGCCGTATTCATTAATGAAGGAAAGCTGGCCGATGTTTTTCAGCCGGGTATGTATGAACTGACCACAGCGAATCTTCCGATTCTCTCCACCTTAAAAGGGTGGGCTCACGGTTTCAACAGCCCCTTCAAGGCGGAAGTCTACTTTGTCAACACCAAGCGATTCACCGATCTCAAGTGGGGAACCCAGAACCCCATTATGCTCCGCGATGCGGAATTCGGTCCCATTCGTCTGAGAGCTTTCGGATCCTATTCCATCCGGGTCACCGATCCGTCCCTTTTTCTTAAGGAAGTTGTGGGAACCGACGGGGATTTTACCACCGATGAAGTTGTCGGCCAGTTGAGAAATATCGTCGTTTCCCGGTTTACCGATGCTCTGGGCGAGAGCAAAATACCTGCTCTGGATCTGGCGGCCAATTACGATGAGCTGGGCAAGTTTATGGAAGGCAAGATCGGCGGCGAGTTCGGCGAATACGGACTGGAGCTCGTCAAACTGCTGGTGGAAAATATCTCTCTGCCTCCTGCTGTGGAAGAAGCCCTGGACAAGAGATCCAGTATGGGAATTCTGGGAAATCTCAACCAGTACAGCCAGTTTCAGGCGGCCAATGCCATGGAAGCGGCCGCTAATAATCCGAGCGGTACCGCATCGGGCGGAATCGGAATGGGCATGGGTTTCGCCATGGCCAACCAGATGGGTCAGGCCATGAATCAGCAACAGATGAATCAGGGGGCACCGGCCGGCGGACCTCCTCCGGTACCGCCGGGTGTTCAGTATTATGTGGCCGTCAACGGGCAGCAGACCGGCCCCTTCGATCTCAGTGTGCTGGCTCAGAAAGCCGCTTCCGGAGAGCTGACAAGAGAGTCTCTGGTCTGGAAGAACGGCATGGCGGCCTGGACCGCCGCGGGATCGGTCGGAGACCTCAGTTCCCTATTCGGACAGGTCCCGCCTCCACTGCCGCCGCAATAGGGGATTGAATATATTTCTTTAAAAAAGGAAGGAAGCATCATGAGTGAAAATACAGGCCAATTTCCCTGCAGCAACTGCGGGGCCGATTTAAAATTCGAACCGGGACAGAATGCCCTGAAGTGCCCCTACTGCGGTACGGAAAATACCATTGAAACTGATGAAACGGTTGAAATAACAGAAAATGATTATCTGAGCCAACTCCGGAAGATGGAGGAAAACCTGAACGGAGCCGCAACTCTTGATATGGTCTCCGTAAAGTGTGATAACTGCGGGGCTATAGTCAGTCTGGGCGAAAATAAAACAGCGGGAGAATGCGTTTTCTGCGGAACCCATCTATCGGGGCAGACCCGGTCGGTCAAGGAAATCGCCCCCCAGTCTCTTCTGCCCTTTAAGATCAGCAAAAAGGAAGCAGCTGAAAACTTTAAAGTCTGGCTGAAGAAGCGATGGTTCGCTCCCAACAAGCTCAAGGAATTCGCCAGAATGGACGGCTTGAGGGGAATGTACTCACCCTACTGGACATATGATTCGGAAACGACGACGAGCTACAGAGGCCAGCGGGGCGATTACTACTACACCACCGAAACCTACACGGAACAGGTGGACGGCAAAACTGTAACCAAAACCCGTCAGGTCCGCCATACGCGCTGGTCCTTCGCTTCAGGTACGGTCAGAAACAGCTTTGACGATATACTGATCTGCGGTTCCGGCAATATGCTTCCCAAATACACCGAAGCTCTGGAGCCCTGGGATCTGGAGAACCTGGTCCCTTTCAAAGAAGATTATCTCTCGGGCTTCCAGGTGGAAAGCTATTCGGTCAATCTGGAGGAAGGCTTCGGCAAGGCCAAGGAAAGAATGGCTCCGGTCATAGATAGAACCATTAGGCGGGATATCGGCGGTGACGAGCAGCGCATCTCATCGAAAAGCAGTTCCTATGATGACATTACCTTCAAGCATATACTTCTGCCCGTTTGGATCAGCGCCTATAAATTCAAGGACAAGGTCTATAACTTCATGGTTAATGCCCGAACCGGTGAAGTGCAGGGGAACAGGCCCTGGTCAGCAGTTAAAATCACCCTGGCGGTCCTCGGCTTCGGCGCTCTCATTGCCGCCGGAGTACTGGCTTATCTCTACTTCAAGGGAAACAGCTGATAGTATATGATTGATAAACTGATGGATTTCGGACTCTCCCGTCTGGAAGCGGCGGTCTACATCGCCCTTCTGGGAGAGCCTGGCATTACGGGGTACCGTCTGTCCCATAATCTCAACAAACCGACCGCCAATATCTACAAAGCGCTGAGGAGTCTTGAACATAAAGGGCTCGTGCGGATGGATAAAAGCGCCGGAACGCAATTGATTCACCCCGTTCCTGTTGAGGAATATCTCAATGTCAGGGAAATGGAATTCAAATCCCGGAGCCGGGAGCTTAAAGAGGGCTTGAAAAAACTGGAGAGAAAGAACAGCGAGTACCGGATCGCGCGGCTCGATTCCTATGAGCAGGCTGTGGGGAAGGCTCTTCAGATCCTCGAAGATGCGGAAAGCGTTGTCGTCATTGTAGGCTTCGAAGAAGTCCTTGGGGAGTTGAAGGATTTAATTGCCAGGAGAGGACGGGAAGGGGTGGATATTCTTGTCTATACCTACAGCCCTCTTGTACTGGAAGGCTGCCGGGTCTACTACTCGGAAGCCGATGCGGAAATCTGGAGAGCCGTTCCCGAGAGGGCCTTCGATATCGCGGCAGACGGGAAAGTTTTTATGATTTCCAATTTCAGGAATGATTATTCAGAGGTGATCGAAGCTCTGTTCGGAAATCATGTCTATCTCAGTCTTATGATTTTTAACAGTCTCAGCCGGAATATCCTGTTTCTTGAGATGGAGCAGAGCGAACTCCTGAGCGAACAGACTCGCTCTGAATTGAAATCTTTTCTGCGTGAGCATAAATCTCTTCTCGCCGAGGAGCTTCCGGGAGTCAGGAATTTCTTTAAGCGTTACGGGATAAAAACTTCTCCGGAACATTGATCGCAAAGCGGCAGCGCTCATCTCCCGCCAGTACCGATTCGAGAAGGTCCACCTTTACCGTTTCTCCGAAAATGGCGTTGAATCTCTGCTGGACGAATCCGGCTGTGCAGTTGCACCATTTCCCGGGAATCGTCTCGCCTTCGTGCAGCAGGACTTCCCGTGCCATAGGGCAATGACAGGCGTAGTAGCGCTTTTTATCGCTTTCCTTTTCATTGAGCCAGGCAACCGTATCGTAGGGAATTTTGGTCCAGTAGATTTTACTCTCTTCCAGAACGCCTCCCAGCACTTCTTTATGGGAAGCGACAAAATCGACAACAGGCTGGGTTATAATCTGTTCAAACCAGACTTTCCCCGTATCGGCATGTTCCTGTAGCGTGGCTACCGATCTTTTATGAGCATCGGCAAGATAGGCTTCCAGACCGGGGGCTTTATTGAACAACTCAGCCTCATTTGTAAAAGCTTCGGGGGGGATTCCATGGGCATTGGCTGTCAGGGCTGTACGGCATTCCTCGTCGCTCAGTGTTTCATCCATTTTGTCTATAAGATTCTGCGTCCATTGAACCGCTTCTTCCGGAGGGGCGCCTGTTGCAGGATTTGTCAGGCTGTCGAAAATCTGACCGGCTATATCCACACCCAGAACGGTTTCCATATGTGACCGGAGATTACTGATGATGTTTTCTCTTTCAAGGATTTGCGTAAAATAGATGTAAAGTTCCCTGTTGCCCGATAAATAGGCTGCTCGTGCCAGAGCAAGAAGAGAAAAAGTGTCGCACTTCCCTTGATCTGTCAGGGCGGCAATATAGGATTTCATCTCTTTGACAGAGCATTTCCCCAGTGAGGCGATCTCTCCCGACGACCGGTTCTGGAAAGAATCGACGACAGAAACAGCTTTAATTCCATCCTCTTTTGAATGACCTGCTTTTTCGTAGTAGTCTTTTATAACTAATGTATCCATAAATTTACTATAAAACTCCGGCAGGGCGGTGTCAAGAAAAATGAGACATCCTCTTTCTCAATTGATAATCCATAGGGGGAAGGTCGATTCCCTCCAGATTATCGAAATGTCGGTAACCGTGGGATCTGTCTCCGACGTTGACAAAAAGAACGCCGGTTCCTACCAGTCGGTTCCCGTTACTTCTTCTTCTGCCCGCCGGATAATTTCCGCCAGTTCTCCCGATTGTTCCATTTCCTTCATGGTCTTCATCAGCAGGGGAACGAGATCTCCGTGCTTTTTATGGACATAATGATAGAGTCGTGTTTCATCAACAGGCGGTTCCAGAGGAATGATGTCGTCAGCCCTCAACTTTTTCAGAACCTCCATACCATGGAGGCGGCTCAGTATGGCAAAGTCCGCCCGTTTTATCATCAGAAAACGGATCATCGTTTCAGAGTCTTCGAACTCCTGAACGCGGGGAAATCCTCTGGTCAGTTCCTGTGATTGACTGACGCCTTTGAGAATAACGAATTTGTAATCGGAAAGTTCGCTCAGGCTTTTTCCTGCCGCGGGGTTGTTTTGCTGGGTAAAAAGATTCGTATCAATGCTGTAATAGGAGAAGGGGACGATCAGAAGCTCTTCATGTTTATCTCCATATGCCTCAATTCTATGTGTCTCCCCATCTATCTTCCCCGCCGTCGACTCGGACGTGGCCCGTACGGCAGGCATGGGTACGATAGTGATTTCCAACCCGGCTTTTTCGTAAATATCCCTGATTATCATTGAACAGATATCGGAAACGGGCGACCCTTCAATTGTTGAGATGGTAAGAGGTTCACTGTTCAGGGAGAATAAAGCGGAAACAAGTGCAGTGATAAGCAAGACATTTTTCAGCATTTGACTCAATTGTAATACATTTTATATAAAGGGGAAAAAAAAAGAGGAGAAGAAATATCCATGCCCGTGATATTTTCCGCTCCTCTCTTTTTCCCGGAATCTCCTACTTCAGGTAAAAAACTTCCTTTAATGGAATGGTAACCGGTGAATTATCTCCGTTTACCTCCATAATATCCGCCATGTATTCCCACCATTTCTGCACAACGGGATTACTCCCCAGATCCTGGCTTCCTTCACCTTCTGAAACTTTCTGGACCCCGAACAGATAGTTGGTCTCCTGATCCCAGAATATGGAGTAATCCTCAATGCCCTGCTCTTTGAGAAGATCAATAAGCTCGGGCCAGATGGCGTCATGGCGCTTGCGGTACTCCTCTTCAAAGCCCGGTTTCAGTTTCATCTTAAAAGCGATTCGCTCCATACGTTCATCCTCTTCTCCGCTGCATTTTCAGCTTGTTTCTCCTGCCGACCGCATCTATGATAACAGGAATCAGAACAGCTGTAATCAGCAGGAATCCCGTTGTTATAATCATGACTTTGGCCGAAAGATTGATCAGACCCATTCCGAACTTCAGGTAGCCGATCAGGAAGATGGAGAGGATAACACCGACAATGCTTCCCTTTCCTCCCGTAATGGAAACGCCGCCGAGAACGACCAGAGTTATGGCTTCCAGTTCCCAACCGTTGGCAATGTTCGGCCTGGTGCTGCCGATACGGGATGTGAGAAGAACCGCGACGATACCGGCAAAAAGGCCGTGAAGAACAAAATTGGTAAAGCGGATACGGTTTACTGGCACACCGGAAAACCGGGCAGCCGTAGCGCTGTTGCCGATAGCATAAAGCTTGCGCCCGTAAGAGGTGAAGTGGAGGACATAAGCGAAGATGCCTGCCAGAACGAGAAAGAATATCAATTCGAAGGGGATAATCGTTCCCGGAATATAACCCTGACCGAAATAGCTGAATGATTCGGGATAGTGAGTGTAAGCCTGGTCTTCCAGTATCGCCTGGGAAATTCCTCTGAAAAAGGACTGCGTCGCCAGGGTCACAGCAATGGCGGGAATACCGAAGTTTATGATGAAAACGGCATTGAACGCTCCCGCGAGAGCCCCGACAGCCAATCCTGTTATCACGACCTGTGCGGTTCCGGCGCCATGGGAAGAGGCAAATCCCATGGAAAACGACGATAGAGCGATAATGGCCGCTCCGGAAATATCGATATCACCGCTGAGAATGATAAATATAATCGGCAGGGCGAGAACCGCTTTTTCCATAAAAGTGAACGTGGCGTTCATAAGATTAAAATAATCGAGAAAGTAGGGCGTAATATTGGAAAATACGATAACCATACCAATGATAATTAGTACGAGAATTCCTTCCCAACGGGCCAGCAGACTTCCGATTTTCGAAATCAACCTTTTATTTTCGTCCACCAGTCGATCAGAACTGGCTAGAGTTTTATCAATTTCCATATCTCAGGCTCTCCTCTTCAGCATTTTTTTCTCGCTCCGCTTATCCATTATTGTGTTGATAAACATGGCGGCCAGAACGATAAAGCCCTGTATGAACATCTGGTAAAAGGGTGAAAAGTTGACGACCGGAAGGGCGTTGTTTATGATTCCGAGGAACAGGGCTCCCAGAATCACTCCCGGTACCGCACCGGCTCCTCCGGCTATATTCACTCCTCCGAGAACGCAGGCTGCCACGGTCATCAGTTCGAAACCGGTGGCCGTTTCGTTAACAGCCGCCGCATATCGGGCCGTCCACATGACTCCTGCCAGCCCGGAAAGGAGTCCGCTCATGGAAAAGATGATAAGATTCACTTTCTTTTCGCTGACACCGACAAACTTCGCAGCGGTCTTATTTCCCCCGATCGCATATATCTCCCTTCCGCTACGCGTATACCGGCTGAAAAAGAAGAGGAGGACGCTGACTAGAACTGCCGACCAGATGAGATTGCTCAATCCCAGAAAATGACCGTGAGGTATGCTCATGTAGGACTCAGACATTTCGTGGGCGGTGACCCACTGGCCTTTGCTGAGAACAAAAGTAAAACCTCTGAAAATACTCATGGTACCCAGAGTGGCGATTATAGGCGGCACTTTGCCGTAAGCCACGATGACACCGTTAAACAAACCGAGAAGAAGGCCTATGGCCATTCCCGCCAGCAAAATTAATATGACCGGTGTTCCCGGCGAACTCTGGTTCATCATGGCGGCCGCCATTCCCGAAAAAGCTATTACCGAACCGACCGACAGATCGATTCCTCCCGTCAGAATGACAAAAAACTGACCGATGCCAACCATGATCAGAATCGACGTATCGTTGACGATGCGGGAAATATTATCGCCTTTCAAAAAACCCGGAGCCCTGGTGCTGACGGCAACGGCCAGAACTACGATAAGAAGGATCAGAGTCGCTTCCCTTTTCTTCAACATCTCTTTTAACGCGTTCATGAGCGTACTTCCTCCCTGTGTCCTGTGGCGGCTTTGATAACTTTATCCGAAGTGGCTTCCGCCCGGGACAATTCTCCGGTTTTTTCCCCTTCGTGCATGATAATAATGCGGTCGCTCATCCCCAGGATCTCCGGCAGCTCGGAGGACACCATGATAACCGCCAGTCCCTTTCCGGCCATTTCGGAGACGAATTCGTGGACCGCCGCTTTGGTCGCCACATCGATCCCTTTCGTCGGCTCGTCGAGAATGAGTATCTCCGGTTCCGTGGCCAGCCATTTGGCCAGAACCACTTTCTGCTGGTTCCCTCCCGAAAGCGTATCGGCGTTGACGTGCCATCCCGCAGCCTTGATTTCCATCATCCGTCCGTAGGTTCCCGTCGCCTGCTTCTCTTTCTTGCGGCTCACTTTTCCCAGTTTGCTGATTTTATCGATAATGGGCAGTGTAATATTGCGGGTCAGACTCTGTTCCAGAATCACGCCCTGGGTCTGTCTGTCTTCGGGGACATAGGCCAGACCTTTTCTCATGGCCTGAGCCGGGGAGTGAATTTTCAGCTCCTTTCCCTTAAGAAGCACGGTTCCCTCGTCCTTTTTATCTATTCCGAAAATTGTGCGCATAACTTCGGTTCTTCCCGCGCCGACCAGGCCGAAAAAACCCAGGATCTCGCCCTTTTTCAGCTCGAAGGAAATGTCCCGGAAGCTTCCGTAGCGGGTCAGATTGTCAACTTTCAGTACGGTCTCTCCAATATGTGCTTCCTTCTTGGGGAACATCTGATCAAGGCTTCGTCCGACCATCATGGTAACGATTTCGTCGATGCTCGTATCGGCGACCTTTCCTTCTCCGATATATTTTCCATCTCTCAGAACTGTGAAGCTGTCACAGATTTCCTGAATCTCCTCGAATTTATGGGAGATGAAGATGATAGCTTTATTTTCTTTTTTAAGCTGTCTGACTATGGTGTACAGCTCTTCCACTTCCCGCAGGGTCAGCGCCGAAGTCGGCTCGTCCATAATCACGACTTTGGCATCGATGGACAGAGCTTTGGCTATTTCCACCATATGCCGCTGGGCCACTCCCAGACTTTTTACAGGGGTATCGGGATTGATGTCTATTTCCATCTTTTTCATCAGCTCAAGGGTCTGATGCCTCATGGCCTTCCAGTTGAGAGCCCCTTTTTCTTTAATGTGATGCCCCATGAAAATGTTTTCCGCCACCGATAATTCAGGAAACATGGAGGCTTCCTGATGGATGGCCGTAATGCCCATTTCCTGGGCTTCCAGGGCGTTGCGGAAGGACACGTCCTGACCATCGTAGATCAGTTTGCCCGCAGTGGGAGTGTAAACGCCGGTCAGGATCTTAACCAGTGTCGATTTCCCCGCACCGTTTTCTCCGATCAGGGCGTGAACTTCTCCTTCCCGAATATTCAGATCGATACCATCAAGCGCCTTGATCCCCGGAAAGTATTTGGTTATTCCTCTCAATTCCAATATATTCTCTGACAAAATCTTCCCCCTTCAGGATATTCTCCACCTGATGACGCAATATATAAAGAGTAAAAACAGGGATCGCCCGGTTATGAAACCGGACATCCCGTACATTAAATTATGCTTGAAAATTAAGGAGCTCTTAGAACATTGCCGCGTAAGTGGCTATGTTGTCTTTGTTGAATACGAAAGGTGTGCCCATAATGGATACGCCGTCTTTGCCGACCGTAACTGTTCCCATTCTGCCTACAGAGATTTTGTCTCCTACGTTACCGTCAACTTTTCCTGTAATCAGGGCTTCGAGGATCATCGTGGAGGTATATCCGAGGTCAACAGGGTTCCAGAGAGCCATCTGTCCGCAGGTTCCGTTTTCCACGTAGTGCTGCATTTCAGAGGGGAGTCCGAGACCGGTAATCTGTACTTTGCCTTTCATGCCTTCGTCTTCGATCGCTTTGGAAGCCGCGAGAACACCAACAGTCGTGGGTGAAATAATTCCGGCCAATCCGGGATACTTCTGCATAAGGCCCACTGCTTCGCGATAGCTCTTGTCTGCCGCGTCATCGCCGTAAACAACTTCTACGATTTCCATATCTTTATATTTGGGATCTTTGATTTCTTCGAACATCCACTCGATCCAGAGGTTCTGGTTTGTCGCCTGGGATGTCGCGGAAAGAATACCGATCTGTCCTTTGTATCCTGTCAGTTCGGCGATAAGCTGAACCTGCTGGCGTCCGATCAGTTCGGCATCAGAGGGGATGAGGTCCACAATTCTACCGGCAGGAGCGATACCCGAGTCGAAAGATATGACTTTGATTCCAGCGGCCATAGCTTTTTTGGTTACGGGGATTAGGGCGTCTCTGTCGTTAGCGGAAATTGCGATTCCGTCTACTTTCTGAGCGATAAGAGATTCGATTATATCGATCTGACCTTCTGCCGTTGCTGTACTTGGACCCTGGTAGATGGATTCTACATTTCCGAGTTCAGCTGCCGCTTCTTTACCGCCATCGGCAACAGCTTCAAAGAATCCGTTACCGAGACTTTTTACCAAAAGAACGATTTTCAAAGGCTGATCGCCTTTCGGTTCAGACTGCTGACCGCTTGCCATCAATCCGGCAGTAAGAGAAAGAGCTAAAACCAGTGTTAAAATTTTCTTCATCTGACACTTCCTTTTTTGTTTTGATAAGTGAATTCTACCACCGCTATTTTGAAACGGGATAGGACGGGAATCTACGGAAAGGTGCAAAATTCTACACTCGGCTCATTTCCGAATACTCCGAAGGTGTACATCCGAACTTCTCTTTGAAAAGCCTTGCAAAATGGCGGCTGCTCTGGTATCCCAGGGATTCGGAAATGTTTTTTATATTGGCCCCCGGAAGCTTAAGCATCTCCGAGGCTGTTTTCAGACGAAGATCGGTAATGTAACTCGTAAGGGTCATTCCCTTCTGTTTTTTAAACTGGGAGCTGAGATAGTTGGGTGACACATGCAGCTCGTCGGCAATCTGGGCGACGCCGATCACTTCTTTGTAGCGCTTGTAGATGATGGTTTCAGCATCCCGAATGAGCCTTGAAGATATATCTTTCTCTTCTGAGCGATGGAGTTCAACCAGAGGAATGACTCTACCCAGAACTTCAGACAGCTCTTTCCGGTCAACAGGCTTCAGCATATATTCCGTAACATCGAGACGCAAGGCTTTCCGGGCATATTCAAAGTCCGAATAACCGGAAACAATTATAAACACCGTGTTCTGATGCCTTTTAAAGTTTTTTTCCAGGACCTCGAGACCCGAGGCTCCCGGCATACGGATATCCAGAAATACAAGATTGAAATAATCCTCCTGCAGGGCATTGTCCAGTTCCGTCCCGTTTCCTGCTTCGATTATTTCGGCGCTGGGGACCAGGTCTTCAAGTAGAGACCTCAATTCAACCCGCACATATATCTCATCATCGGCTATGAGTATCTTCATAGGGATATCCTTACCGTGGTGCCTTCTCCGATAGTGCTTTCCATCTGGAAAACAGATTCGGGAAAGGCTATTTTCAATCTCTGCTGGACGTTCATTAATCCGACATTCGATTTTTTATCCATTTCCGAAGTATCAAATCCCATGCCGTTATCTTTAATTGTCAGACTGGAGCTGTATTCTCCATGGAAACGGATTCCTTCGCAAATCAGTTCCAGGCTGCCATCTTTTTCCATAGGCTCAATCCCGTGAATAACGGAATTCTCCACTAAGGGCTGGAGCAGAAGGCGGGGTATCTGAATGTGCCGGGAAATATCATCGATGGAAATTTTGTAATTGAAGCGATCACCGAAACGGATTTTCTGAAGGAGACAGTACTGCTCGATAAACTGGCACTCCTCTTCCAGGGAAGTCCAGTTGTTCTGGGACTGAATGTAACGGAGCATATTTTTTAATGCCGTAACAGTCTCTGTTATCTTTTCCTGCTCTCCCGTCCGGTTTAAACCGAGTATGACCCCAAGAATATTGTAAAGAAAATGGGGCTGAACCTGGGACTGGAGAGCCTGATACCGGGCATCGCGGATTTCGAGGAGTTCCTGAAGCTGAAAATAATTATTGATTGTAAGAGAGGCGTATTCGGCGAAGGTCGCCAGGCGCGTGATTCCCAGATCGGAAAATGCCTCGTTCTGTCCGCGCTTCATGGAAACCAGATATCCGAAGGATTTTCCGTCGAGAAGAAGAGGCACCGCGAAAAGGGTGCGGACTTCCGGGCAACCGAGAACATCGGAAGCCTCGTTGAGCAGAACCTGAGTCTGACGCCTCAGAACTTTTTCAGAGAAATGGCCCAGGATTCTCTCCTTCTCATAATCATCAAGGGACTGACCTTTCTCAGCTTCTATGGTATAACCGGCTTCTCTATCAGAACGAAGTATCAGAACGGAATCGGCGCTCGTATCTTCTACGACGGCAGTAGCCACAATACCATAGAGATCCCGGATATCGGAGTTGTCAGCAATATTTCCTCCGATATCTCTGGTCAGATTGAGAATGCTGTTGACGTTTTCTTTCAGTTCCGCCAGCAATTCATTGAGAGTGGAAGAGAACTCCCCAAACTCATCATTGGATTTGATATCGACTTTGACTGAGAAATTTCCCTTCGCGACCTGTCTTAGCGAACTTTCGACAACTCTCAGCTTATTAACCAGATCTCTGGAAAGAAGTAATGTGAAAAGTACGGAAAGAATCAGGGTAATGCCAATGGTAACGATGAGAAAAACATTCAGCTCCCTTTGAATTCGAACCCCCTCTTTCTTAAGAGATCCGATAAAGTAATTCATGAAACTTTCAAAATTATTTTTGAAGTAATAGGAGGTTTCCTGGAATTCCGTAAAAAAGGGGATGAGAGATTCATCCTTCTGCATTTGATTGTACAGATTATCAACAGTCCTGTATTGGCCTCGGAGCAGGATTAACCTCTCCTCCATACGGGTAAGCATATCGTTTGCTCTTTCATTCATTGTAATAGCGGTCAGGTACTGGTCTCTGATAAGAGAATCTCCGCTTTTATAGAAATGGTCCAGTTCCATAAACTGTTCGAACGTTCTATTGTAATCCCGCAAAGATTCCTTCCACTGGGTCAACGTAACAGCGGAGCGGGGAGAGAACGTCAGGGAACGCAGTTGATTATAGACCTTTGGTGCAAACAGATCGAAAACGATATCTTTCATATGGCTTTGAACATCGCGGGAACGCAGCTGCAATTCCACGCCGAGATCGAGCGAAGCCTGAATCTTATCGCCTCTTATACGGCTGCTTATTGCCATCAATGAAATTGTCCCGATGCAGGTTATATAGATAAAAGCCAGCAGAACGAGTTTAAAGCGGATCTTCATAGAGGATATGATAAGGGCGGATAGGCTTGTTGGCAAGTTAGATGCCATTTGACATATAATATATTTAATATGAAAGAGTATACCCGGGAAGAAATCAGTCAGCTTCTTGAGCGGATAAGGAAACTGGAAGAAACTGAAAAACGATATAATGCTCTGTTCGACAGGACAAATGACGCTGTCTTTCTCATCAATATGGATGGGACCCATCGTGAAGTCAATCAGAGAGCTGCAGAAATGCTCGGTTATGAGAAAAGCGAAATCGAAGGGAAAAGAGCTGATTTGTTTATTGCCGAACATGAAGTGGGCGAAAGCCTGATCGTTAAAAAAGCGCTGGCTCAGGGAAAGCATCTTCCCATCTACGAGCGGGTGTTCAAGAAAAAAGACGGAACGCTGTTATATGGGGAAAACGATGTTACGCTTGTTACGGATAAGAAGGGAAATCCTCAGTATTTTTTCAGTATAGTCAGAGATGTTTCGGAAAGGAAAAAATATGAAAACCTCTTGAGGGAGTTAGCCGGAACAGATTCTTTAACAGGGCTCTTTAACAGAAGAAAAATGCTTGAAGAAATTCACATTGAAGCTGTCAGGAGCACCAGAAGAGGTAAGTCTTTTTCGCTTATTCTCCTCGATATTGATCTTTTTAAAGGAATAAACGACAAATATGGCCATGAATGCGGAGATTATGTTCTCGTCGCAATTTCGGAAATCTTCAAAACCAAACTTCGGGAACAGGATTTATGCTGCCGATGGGGAGGAGAAGAGTTTCTCATTCTCCTCCCGGAAACAGAAGCTGAAGGCGGTGAAATCTCAGCAGAGAAGCTCAGACTGGCCGTCCTTGACCATAAATTCATATATAAAAATGAAAATATACCCGTTTCTATTACACTCGGCGTATCCCGGTATCGAGAGAACCAGACTATTGAAGAATGTATAAATCTGGCGGATATTGCACTTTATAGAGGAAAAAACGCAGGACGAAACCAGACCGTTCTGTCATAGTATGTAAGTATGACCCTAAACTTTCTGATTGTTCTGATTCTTATTGGCGGATGGCTTACAGGAAAGCTTTTCACCAGAATGGGACTCCCTTCCGTTCTGGGCATGACTCTACTCGGAATAGCCTTATCCTATTTTTACAGGTCTGTTTTTCCCGAAGTGATCTGGGAAATCTCTCCCTTTTTCAAATCCCTTGCCCTGATTGTCATATTGTTGAGAGCGGGATTGGGAATCAGCAGGGCAACATTGAAAAAAGTGGGCCTGCCGGCAGTTCTGCTCTCATTTATTCCCTGCCTGTCTGAAGGTTTTTTTCTCATGTTCCTTTTTCATAAAATCGCAGGGTTCGAACTGGCTGTGGCAGGAGTCGCCGCATTTCTTCTCGCTGCCGTATCGCCGGCTGTTGTCGTCCCGTCCATGCTTGACCTTAAAGAAAGGGGATTCGGTAAAAAGAACGATATCCCCACCATGATCCTGGCGGGGGCATCTATGGATGATGTTTTTGCCATTACCATATTTACCATCTTCCTGGGAGTCGCCGGAGGAAACGACGTTTCTCTATTGAAATCGGTAGCTCAAATACCTCTCTCTATCGGAGGTGGTGTTGCCGTCGGGCTGATCGTCGGATTTTTTCTCGTCTGGTATTTCAACCGGAACCATGAGAGAATCCGGGCTACAGAAAAAACACTACTCCTTCTGGGGACGGCGATACTACTCGTACAGGTCGGCGACTGGCTGCATCTTGCCGCTCTACTTGGTGTTATGACCACGGGATTTATCCTGCTGGAAAAATCAGAAAGAGCCGCTCATGAACTGGCCTACAATCTCAATAAAGCCTGGGTCTTTGCCGAAATCCTTCTTTTTGTCCTCATCGGTATGTCAGTTGATATCTCTGTTGCACTCGATGCGGGATTGAAAGGATTGCTTATTATCTTTCTGGGGTTGATCGCCCGATCCGCCGGCGTTCTATTTTCCGTTTTATTTGCACCCGTCTCCTGGAAAGAGCGATGGTTTTGCGTTTTTTCCTATCTCCCGAAAGCAACCGTTCAAGCAGCTATGGGATCTGTCCCCCTGGCAGCGGGAATTGCTCACGGTGAGGAGATCCTGGCTTATGCCGTTATGGCTATTGTTTTTACTGCACCATTGGGGCTTATTCTTATACGGCAGTTCGGACCGCAGCTTCTTGAAGTTGAACTTCCGGCTGAGGACAGTCCGGAAGAGGGACACGACCGTAGGGAAGAGGACGGGACTCGCAGATAATATCATCCCTGTCCATAGGACTGATAATGCCCAATTTATTCTTACCGGCTACATGAGTATAAATCATTGTTGTCTGCAGAGAACTGTGACCCAATAATTCCTGAATTGTTCTGATATCATACCCGGCTTCCAGCAGGTGTGTCGCAAAACTGTGCCTCAATGTATGGACTGATGCCTTTTTAGGTACACCGGACATCCTGAGAGCTTCTTTAAAAGTCTTCTGCAGAGATGACGGATGTCGATGATAGCGACACAAATTCATAGAATAGGGATCTTTGCAAAGCGAATTTGAAGGGAAAACCCAGTACCACCCCCACTCTTTATCTGCATTCGGGTATTTTCTTTTCAGAGAAACAGGAATCTGGACACCCGGATTATCGTTAATTCTGTCTTTGTTATACAAAGCTTTTACAGAAGCAAGATGCTTTTTTAAGGAATCCTGTACAGAAGCCGGCAGCATGGTCTGCCGATCCTTGTTTCCCTTACCCATAACGACAGTTATGATACCCTTCTCCAAATCCAGATCCTTTAAACGAAGGGAAAGGCATTCTTCAAGCCTCAATCCACCGCCATATATTAGCGAACACATCAGATTAAAAGGATATGAGAGGTTCTCAAAAATTCCTCTTATCTCTCTTTGGGAAAGAACAACTGGCAGCCGTTGAACCCTGGAAGATCTGAGTGCACATTCCATATCTGTTACTTCAATATTGAGAATGAATTTATAAAGGAAAAGCAAAGCATTGAATGCCTGATTCTGGGTTGATGAGGATACACCTTTCTCAACGGCGAGGTAGGTAAGGAAATCCTTGAAATCTGAATTTGACAGACTCTCGGGATCTTTTTTCTTAAGATAAAAACTAAAAGACCGTATCCAGTTTAGATATGCTTTTTCTGTCTGAAAGGAGCGGTGTTTTAATCTGAGAGCGTCTCTATACTGATTTGATAGCTTCAGCCATGAATCAGAGTTCTCCCTGTTGTTTATAGCCCGGCTTACATCAATGTTACTGACGCTTGATCTGTAATATAAAAAAAACTTAGCAGCCTCTGCTGCCTGCTCAATCTGCCAGTCGGCGTAATGACCAATTAGGGATTGCTGGAATTTCCAGATATCATTTGAATCAGAGTTATATCTTGAAAAAATCTGGAATTTGTTTATCCATCGCAAGTAATATGACACTTTCTTATTATTAACACCGCATTTTCGGATGAGAAAAACCTCAAGGTTCATAAAAACTCCAATTATTATACAGATTCAATATAACAACACATATGTTAAGTGTTATGCAGAATTATTGCAAGATAAATGTTTGATTTTTAAGAATATGCGTGTGAATATAGGCTTAGGGGCAAAAATTCAGAGAACTGGATAATAAGTTATGTTCTACAGATCCAAGATATGATCGATGATTTTTTATGCTTTGTGTATTCTGGTAACAAATTCAGAACATAATAATCCGCCAGCGGCGGAAATAAGGATTTATGGTTAAATAAAATAGAATCAGTAAGAATGAAATAGTCTCCGTTTTATTGAATTGATATTATTGTTTAATAATTAACAATATAGAAAATAAAAATAGAAAGCTTGCAAAGAATTTATTATTGGAGAATTTAACCTCCGATGGTAACCATAGAAAATTCCAAATGGAAAGTTTGAAAAGATATAATAAATTAGAAATAAATAATATGTTTAATAATAAAGTATATGTGTTAATATAAAGATATACTAATCTCGGGGGAATCCGCACATTGAGTATAGAAACAAATAAAACCATAAGTTCTTTACACCGGCATGTTTTTTTAGGTAACTTTGACCAAGGCGTGATTTTCATTTTTCTATCTTTTCTTGTTTGGAATAAAACAGAAAGTATGCTCACAGTAGCATTAGCATTTATAATTCCTGCAATCGTAAATACAGTTATTGACTATTATTTCTCTTCGCTGAGTGATAAAGTACATCGTGTTAAATTAATAATTATTGGAAATATTGGTTCTGCTATTTTCCTATCATGCTATGGAGTTTTCGACAGTATATACATATTGTATATATTTATTTTCTTTAAATCTCTTTTTGCCAAGATATATCAGACTTCACTTACTCCCTATTATAGAGAAGTTATTCCCGAAGACAATTATAAATCCTTTATTGCAAAAATAAATATGTATGGAACCATCGGAGCTTCAATTGGAGGTTTCACTCTAATATATTTATATATCTTTACTCACAATATACCTTTAATTTTTATTGTATCAGGTTTGATTGAACTGATCTCAACAGTTTTTCTATTTTCTCTCAAAAATGTAAAACAGAAGCTGAAAAGAGATACTGAAAGCCAAATTGATATTACGAATTTGAAAAAGTATACCTTTATCTACTCATTAGAAGCTTTTGGTATTGCATTAATAATCAATAGATTCGTGATTTTCCTAAATGATGCTCATAATTTAAAAATCCAAGATGTAGGCGTTGTATTTTTTATCGTATATGGTGTTTCAAATCTTATAGCAGTAAAAGTCTATAAATTATTCAGTTCTTTTGCTGTTAAAAACATGTTAATAACTAATTTTCTAATTCAAGCTATTTTACTCATCGCTATGATGAATATTAATAATTTAATAGTAATCATTACATTGTGGTTCACTTTCGAACTGATATCAAATATTACAACAATTTACACAGATGATCATATCAATAAATCACTATTTACAAATATAGGAAAATCGCTTTCTAAATTCAGAATATTTATCTCAATATCCGGAATATTGGGTCAAATCCTAATTGGAGCAGTTTGGGATATTTGGGGGATTGGAATAAGTTTTTATTTATCAGGTTCAATTTTATTTATTTTAGCGATTATAATTGTATTTATTAAATTACATTCAGAAACTACTTTTCGAGCAACTGTTGATTATGAATAATAAACAATAAAATAAATCGCTGTAGAACAAAGCCATGAACCAGATTTTCCTATGTCAAGAATCCTGCTTGTTCTGCTACGCAGGCAGGATTCTCGCCATTTACGGAAAACAGGTTATGGCGATGTTATATAGAAAAATTGTTTAAAATAAGATATTTGTATACTAATATTACTATAAAAATGAGGGCAGAATGAAATATATCAATATTGAAATAGTAAATGTAAAACGATTCCGTAAACTGAATGTTGATCTATCTGACAAAATACAGTGTATTGCAGGAAAAAATGGTTGTGGTAAATCAACACTATTTAAAGCCCTCCACTTCATTGAACAAGTTTATATATATCAAAATAGTGATTTATCAGATCATGATAATTTTTCTGAAATTGAAAAATTAGTCAGTTATGAATTTAATGATTATTTTCATAATAAAAAAGCATCTATAAAATTTACATATAGTATTGATGCTATAGAGTATTATTTAGAATTAAAAGCTAAAAAAAATGGTGACTCATATATTCCTGAATTTAAAACAAATGATTCTGAAGGGAAAATCAGTGAATATTGGAATGTAGATGAGCCTGATTCTCTTTTTTTATATATATTACCATATAAAACAGCTGATGAAACAACTTATGGAATTGATAAAGCAAGAATTAATAATAAAAAGAACAATGGAATTATAGATGCACTCTTTTTTCCTGAAGAAATTTATAAAAACGCATATATCACAATAATTGAAAATCATATTTATGAAAGAATATCTCCACATAAACCAAGTAGAAATCATCAATTTCAAACAGCATTTAATATCTTTAAACTAATGTTTCCAAAAAGTAGATTTCAAAAAATTAGTGCTAACAACTCAATGAATGAATTCTTTATTATGGGTAAGTCTGAATCAGGTCAAAATTATGATATAAGAAATTTTAGTGCAGGAGAAAAAGCTACTTTACTGACTATTTTTCATCTTATTTATTTACAAAAATTTTCAATAATCTGTCTTGATGAATTTGAAAATCATTTTCATGAAGAATTACTTCGCAAATTGTATATTGAGTTTATTTCATTTACAAAACAAGACAACTTATTTGAGTATATGAAAACTAGAAATGTAAAAATACCTCTGAAGTCCGAAAAATATTACAAAAGTATAAAATTTAATACTTTCATTTTTTTAACCCATTCCAAATATTTAATGCGACTCAATGAAAAAGAAGGTGAGAATTTCATTATAAATGAAGGTGTAAGTAAACTTATAAATAATGATATCAATGATTCATTTATAAAATATGATATTAGCCAGTATAATCAATATATTCTTTATGTTGAAGGTGATACTGATAAGCAACTTTTCAAAAAGATTTCTGCGTTAAATGGTATTGAAATACGATCTGCAGGCTCTTGTGATGAAGTTATCAAAATATACAAGAATATCCAGGATGTTAAAAATGAACTTTCTGATACAAAGGTCGTATTCTTAGTTGATGGTGATAGTATTGACTCTATTGAAGAATTGAAGCAAATTGATGAACCTTTTTTTATTAACTCATTTCTATGCATTGATATGCATGAATTGGAGAATTCTCTTATAGATGCTGAGTCAATTTATAATTGGATCTATAATAATAGAAATGCTTATGGTTTGGAAGAAGATGATATTAAACTGGAAGATATTGAAACAATAATAAATTCTGTAATTGATGATAATAAAGATATTAGCATTAAAAAACTGGCATTATTAAATATAGAAGATAAAATAAAAAAACATGTCGGTAAAATCCTGAATCTTAAAACAATAAAGTCCGAAACAGATTGGGAATCAATTATTCAAACTGGTTTAAAAACAGAATTGAATGATACTTTTATAGATAATACAGTATATAATAGCAAATCTCAGTGGGAAACAAAATGGGACGAAGATCCGACATCAGTTGTTGATGGTAAAATTGCACTAAATATAATTATTTCAAAATTACGTAGTAATTATAATTTACCTAATGATAGTACGACTCCTTATCTTAAATATATATCCAATGAACCAAGTAATAAATTATCAATGACAATAAGAAAAATACTTCATCTCTTTCAAATAAAAGGGATTGATATGTAAACTCTATATAACAAAGCCATGAACAGAGACCGAGTCTTTGGCACAGCATCTGCTCGCCGCTTCGCTCTGAGGCAAATGCAGCGCCAATTCTTCCGCTGCGCTACAGAAGCGAGTCGGCTCGTTATGGCGACGTTATATTTCAAAATTATACAAATTCGGAAAATTATATGCTAATATATAATTAATCTATATCATCTCAGGGAGTCTTGTATGAAACTCAATAAAA